>NZ_JBHVYH010000002.1:0-477044 GCF_042880995.1 Arthrobacter sp. NPDC058288
GGACACTTGCGGCCCTGAAATCCTCGGATTCAAGGGCCGCAAGTGTCCGTTCGCGCTTTGGTGCGGGGCCGCAAGTGTCCGTTCGCGCTGATGTGTGGATGCGGCTGAATCGGTAGCATGAAGCCATTGCGGGCAGTTGCACCATCAGCGGGTCCCGGCACTCCGGGACCGGGGAAGAGGTAGCTCATGTCAGGATCCAAACTTGCCGTGGTGGGCGCCGGGAGCGTGGGCACCTCGCTGGCCTATGCAGCCCTGATCCGCGGTTCGGCCAGCAACATCGCGTTGTTCGACGTCAATGCCCTCAAAGCAGAGGCCGAGGTCCTGGACCTCGCCCACGGCACCCAGTTCGCCGCGGCGGCCGCCTCGGTCAGCGGTGGTGGCGACATCGCGGTGACGGAAGGTGCCGACGTCGTGGTGATCACTGCCGGCGCGAAACAGGCGCCGGGCCAGACTCGCCTGGACCTGGCCGGAACGAACGTCGGCATCCTCGAACAGCTCATGCCGCAACTCCTTCAGCACGCCCCCGACGCGGTCTATGTCCTGGTCACCAACCCCTGCGACGTGCTTACGGTCGCGGCGCAAAAGATCTCGGGGCTGCCGCCGGAGCGCGTGTTCTCCTCCGGCACGGTGCTGGACACTTCGCGGCTGCGCTGGCTGCTGGCCCGCCGTGCGGGGGTCTCCGTGGCCAGCGTCCATGCCATCATGGTGGGCGAACACGGCGACACGGAATTTCCGGTGTGGTCCGGCGCCACCATCGGCCCCGTCCCGATCCTCGACTGGGAAGCGGACGGCGAACGCATCTTCACCCCGGAATACCTTGCCGAAACTGCCCGGGAGGTGACGCAGGCCGCCTACAAGGTCATCGCCGGCAAGGGTGCAACCAACTACGCCATCGGCCTCTCCGGCGCGCGGATCGTGGAAGCCCTGCTCCGGGACGAGAACGCCGTACTCCCCGTGTCCACCGTGCTGGACGGCCCTTACGGAATCTCCGGCGTGGCATTGTCCCTTCCCAGTATCGTGGGGCGCGGCGGCGTGCACCGCGTCCTTCACACGCCCATGGACGACGGCGAACTGGCGGCCCTGCAGCACTCCGCCGACACGCTGCGCAACACGATGGGAACGCTGGGAATCTAAGGTCCGCCATGCTCCTTTGAGTCTGTGGCGCGGCCGCCCCGGCGGCGTAATGCAACGCCGCCGCAACCCCGGGCGGGGTTAGGTTCGCATATGCTCAGCGGAGAAGTTCACGCTGGCTCAACGACGAACCACCACAGGAGAAACGCTCATGACCACCTGGCGGATCAGGGATTTCCATTCGGCCGATCTTGACGGCATCCTGCACCTCTGGGAGTCGCTCAAGGCCAGCAATGTGGAGCCCGTCTACGCGCTCTCCGAGGTCCTGGCCTCCTGCGAAAAGGACCACGCCGTGGTGGCGGTGCAGGGCGATATGGTGGTGGGCGCCGCCGTGGGACGCGCCGCGCACGACCAGGGCTGGATCGTCTTCCTGGCCACCCTCCCCGAATACCGCGGCCGCGGGATCGGCACCTCGCTACTGGCCGCCGTCGAGAACCGGATGGCCCCGCACGGGCTGAACAAACTGTCCGCGCTGATGCCGGAGTCCGAAACCCGGGTGGAGGCCTTCCTGAGCCGCGGCTTCGTGCTCAAAAAGAACCTGCGCTACTTCGAGCGCACCATCCCCGTGCAGCGCCAGGAGCTCGAGCCCCTGGGCCTGCTCGGCGGCCGCATCCTTGCCCGCGACCTCTGGGAAAACGTGGCCGGCATGCGCAACGAGAAGGAACTGCTGGAACGCAGGCTGGTGCTCCCCCTGGCCGAGGCGGACCTGGCGGACGAATTCGGCGTAGTGCCGCCGCGCGCCGTCGTGCTCTTTGGCCCTCCCGGCACCGGCAAGACCACGTTTGCGAAGGCGATCGCGTCCCGGCTCGAATGGCCCTTCGTGGAGGTATTCCCCTCCCGGCTCGCGGCCGATCCGAAGGGCCTCGCCGGCGCCCTCCGCGAAACCTTCCTGGAAATCGCCGAACTGGAACATGCCGTGGTGTTCATCGACGAGGTGGAAGAGATCGCGTCCCAGCGGTCCGGCGAACCGCCGTCTCCTCTGCAGGGCGTCACCAATGAGCTCCTGAAAATCATCCCGGCCTTCCGCGAACAGCCCGGGCGCCTGCTGGTGTGCGCTACCAACTTCATCCGCGCCCTGGACACCGCCTTCCTCCGCCACGGCCGGTTTGACTACGTCATCCCCATCGGCCTCCCCGACCGCCAGGCCCGCGAGGCCATGTGGCAGCGCTTCATCCCGGCCACCGTTGTGGACGACGTGGACGTTGAGCTGCTGGTGGACCGCACCGAGGGCTTCTCCCCCGCGGACATTGAGTACGCGGCCCGGAGTGCCTCCCAGCGGGCGCTGGAAAAGGCAGTGTACGACGACGGCGGGCTGGCTTCCGGTGGCGACGTATCCGTCCGCGACGCGGTCCGGAAGGGCCCCGCGACGCAGGACTACCTCGACGCTATTGCGGACACCCGCACCACGGTGAGCAAGGAGGTCCACCAGGACTTCCTTGAGGACATCGACTCACTGGGCCGGGTGTAAGTTCCCACGCGCGTTCTATGATGATCCTGTTCCTCACTGTTGTCAGCGGCGTCGCCTGGACGGCGGTGTACGTTGAGGCAATCCGGATCGGATTCCGGGACAGGACCTACGCCATCCCGGCAGCAGCCCTGGCGCTGAACTTCGCTTGGGAGGCCATTTACGCCTCGCGTTCCGTGGCGACAGTGCTTTCCGTCCAGGGCGTCATCAACATTGTGTGGGCGCTGGCGGACGTCGCCATCCTGTACACGTTCGTGAGGTTCGGCCGGGCCGAGCTTCCCGCCTGGGTGACGCGGAAGCTCTTCCTCGGCTGGGCGCTGCTCCTGGGAGTCACCGCCTTTGCCGTTCAGCTGCTGTTCGTGGTGGAGTTCGGCTGGGACCAGGCCTCCCGCTATGCGGCCTTCCTGCAGAACCTGCTGATGTCCGGGCTTTTCATCGCGATGTTCGTGGCCCGCGGCGGCCCGCGGGGTCAATCGATGCTGATCGCCGTTGGGAAGTGGATTGGCACCCTGGCACCTACGGTCGTGTTCGGCTGGTTCGGGAACTCACCGCTCATCCTGGGCCTCGGCGCCCTCTGCAGCGTCTTCGACCTCGCCTACATCTGGCTTGTGCTTCGAGCGCGAAAGTCCGCTCCCGGCGGTAATCTTTGACCCATGTCTTCCAACCCCCTCCGGCATGCCATGGCCCGCATGGGCGGCCGCGACCCGCATGAGCGGCACCGGGCAGCCACTCCGCTGGAGCTATTTTTCGACCTTACCTTCGTGATTGCGTTCGGAGTGGCCGGAAGCCAGTTCGCCCACGAGATCGCGGGGGCCCACTTCGGTGCCGGGCTGCTGGGGTTCACGTTCACGATGTTTGCCGTGATCTGGGCATGGATCAACTTCACCTGGTTCGCCAGCGCGTACGACACGGATGACTGGGTTTTCCGAGTGGTCACCATGATCCAGCTGCTTGGTGTCCTCATTCTGGCCATGGGGATCGAGCCACTGTTCCACTCGCTGGTGGAGGGCGACCATGTGGACAACGCCGTCATTGTCGGCGGCTACGTGATTATGCGCCTTGCCCTCGTCTTCCAGTGGCTGCGGGCGGCCCGGCAGGACCCGGCCCGCCGCCAGACCTGCCTGCGCTACGCAACATATTTGGGAGTGGTGCAGCTCGGCTGGGTTGCGGTGCTCCTCATCCAGGCGGACGTGCCGACCACCATCATGATGACCGTTCCCCTCTACGTGCTGGAAATGGCAACGCCGTACGTGGCCGAACGCTCCATGCGGACCCCGTGGCACGCCCACCACATCGCAGAACGCTACGGACTGCTGGCCATCATCGCCCTCGGTGAATGCCTGATCGGTGCCATCGAAACGCTCCGCGCCATCGTGGCAAACCATGGCTGGAGCGTCGACGCCGCCCTGGTGGGTTTCGGAGGCACGGCGTTGGCCTTCGCCATGTGGTGGATCTACTTCATCCTGCCCGCCGGCCGGGCCCTCCATCTTCAACGGCACCGCTCATTCTTCTTCGGCTACGGCCACATCCCCATCTTCGCTGCCATCGCCGCAACCGGCGCCGGACTGCACGTTGCGGCCTACTACATCGACCAGGAGGCGCACATCAGCGCCGCCGTGGCTGTGGCCAGCATCGCGGTCCCCGTGGCGCTGTTCAAACTTTCCCTGACATGGCTGTACAGCGTGATGATATGCGTGGACCGCATGGTCATTGCCGTTGCGGCGGGCGTCCTCGCGGCACTGGCGGGCAGCGTGGGGCTCGCCGCTGCCGGGGTCGCCATGCCCATCTGCTTGCTGGTGATCGTGCTGGCACTGGGCGTTTCGATCGTTATTGACGAGAAGCGCGGCACCCACAAGATGGCTGCAGCTCTGGAACGGATGGAGCGGGAAGTCCCGACGGGTTCGACCACCAAGGGGTGACCTTCGGCCCTTCAGCAGCACTACGGCGTGCTGCCAAGGTATCCCTATGGCCGGAAATCCTCGACCCGTGAGGTGCTAGGCATGGACACTGTAGTTAAGGGCACGCATGGCCGGGTGCGCGGCAGCATTGCCGACGGCGTGCACCGCTTCCTGGGCATTCCGTTCGCGGCGTCGACGGCGGGCATCAACCGCCTTCGACCGCCGCAGCCGCTTCAGCCGTGGAGCGGCGTCCGGGACGCAACCATGTACGGTGCAGCCCCCTTCCAGCCGGCTCCTCCGGAAAGTGCGGGTACGGAGTGGGACACAGCCCTGGCTGGCGAAGACTGCCTGAACCTCAATATCTGGACACCTGACCCGGGCAGCCGCGGCCTGCCGGTTATGGTCTGGATCCAGGGCGGCGCCTTCGAAATCAGCTCGACGGCGGCGTACAACGGCACGAACTTCGCCAGGGACGGCGTCGTTTGTGTGGTCATCAACTGGCGCGTCGGCGCCGACGGGTTCCTGGACCTTGGGGACGGGCAGGCCAACATCGGCCTCCTCGACCAGGTGGCGGCCCTGGAGTGGGTCCGCGACAACATTGCAGCCTTCGGCGGTGATCCCGCCAACGTCACCGTGTTCGGCCAGTCGGCCGGCGCCATGAGCATCGGAGTCCTCCTCTCAATGCCCCGCGCCGACGGGCTCTTCCGTCGGGCCATCCTGCAGAGCGGCGCCGCCCACCATGCCATTCCCACCGAAACCGCCCAAAGAATTGGCGGATTCCTTGCCGACAAGCTCGCGGTTCCGCAGACCCGGGAGGCGATGGCGGCGGTCCCCGTTCAGCGATTCCTCGCGGCGCAGGCGGAGATGAAGGCGGACCTGGTGGCGCGTCCGGACCCGGCACGCTGGGGACCCGAGGTGGTGGCCAGCTCGATGCTCTGGCAACCGTCAATCGACGGCGACATCATTCCCCGCAGCCCCATCGAACGGATCGCTGCCGGCGCAGGCTCCACAGTGGACGTCATGGTCGGCAGCAATACCGAAGACTGGAAGCTGTTCCTGGCCATTACCGGGGTAATTGCCAAGGTCACGGAGCGGGACCTGGCGGAGTCCAGGAGCGTGGACGGCTTCCCGCCAATTGGCGTGTACGGGCTATCCGCCGAGACGGCCCTCCGCGAGTACCGGTCCCACTTTCCGGGCAGTTCTCCGGGCGAGCTGCTTGCCGCTGTGGAAACCGACTGGTGGGTGCGGATTCCTGCACTCCGCCTGGCGGATGCCCACGCGAAGGCAGCGTCTGCGACGTCGGCGCGGACGTACATGTACGAATTTGGGTGGGCCGCCCCCGGCCTCGGCGCAGTCCACGCAGTGGAAGTACCTTTCGTTTTCGACAACCTGGACACGAATTCCAGGCTCTTCGGACCGCTGCTTGGAACAAACCCGCCGCAGGAACTGGCTGATACCATGCACGGCGCGTGGGTTTCCTTCGCCTCTTCAGGCGATCCAGGCTGGCCCGGCTACGATCTCGAGCGCCGCACCACCATGCTGTTCAATGCCGGTTCGGAAGTCGTTTACGACCCCCGGCCGTGGGAACGGGCCCTCTGGGAGGGCGTCCGCTAGGAATCGTAGGAGAGGTTCTCGTAGTCGGTGTCGTCCGCCTCGTCCAGGCGGTCGTCCAGTTCTTCCAGCAACCAGGGGTTGACGCGGGCCAGGATCAACCGGATTTCTTCAACCGGCACAGCGCCATAAAGCACCGGCCGGGCGTCGTCATAGCGGGTGACTGGCGGCTTGTCCGGCCACTTTTCTGCCAGCGCCTTGACTCGCTCGGGAAGTGAGTTGTGGGCGTTGTCGGCGATTTTGACCAAGGTGGCGTCATGGTCCTCGGCAATGAAGCGGATGCCGGCCTGGTAGTCATCCGGGTTGTCATGCAACCGTTTGGTGACACGCTCAATGATGCCGACGGCGCGTTCGGAAACGCCCATGTCCAGCAGAGCCTGCCGGGTGATGGGTGTGTCCTCGGCAATGTCATGCAAGTAGCCGGCGATCCGGATGTCGTCGTCGAAATCCGCCAGGGCGTCGCCGACGGCGAGAACATGTTCGCGGTACGGCCGCTTGAGCTTGTCCTTCTGGCGGTTGTGGGCAACTTCGGCGAGGACCTTGGCCGTCTCAACAGTGAATCGTGGCTGGGGGACGTTTGAGTCCGTGGTTCCTGTTTCTGGCATGGTTCCAGCCTACGCGCCTACGCCCGGCACGCCGGGCCACACCCACGGCTCCAGCGGCAGCGCCGAGGGATCAAAGTGCGCAAGGGAAAGCTGCAGTGGGCCGGCCGGGAGCCCCAGCGATTCCAGGATGATGTCCCGGACCCGTGCGGCATCCATCCCGGCTTCGGCCAGATCGGCCAGGGTCACGGCGCCGTCGCGCTTGGCCAGCCGGACGCCGTCGGAATTCACCACCAGCGGCACATGGACATATTCCGGAACGGGAATATGCAGCAGCGAGGCAAGGTAGGCCTGCCGGGGCGTGGAGGGCAGCAGGT
Organism: Arthrobacter sp. NPDC058288; assembly: GCF_042880995.1. Lineage (NCBI taxonomy): Bacteria > Bacillati > Actinomycetota > Actinomycetes > Micrococcales > Micrococcaceae > Arthrobacter > Arthrobacter sp. NPDC058288. Next base: position 7,025 of record NZ_JBHVYH010000002.1, read on the forward strand.
CGTCCCCGCGGACCACCTGGTCGATCCCCTGCGCTGCGTCATCCACCACCACCGCCAGGTTGTAGGCAGTCACCCCGTCATTCCGGCGGATCACGAAGTCGTCCACCACTCCCGTGTAGGTGCCGTGCAACCGGTCTTCCACCGTCCAGTCGGTCACAGTCGAGCGAAGCCGGATGGCAGCGGGCCGAATGGTCCTCTTGAACTCGCGTTCCGCCGGATCCAGGTTCCGGCACGTCCCAGGGTACGCACCCTGCGGGGCATGTGGCGCGGACGGCGCTTCCTGGATTTCGCGCCGGGTGCAGAAGCATTCATAAGTCAGGCCGGCGGCAGCGAGACCGCCGATCGCTTCCGCATAGAGCGGCTCGCGTTCCGTTTGGCGCACGACGCCGTCGTCCCAGGTCACGCCGATGGCCGCCAGATCGCGGAGCTGTTCCGCCTCTGCACCCGCACGGGCCCGGTCCAGGTCCTCCACGCGCATCAGGAACCGCCGGCCGGTGGAGCGGGCGAACAGCCAGGCCAGGATCGCCGTCCGGAGGTTTCCCACGTGGAGTTCGCCGGAAGGGCTCGGAGCGAAGCGGCCGGCTGATGTCATGGCACCAGCCTAATCCGGACAACACAAGAGCCCCTCAACTACCGAACACCCCGGGTGATCCGGAGTCGGTGGCTCAGGGGCTCTTGCCGTGCCGGGCCCGGGAGCGAGGCTCCGGACCCGTCGCACTGCTGGCGGAATAAAAATTGCGGAAAGACTATGCGTGAACAAGCGTCAATCAGCGGCGGCGTCCTTGCGGGAAGCCTTGTCCAGGGACCGGGTGGTGTGCCGGGGCTCCTGTAGCCTGCGGGATCCGGCGGTAGCCTGCGTCCCTTGTTGCCACCATTTCAACAGAAGTCCTACAGTAGGTGCAACGAGCTGGTGCTTCTTTGATCAATCTGATCAATCACTGAGCGGATGGTAGGCAGGAAGTGGTCAGATTGCAGGAACTCGATCCAACCGACCGGCGGATCCTTGCAGCGCTGGACGACGATCCCCGCGTGCCCATCATGGTGCTGGCACAAAAGCTGGGACTGGCGCGCGGAACTGTACAGTCGCGCCTGGAGCGGATGACGGGGTCGGGCGCCCTCCGTCCCAACAGCAGCCGCGTGCTGCCTTCAGCGCTCGGCCGCGGCGTGGCGGCAGCGGTGAGCGCCGAACTTGACCAGAGCCACTTGAACGAGGCCATCGCCGCACTACGCAAGATCCCCGAGGTCCTGGAATGCCACGCGCCGGCCGGCGACACGGATCTCCTCATCCGCGTGGTGGCCAGGAGCCCGGACGATCTCTACCGGGTGTCCGAGGAAATCCGGCTGTGCCCCGGCATCGTCCGCACCTCCACAAGCATGTTCCTGCGCGAGGTCATCCCGTACCGAACCACCGGGCTATTGGACGCCTGACGCCGGATCCGCCACGGGGACTCCTCCCCATCGCCTCGTCCCGCCGGAGCCGTTAGGCTTGCCGTGGACTTGAACCAGGGGGAAAAGTGGCGGGGAACTTCTACGGTGCGGACGTCGCACAGCTACGCCAGCTCGCGAAGGATCTGGCGAAAGGTGCAAGCCGGCTGGAGCAGCTGGGGCAACAGTTGGGCGGCTCCATCGCATCCAGCCCTTGGAAGGGCAACGACGGCGACCGTTTCCGCAGCGACTGGAACGGCTCACACGCTAAGACACTCAGGGCTGCGGCGGCGGGCATCCACAGCGCTTCCAAAGCCCTGCTGCAAAACGCCGACCAGCAGGACCGGGCCAGCACCGCTTCAGCAGGTGGCAGCGCGGGCGGGCCCGGCGCCGGCGGCAATTCCCCGACGGACGGCGCGGCACAGGAACTGACCGCCAAGCTCAACGGCATGACGCCCGACGAACGTGATGCCTACCTGAACAGTGACGATTTCAAGAACTGGGCGCTGGCCAACCCTGACGCTGCAAAGGCCGCCCTCGACGCGGCTGCCGACTCCGGGCTGATTAACAAGAATTCGCCGGAGTATTCGGACTTCCTCACTGGCTATTGGAACCAGCAGGCCATGCGGGACATGGGCATCGACCCCGCCGACTGGGATACCTCCAAGGGCACGGAGTACAACTGGGAGACCATCAGGAAGGTCTACGATTTCTACGGCCAGGCGTACCTGTCCAACCCGGACCTGCAGTGGGCGGGCATGGCCAACATGATCGGCCCGTCATTTGCGGGCGGGTTCAAGGACATGGCCATGATGCGGGACCTCGCCCGGCAGATCGTGGACAACCCGGCGTCGGACATTCCGCTGCCCATGCTGGATCAGATCGAGCAGCTTGCAGGCATGACTGACCAGGAGATCAAGTTCTATGAGACCAGCATGCTGGACATGAACAAGGAAATCTTCCTTGACCAGGCCCGGCAGCACCAGGCCTATATGACTGGCGGACTGGACGAAATCAATCGGCTCCGGGACTCGGGTGCCATCGATCCGGAGACCGCCCGGGCGTGGGCACAGATCGATTCCGGCGAACCAGCCCGGGTGCAAGAAGGCAACACCGCACTCTTGTACCGCGAGCAAAACGAGATCATCGCCGACGACTACAACACCATGCGCAGCCACGCCGGCGGGGAGGCAGTGACGTACATGGTCACCTTGGCCGGCGAACCGTCCATCCCGGGCGCGAAAAGCTACCCCGAGGTGTTCCCCTACAAGTTCAGCGTGGAAAGCCCCGGCCCGGAGAACGTGCCATTCACCAATTGGGACAATCCCGCCCAGTTCCGCACGGACTTCACCACGGGCTTTCCGGACGGCAATATCGCCAACGCCGACCAGCGCTGGGCCCTCATCCAGCAGGACACGCTGCCTGCCTACCAGAACCTCTTGGCCACCGACCCCGCGCGTGCCCAGCAGATCATCGGCTCCGATTTCAACGACCGCGTGGACCAGTACCGCCCCACCAGCAACATTCCGGGCATCATGGACCGCTTCGTCTCAGGCTTCGACGCAGAGGTGCATCAGTGATGCCCGCGCCGCCGGCTGTGCGCCCGCGCCTTAGGCGGCAGGCCGCCGCTCTTATTGCCCTGGCCGGCTGCCTCGCCCTCACCGGCTGCCAGATCAGCAGCCCCAACGCTACCCAACCGACGCCCCAAGGGAGCAGCACCATGAGCACCTCTGAATATTCCACCCTCGATGCCGCCGGTGTGGAACAGATAAGGGCCACCAGGACCGCGCGGCTGGACATGAGTTCGGGCTCCCTGAGGAAGGCGGACGTCCGGGTTTCCGAGCAGAGCTACGGCCCGGAAATCAACACCCGCGACTCAGGCAAGATCGCGCTGACGATCGCCGCACCTAGCGGCGAGATCACTGGCGAAACGGACCGGCTCCGCTTCAAAACCACCGCCGACAACCCGGCTTTCAGCGAAGTGACGTACTTCCTCACAGCGGACTCGGCCGGGGCGTTCGCCGACCTGATCCGCGACGGCGTGGAGCGCTATGGAATCGACAGCGCTTCCGCAGAACGGTGGATTGCCTCCATGGAAGCGGACCCCGCCAAGAAAAGCGACTTCTCCATCACTCCGGGAACGTCCACCGGGCTGGAGGTCAACTACGATCTCCGGTACGACGGCGCCAAGGACACCCAAGTGATCATCGTCCATGTCAGCCCGGCTGCCTGACTGGAGGGTTCACGCCTAGACCGGCGGGCCGGCGTTCGACTTCAGGTTCTTCATCACCAGCGTTGACGTCAGCCGCTCCACGCCGGGCAATGAGGTGAGCTCGGCGTCGTAGAAGCGCTGGTAGGCGGGCAGATCCTCCGCGATCACCTTCAGGAGGTAGTCCGGCGAGCCGAACAGCCGCTGCGCCTCCACAATGTTGGGATTGTCCGCCACCCGGTTCTCGAAGATCTCCATGGTGGGCCGGTCCACCTGCCGCAGCGTCACGAAAACGATCGCCTCAAACCCGAGCCCGACGGCGGCCGGGTCGATGTCCGCGCGGTAGCCCCGGATCACCCCTGCCGACTCCAGGTCGCGCAGCCGCCGGTGGCACGGCGCCACCGTCAGACCCACCTTTGCGGCAAGAGCAGTGGCAGTCATCCGGCCATCCTCTTTGAGGTGGCGCAAGATATTTCTGTCAATATGGTCAATCACGCAATTATCTTACCGAGTAGCGGCAATTCCTGAGTAAATCAGGGAGCACTTGTGGCGGCGTTTTCCCTAGAGTTTCTCCTATCAGCACATCGTAGGAGGCCGCCGTGAATCCCCAGTTATTCCTCGCATTCCTGGTGGTTGCCGGCGCCCTGGCCTGCACCCCGGGCGTGGACTGGGCCTACTCCATCGCGGCGGGCCTGAAACAGCGAAGCTTCGTGCCCGCGGTGGCCGGGCTCTGCGGCGGCTACGTCCTGCACACGGCGCTGATGGTGGCCGGACTGGCCGCCCTGCTTGCGGGCCTCCCGGGCGTCCTCGGCTGGCTGACCGTGGCAGGAGCCGCGTATCTGCTGTGGCTGGGTTTCGGCACCATCCGGTCATGGCGCGGCGCCACCTTCGGCGCCGGTGAGGCTTCCCCCGAAAGTACGACGGCGGGAGGCCCGGCGGGCACCGCCGCGGCGCCGGCCGAGTTCAACCAGTTCCGCACCTTCCTCCAGGGCGTGGGCACTAGCGGGATTAATCCCAAGGGGCTGCTGTTCTTCGTGGCGCTGGTTCCCCAGTTCGTCAGCCCGGAGGCGTCCCTGCCCGTTCCGGTGCAGTCCGCGCTGCTGGGCCTGACATTCGTCCTGCTGGTGGCCGTTGTGTACACCTGCGTGGCGCTGCTGTCCCGGAAGCTGCTGCACTCGCGGCCCGGGGCCGCCCGGCGGGTGACCCTTGCCAGCGGGATCATCATGGTGGCGCTGGGGGCGGTGCTGCTGTCAGAGCAACTGATTCCCCTGGCAGTCCGGATCGCCTGGCTTTAGCATCCGCCAACGCCGGGCTAGACCTTGCGTTCCATGAACCATTCCGTGAAGGCGGAAGCGCGTCCGTCCGGGCCGAGCCGGACCACCCACAGGTTCTCGTAGCTGGGACGGTCACCCAGGTAGTTTGTGCGGCCTTGAACGAAATGCAGGTCGCCGTCCGAGCCCAGTGGCGACCACTCGAAGGTCCATTCGTCGGGCTCGTCCGCAGCGGTCAGCCACCGTTCCACGATCTGCTCGTGCCCGCGCCACGCATCCGGGTCGTGGGGCCGGGTGGCGTACACGGCATCCTCGGTGAAGAGCGCGCGGATGTCCTCCGGCTTATTGGTGGTCCACGCCGTGATGTACTTATCCATCCACTGCCTGATTGCATCGCCCATTGGTCCGTTGTACCGCGGCCGGCCATTGCCCACAAGGGCCCGGCTGCCAACGCCCCCTGCTGAGCGGGGAGATCAATACCGACCCTCCGGATCATTCCCGGTCCAGCTGTTTCCATTCCTGTTCCCAGAGCCTGCGCTCCTCAACGTCCTTGCGGATGACTTCAAAGGTTTCCAGTTCGGCGGGCTTTCCACGCAGCCAGTCCCGGGGGTTGAGTGATTTCCGGCCGTTGTCCAGCAGCAGAAGGGCGCGGTCCGTGAGGGCATCGTTACGCAGCGCAAGATGGGTCTTCCGCCGCCGCAGGACCTCCTTCAGGGCGGATTGGGCTGAAGCGTGGGCCCCGAGCCGCCGCAACGACCGGGCGCGGACCAGCAGCAGCGCAGCCGAGAGATCATCGGAATTGAGCAGCCCTTCAGTCCAGACCACCACTTCCTTGTCCCGTCCCAAGGCGTGCGCCAGCGAACAGCGGGCCAGTGCGGCCGGCAGCGACGGAGGCAGCGAGGAAACGGTTTGCAGCGCCGCCTCAAGGTGGCCCGTTTCGCGCAGCGAGTGCGAAAGTGCCAGGAATACGGCTTCCTCGCTGAACAGCACCGGAACGTCGATGCGTTCGGCAACTTCAACCCGGGTGACCACGCGCGTCAGGTAGCCGGACGCGAACTGGTTGGCGTCGTCGTCGTTCCTGGTGGTGAGGCCCCGCTGCAGCAGTTCGGAGGCGCGCAGGTATCCGCCCTGTATATAGGCCAGCAGCCCGGCCATGACGTAGCACAGGCCGGCCCAGCCGGGATAGGCGCGGCCGGCGGCGATCAGCCGGTTGGGGTCGGTGTTGTGGAAGACCGCGTCATAGACGGTCTTGGCGGCCTTCCCCGGGAGCCGCTTCATCCGGGGGACGGGCCCATCGACGCTGAGGAGGGCGCCGTTCCGGCCGCCCAGGGCGCTGTGCAGGATCCCGCCCACGCCGTCGGCGATGTCACGCACCGGCGTGCGGACCTGGGCGTCGCCGAACGGGGTGAGGTCGCGGTTGTCGCGATAGATCGGTCCTGAGGTCTGTCCGGCGCTCATTCTTCCATGCTAGTGGTGCACGCTTGGCGGCCGCTGGGAGGACTAGCTGACCGCCGCCACCCAGACGCCGATCACCCAGGTGCTCGCGGCAAGGCAGGCCAGGCCGAATTCCACCAGCATGCCCACGCCTGTGGCCTTCAATGCTGCCCAGCTGGTGGTCATGGCGGTCCGGAAATCGCGCGTGCGGTGGGACTCACTGAGCAGCAGGCCGGCGGCGAATCCCACGAAAAGACCCACCACCGGAATGAGGAACATGCCCACCACGCCAAAGACGAGACCCACCGCCACGCTGCGGCTGGGGATGCGGTGCTCCCTGAGCTTCCGTCCCGTCAGCACTGCGCTGGCCGCCATTCCCGCCAGCACGAAGGCCAGGCCCACCCCGAACACCACCCAGCCGGCCGTTCCGGCGCCGCCCCAGATGGCCCAGGCCAGCAGGCTGAGTCCGATGAGGATGCTGCCCGGCAGCACGGGGATAACAGTGCCGGCCACCCCCACCACGATGGCAAGGCCGCAGAGGACAGTCACGAGGATCTCGGGGTTCATGCCCCCCAGTCTAGGGTTGCCAGCGCGCGGGCCGGGGACGGCGGCCGCTGACAAAAACGACGACGGCGGCACCTCCCCAGCACGGGAGGCACCGCCGTCGAACTTCCTGGCGGAGGATACTCCGCGGTTACTCCGCCTCGACCGCTGCGGCCACGGCGGCGGAAACGGCCGGTGCGACGCGCGGATCCAGCGGGCTGGGCACGATGTAATCGGCGGACAGCTCAGGTTCGGCCAGTTCAGCGATGGCGCGGGCGGCAGCAAGCTTCATGGCGGGCGTGATCCGGCGGGCACCGGCGTCCAGCGCCCCGCGGAAGATTCCCGGGAAGGCCAGCACGTTGTTGATCTGGTTGGGGAAGTCACTGCGTCCTGTGGCCACAACGGCGGCGTAGCGTGAGGCGACCTCCGGCAGGACTTCGGGATCCGGGTTGGAGAGGGCGAACACGATGGAGCTGTGGTTCATGAGCTTGAGGTGCTCCTCGTCCAGCTTCGAAGAGGAGACTCCGATGAACACGTCGGCTCCGAGCAGCGCCTCGCCGGGACCGCCGGTGATGCCGCGCGGGTTGCTGCGCTGCGCCATCTGCGCCTTCTTGCTGGCTGGATCGGCCGCGATGTCCGCACGGTCCTTGTTGATGACGCCCCGTGAGTCGAGCAGGACGACGTCCTGGATGCCGGCGGTGAGCAGGATTTCGGCGACGGCAATGCCGGCGGCGCCTGCACCGGAAACCACTACGCGGAGGCCTTCGAGTTCGCGGCCGGTCACCTTGGCGGCGCCGGTCAGCGCCGCGAGGGCCACGACGGCGGTGCCGTGCTGGTCATCGTGCATGACGGGGCAGTCCAGGGCTTCGATGAGCTTTTCCTCAAGCTCGAAGCAGCGCGGAGCAGAGATGTCTTCAAGGTTCACGGCGCCGAAGCTGGGGCGCAGGCGGACCAGGGTCTCCACGATCTCGTCCACGTCGGTGGTGTTGAGCACCAGCGGGATGGAGTCCAGGTCACCGAAGGCTTTGAACAGCGCAGACTTGCCTTCCATGACGGGCAGGGAGGCGCTGGGGCCGATGTTGCCGAGTCCCAGCACGGCGGTGCCGTCGCTGACCACAACAACAAGCCGCTGGGCCCAGGTAAGGGTCTTGGCGAGTTCCGGCTCGGCGTGGATGGCGCGGCTGACCTGGGCGACACCCGGGGTGTAGGCAATGGACAGATCGCGCTTGCTGGACAGCGGAACCGTGCTGGAGATGGACAACTTGCCGCCCTGGTGGGCTTCGAAGATCTCCTGGTCGGTCAGCACCGTTGCTTCCTCGGAGGAAGCGGAGCTGTCAGCGGGAGTGATGGTTTCAGTGGACACGTCGTTGTCTCCTGGGGCTAGCCGTGGGCACACGGCACATGAAGGCTCAAGCACATAGGAGGCTCAAGAAGGGCTGGCTGGAAATTCTGCGGCCCAAGGGATGGCGGGACCGCGGTGAAGCTCCTGCAAGGTACGGGCTGCTAGCCACTCCGGTCCTGCAATGGTAGACAGATGCGCGACGGCTGAGTGGACACTGGGCCGACCACCATGCCTGATAAAACGTTTTATCAACGCCAGAAGTGACTCACGTCACCAATATTTACCGCAAAACCGCTCCGACTGGTCTAGACCGGTTACGGCGCACTGCTAACACCGGGTGAGCAGGGAGCAGGCTTTCTTCAGGTCTTCCTCCGCCTCGAACAGCGACAGCCGGCGGCAGCGCACGGCCTGCACCAGGCCGGAAACGGTCAGCAGCAGCACACGTGACTTGGCGGCGTCGCCACTTGCCACCGTGACGGCCTGCTCGGCAATGACGTCGATCTCCCGCAGGAGAACCGTGGTGTCCTTGTCCTTCGCATAGACGCCCTGGCTCAGGCACTGCTCCACCGCAGGCTGCATCAGCCGCATGTGGAAAATCTCCATCACCACACCGGCCATGGAATGGACACGGTTCCCGCCGGACTCCGGCCAGCTTCCCACCTGCAGCTCTCCCAACTGCTTCCGGTAGAGGCCCAGCATCAGATGGGTGGGGGAAGGAAAGTACCGGTACAGGGTTCCCAGCGGGACGTTGGCCTTAGCGGCCACCTCGGACAGGCTCACGGAATCCAGCCCTTTCCGGGCGAATCCTGCGGCGGCATCCAGGATCCTGGCGTAGCGGATCTGTTGTCTGGGCAGGGTCGGCGGCGAAGCCATGGGGGGAAGATCTGGATTGAGTTCAAGCATCAGCAGCGTTCCGGGAGTGGGTTTCGGACAGCGGTCAGGCGATCCCCATCACAGCACTGCCGCAGCAATTCGAGTCCACTATACGGCACCGGCCATGGCGCCAATTAGTCAAAACGGTGGGCGCCGCAGTCCGCCCGTTTCAGTCCACGCCTTTGATCTTCACCACGAACACTGCGCCTAGCAGCCCGATCACTGCGGCCGCGATGTACAGGGAAACGTAGCCGCCCCAGAGCGTGACGAATGGGAACGCAATGAGGGGCGCCAGGACCTGCGGGAGCGAATTGGCAATGTTAATGACCCCGAGGTCCTTGCCGCGGTCCAGCGCGCTGGGCAGGACCTGGGTGATGAGCGCGAAGTCCACTGCCAGGTAGGCGCCGAAGCCGATCCCCAGGACTGAAGCACCGGCTATGGCGCCCGCCCAGTTGGGAGCGAATGCGAGGATCAGCGACGCGACGGCGATGATCACGGACGAGGCGATGACCAGCGGCTTCCGTTTGCCCATGCGGTCGCTGAGCGGACCGCCGATGACACTGGTGATGATCACCATCACCGCGTACAGGCCGGTGAGGATCAGCACGCCGAAGGCCGGCTCGATCCCCTGCGTTTCCTTCAGGCGCACCGCGTCCGTCAGGAAGAAGAGCAGGTACAGGGTGACCATGTGGTTGCCAATGTTCACCAGCAGTCGGGTCAGCCAGGCCCAGGCAAAGTCCGGATACAGAATTGGCGAAATCCAGAACCCCCTGGCGAAGCCGGCCAGGCTGAAGGGCGGGCGCGCCTGCGCGGGCAGCGGCACGTCGTCGCTCTTGAAGAAATACAGTGCCACACCGGCAATCAGAGCCGCCGCGCAGACCAGGTACCCCACGCCGAAGTTCCCACTGACGGCCGCGGCGATCACCGCGCCGATCAGAATTCCCACCGTCTGACCCATAGCGGCGAGCCCGCCCACCGCTCCCCGCTGCGGCACCGGAACGCGGTCCGGGATGGCGGCGGTAATGGCGGCGTAGGCGCCGTTGCAGCCTGCCTGCACCAGGCACCAGAGGATGGTCATGAGGGCCACGTTCGGGGCGCCGGCCAGGGCAATGAGTGCGGCTGCGCCGAGGACCGCCCCGAATACGACCCACGGCACCCGGCGGCCCAGCCGTGACGTGGTGCGGTCGCTGAAGGCGCCAAAGAGCGGGTTGGCCACCAGGGAGACTGCCGCTCCGGCTCCGGTGACGAGTGCCAGGATGGCTTCCTTGTCGCCTTCGCTGAAATGGGCGGCCTGCTGGCCGAGCAGAACCTGGATGGGGCCGAAGAAAGCCGCATTGATTCCAACATTCACCAGCACCACGCCGGTGGTCCAGAGCGGACGAACGCGCCGCTCCGGTTCGGCGAGCGCCGCCGTCGAACCTCCCGCTGGGGGCGAAGCCACAGCGGAAGGGTCCGGGACGCGCCCCGGCAGATCGGACAGGCTCATGGCGGCTCCCCCCAGGAACTGATGATTGGTGTCCGATCAGACTATCGTGAGCATCACGGCCCGCACGCGGGTTTTCCACAGCCGCTTCCAAGGAGGACCAATGACCGCTTCCGCAGCCACCCCGGAAAGTCCCGACAACGAGGGCATCCCGGAGAGCCGCAGAATCAACACTGCCGACCTTTACGACGAACGGGGCGAGGAACTCGACTCCATCGCGCTGCAGTTCCAGTCGCTGGGCGGGCTCTCCCACTTCAGCGGACCGGCCCGCACCATCCGGTGCCTTGAGGACAACGCCCTCGTGAAGTCCACCCTGGGAACCCCGGGCGAGGGCGCCGTGCTGGTGGTGGACGGTGCCGGATCCCTGCGGACAGCGCTCATGGGGGACATGATCGCCGCGAGCGCGGTCGCCAACGGCTGGGCCGGCGTCGTCATCAACGGGGCCGTCCGGGACCGCGAGGTCCTGGCCGACCTGCCGCTCGGCGTCAAGGCGCTCGGCAGCAATCCGCGCAAGAGCACCAAAACCGGTGCGGGCGAAACGGACGTTGAACTGGAGATCGACGGCGTCACAGTGCGCCCGGGCGCCATGATCTGGTGCGATCCGGACGGCATCCTGGTGGAACGCCAAGGTTAATTCTTCATTTCGCAGCGGCTTCGCAGGACAAAGGGAACAAATCGCAAAGTAAGATAGTTACTGAAAGCAACTATCAAGCTTGATTCCCTTTTTCTTTGTAATGGAGCAGTCATGTCCAAAACCGCCGCCGGGCCCGTAGCCGGGGACGTCCTGACCAAGCGTCAGACCATCACAGTGATGGTGGGTCTCATGCTTGGCATGTTCCTTTCCTCGCTGGACCAGACCATCGTGTCCACGTCGATCTACACCATCGCCAACGATCTCGACGGACTCTCCCTCCAGGCCTGGGCCACCACGGCGTACCTCATCACGTCCACGGTGAGCACCCCCCTGTACGGCAAGCTCAGCGACATCTTCGGACGCCGCCCGCTCTACCTCGCCGCGATCGTAATCTTCCTGGCGGGCTCCCTGTATGCCGGCTCGGTGCACTCCATGACCGAACTGGCCATCGCCCGCGGCATCCAGGGCATGGGCGCCGGCGGCCTGCTGGCCCTCGCGCTGACCATCATTGGCGACATTGTGGCGCTCAAGGACCGGGCCAAGTTCCAGGGCTACTTCATGTCCGTCTTCGGCATCTCCTCGGTCCTCGGCCCCGTGGTGGGCGGCGCCTTCGCCGGGTCCGCAAACATCCTTGGCTTTGACGGCTGGCGCTGGGTGTTCTTCATCAACCTGCCCATCGGCCTCGCGGCACTGGCCGTCGTCTTCCTCTACCTGCACCTGCCCGCCAAGCACGTCAAGCAGAAGATCGACTACTGGGGCGCGGCGGCCATCACGCTGGCCATCGTTCCGCTGCTCCTGGTAGCCGAACAGGGCCGCAGCTGGGGCTGGACCTCGGCGGCATCCCTCCTGTGCATCGGACTGGGCGTGGTGGGCATCATCGCGTTCCTGTTGGCCGAGAAGCGTGCCGGCGATTATGCCCTGATTCCGCTCCGGCTCTTCCGGAACCTCACGTTCGGCCTGTCCTCATTGCTGAACTTCATCATCGGCATCGGCATGTTCGGCGCAATCGCGATGCTCCCGATGTACCTCCAGCTGGTCAAGGGCCTCACCCCCACCGAGGCCGGCCTGATGATGATCACTTTCACCGTGGGCATCCTGACCGGTTCCATCACCGCCGGACGGACCATCTCGGCGTCGGGCACCTACCGGATCTTCCCGATCCTGGGCACGGCCGTCCTGACCGCCGCAGCCCTCGTGATGGGCTTCTCGCTGGGTGTGGACACCGGGCTCTGGGTTCCGGGCGTCATCGCTGTCTTCTTCGGCCTCGGCCTGGGCTTCTGCATGCAGCCGCTCACGCTGGCCATGCAGGTGTCCGTTCCGCCGAAGGACATGGGCGTAGGAACCTCCTCCGCGGCGTTCTTCCGGTCCATGGGCGGTGCCGTGGGCACGGCGGTCTTCATCTCCATGCTGTTCAGCCTGGCCGCGGACCGCATCGCCACGGGCATGAAGGACGCCATGCAGAACGCCGACTACCTGAAGGTCCTGAAGGACCCCGCTGTGGCTGCCGATCCCGCCAACGCCAAGCTGTACGAGTTCTTCCAGAACGGCGCCACCAACGATTCCCTCAATGACACCAGCTGGCTGCACACGGCCAACCCCGTGCTCACCCGCCCGATCACCGAGGGCTTTGCGCAGTCGATCGACGCCGTGATGCTCACTGCCGCCGTGCTGACCGGGATTGCCTTCCTGATCAGTTTCGCGCTGCCGAAGAAGAAGCTGACGGACCCGAAAGCTGCTTCAAAGGAAGCGGTGGCCGCCCACTAAGCCGCTTGGCCGGGCGTACGTCACGGGAGGCAGCCTTTTAGGCTGCCTCCCGCTTCGTTTCCGCCCCTAAGTGGAACCTCACAGCGTGAAGTGGCACACTGTTTAGCGCGTGTGCGCCGGCCAACAGGGCCGGTTCCGTGGTCAACGATGTCCGCACAGCTAAAACCCAACGCATCAAAATCCCAAGGGAGATCCATGTCCACATCCAGCACCGAAGGCCGCCCTGGCGTTCCCCGCAAGGTGATCGGCCTCGCAATCGCGGGAGCGGTGGGCGGGTTCCTCTTCGGCTTTGATTCCTCCGTTGTCAACGGCGCGGTGGACGCCATCAAGGGCGAATTTGCCTTGAGCGAGGCCGTCACCGGCTTCGCCGTGGCCGTCGCCCTCCTGGGCTGCGCCGCCGGCGCCTTCCTGGCGGGCAAGGTGGCCGACAAGTACGGACGCATCCCCGCCATGAAGCTCGGCGCCATCCTGTTCCTGGTGAGTGCCGCCGGCACCGGCTTCGCGTTCGGCGTCTGGGACCTGATCTTCTGGCGCCTGGTGGGCGGCCTCGGCATTGGCCTGGCCTCCGTCATTGCCCCGGCATACATCTCGGAGATCTCGCCGCGGCACGTCCGCGGCCGGCTCGCTTCTCTGCAGCAGCTTGCCATCACCACGGGTATCTTCGCCGCCCTCCTCTCCGACGCGCTGTTCGCCAACTCGGCAGGCGGCGCGGACCAGCCGCTTTGGCTCGGACTTGAGGCCTGGCGGTGGATGTTCCTCGCCGGTGCCGTGCCGGCCGTCGTATATGGCTGGATCGCCTACACCCTGCCCGAATCCCCGCGCTTCCTGGTTTTCAAGGGCAAGGAGGACGAGGCACGCAAGGTGTTCCAGACCATCGCCCCGTCAGAGGACACCGACCGCCACATCCGCGAAATCCAGACCGCCATCGAGGAAGACAAGCTTGCCGGCCAGAAGGGATCGCTCCGCGGGAAAGTCTTCGGCCTGCAGGCCGTGGTGTGGATCGGCATCACGCTGTCAGTGCTGCAGCAGTTCGTGGGCATCAACGTGATCTTCTACTACTCCACCACCCTGTGGAAGGCCGTCGGCTTCCAGGAGAAGGACTCGCTCACCATTTCGGTGGCCACGTCCGTCACCAACATCCTGGTCACCCTCGTGGCCATCGCACTGGTGGACCGCATCGGCCGGCGCCCCATCCTGCTGGCCGGCTCTGTGGGCATGGCTGTTTCGCTGGGGGCCATGGCCCTGGCCTTCGCCTCGGCTACGGGATCCGGCGAACAGATTTCGCTGCCCGGCGCCTGGGGCCCGGTTGCCCTCGTGGCTGCGAACGTCTTCGTGGTCAGCTTCGGCGCCTCGTGGGGCCCGCTGGTGTGGGTGCTGCTGGGTGAGATCTTCCCGTCCCGGATCCGCGCCCGCGCCCTGGGCCTCGCCGCGGCTGCCCAGTGGATCGCCAACTTCGCCATCACCCTGAGCTTCCCCGTGATGGCGGCAGGTTCGCTGCCGCTGACGTACGCCATGTACGCGCTGTTCGCGGCGGCGTCGTTCTTCTTCGTGATGTTCAAGGTGCCGGAGACCAACGGCATGTCCCTGGAGCAGGCGGAAACGCTGTTCGTGCCAAAGGGCACCGTCAAGGTCTAGGTTTCCGGCTCCGCGCGAGCGTACAGATAAGGCCCATGTTGATGAAGAACATGGGCCTTATCTGTTGTCCGGGCCGGGTCCGCCGGCCGGCGGTTCCGCCTAGACCACGTGGGGTTCGTGGGCCGCCAGGTAGCGGCGTCCGCCGAAGGCAATCGCGATGGCAACCACCATGGCCAGGGCGCCGGCGAAGAACGGAACCTGCGGGCCGAAGTGCTCACCCAGCTGGGCGGCCGCGAACGGTGCCAGGGCGCCGCCCATCCAGCGCACGAAGTTGTAGCCGGCTGACGCCACCGGCCGCGGCGAGTCGGAGACGCCCATGGCCAGTTCCGTGTACACCGTGTTGTTGATGCCCAGCAGCGCACCTGAAACCACCACCAGTACGACGACGGCGGGAACCGAGTGCCCGGCGGCCAGCCCCAGCCCGGCCAGGTCCAGCATCAGGACCGCCAGGGTCCCGGTGAGCACCTTGGTGGCGCCGAAACGGTTCTGCAGCGCGGGCGCCACAAAGACCGAGAAGACCGCGACCGCCACGCCCCAGCCGAAAAACACGCCGCCGATGCCGTAAGCGTCCATGCCGAGGATGAACGGCGTGAAAGCCAGGATGGTGAAGAAACCGTAGTTGTAGAACAGGCCGCTGGCCGCCGTCGTCCGCAGCCCCTTGTGGCCCAAGGCGAGCAGCGGGTCGCGGAGCCTGACCTTCCGCTCCGGCAGCGGGGTGGTGGGGAGCAGCGCGATGAGGGCGATAAAGGCCGCTGCCATGAGCACAGCGGTGCCGAAGAACGGTGCCCGCCACTGCCAGCCGCCCAGCAGGGCACCCAGGAGCGGGCCGAGGGAGATGCCCAGGCCCAGTGCCGCCTCATAAAGGATGATCGCCGTTCCGGCGCCTCCGCTGGCGACGCCCACAATGACGGCAAGGGCGGTGGCTACAAAGAGCGCGTTGCCCAGGCCCCACCCGGCGCGGAAGCCGATCAGTTCACCCACGCTGCCCGACATTCCGGACAGCGAGGCGAAGACCACGATCACCGCCAGTCCGATCAGCAGGGTCTTCTTGCCGCCGATGCGGGACGACACAAAGCCGGTGACCAGCATGGCCACCGCCGTGACCAGGAAATAGCTCGTGAACAGCAGCGACACCTGGCTTGGGGTGGCGTCCAGGTTCTTGGCAATCGCCGGGAGGATCGGATCCACCAGGCCGATGCCCATGAACGCGAACACCGCGGCGAGGGCCGTGGCCCACACCGCCTTGGGCTGCTTGAGCAAGGAGGCCTTCTCGGCTTCCAGGGTTTCTTCTACTGCTGGCCGCGTGGCGGCGAGCTGGCCTTCCATGAAGGGCACTCCTCAGTCGTGGGTATTAGTTGTGAAGGGTTCCATTGATCTTTTCGATCACCGGGAGCGCGGCGGCGAGGGCCTGCCGGTCATCATCGGTGAGGGTTTCGAGGATTCCGGCCATGACGGCATTGCGCCGCTCATTGGCGGAGTCGACGGCGGCACGGCCTTCCGCGGTCAGCACAACCCGCACAGCGCGCGAATCGTCCGGATCGGGGTCGCGGCGCACGAGGCCGGCCTTCTCGAGCTTGATGATCTGCTCGGTGGCACTGGGCACCCGGACGCCCAGGTTCCTCGCTATTTCGCCGACCCGGACGCCGTCGCCGAGGAGCATTTTGAGTGTGCTGAGCTGTGCGGCGCTGAGCTCGCCTTCCGCGTCGAGGCGGCGGACCAGGTAGACGCTGTGGCGGAGCGCTTCCCGGAAATCCTGGGCGAGGGTCTGCAGCGGGGCAGGCGTCGACTGAACATTGTTCATAGTTAGGTACCCTAACAGTTAGGGTACCTAAAAATCAATCGGAAGCTGTCTCACTACCTGCGTCAAAAGCACAGACGCTCCCCCACCCGGCCAGGCGGGGTGAGGAAGCGTCTGCGAGGCAAAAGCGGGACAGCCCTAAGCCTTGACCTCCGCCTTGACCTCTTCCACCAGCGACTCGACGGCTGCGAAGAGCGGATGCCCGGGTGTCAGGCCAGTCACCTTTTCCGTGGCCTCAGCGGCCGTGGACGATGCCACGATCTGCGCCAGCTCAGCTGCCTCGGCGTCGGCGGGATCGTTGAAGCGCAGGGCAGCAGCAATGGCACCCAGCAGCGCCTCGGGAACGATTCCGCGTTCGGCAAGTTCCGCTGCCGGGCCGATGAACCGCTCGTGCCGGCTGAGCTTGCGCAGCGGAGCCCTGCCCACCCGGTTCACGGTGTCCGGAAGGTGCGGGTTGGTGAAGCGGCCCAGGATCTTCTCCACGTAGGCTTCCTGCTCCTCGCGGTTGAAACCGTGCTTGTGGATCAGCAGCTCCTTGGTCTCGTCCAGGACGGCGCGCACATCCGCGGCGACATCCTGGTCGGCCATGGCCTCGGAGATCTTGCCGAGCCCCGCTTCGAACCCGAAGTACGCAGCCGAGGCGTGCCCGGTGTTCACGGTGAACAGCTTCCGTTCGATGTAGGGCTCCAGGTTGTCCACAAACGTGGCGCCCGGGATGACCGGCACATTCTCCCCGAAGGGCGTGCGGTCGATGACCCACTCGTAGAACGTCTCCACCGTGACATCCAGGCCCTTGCCCGGCTCCTGGTTGGGCACGATCCGGTCCACGGCCGTGTTGGCGAACACCGCCGCGGCCTCGAGCGGTCCGGTAGCGGGGTCCCACTGCGCCGCCACTTCGTCCCGCAGGATGTCCGTGGCGTTGATGGCGTTCTCACACGCCATGACCTGCAGCGGGGCCAGCCCGGCAGCCCTCGCGGCGATGCCCTTGGCAATCACGGGAGCCACGAACTTCAGGATGTGCGGCCCCACCGCGGTGGTGACGACGTCGGCCGTCGCGATTTCCGCCACAACGTCCGCTTCCTGGGTCGCGGAGTTGAGCGCCCGGAAGTTGTCAACCGTCCGGACCGTGGGGTTGTCCCCCACCTCGTGGACGTCATAGCTGTCCGCGGCGGCGAGCTGTGAGATCAGCTCCTCCGCGACGTCGGCAAACACGAGCTCGTAGCCTGCCTGGTGCAGCAGCAGGCCCACAAAGCCTCGGCCGATGTTCCCGGCTCCAAAATGGACAGCCTTCACTATGCGTTGACCTTCCCGAACAGTTCCAGCACTTCATCAACCGTGGTGGCTGCCTCGAGCTGTGCCACCTGGGCTTTGTTGGTGAAGACCTTCGCGATGGAGGACAGGATCTGCAGGTGCTCGTTGTTGATGCCGGCGACGCCCACCACGAACTTAACCTCCTTGCCGTTCCAGTCAATGCCGTTCGGGTAACGGATCACGGACACGGCGGACTTCATGATGTGGTCCTTGGCGGCGTTGGTGCCGTGCGGAATGGCCAGGAAGCTGCCCATGTACGTCGACACGGATTCCTCGCGTTCGTGCATGGCATCGATGTAGCCGCTGTCCACGGCACCGCGGTCCAGCAGCAGCCGGCCCGCTTCGTCGATGGCGGCGTCGCGGGTGGTTGCCGTGCCGTTGAGGACAACGCTGTCAGCCACCAAGATGTCCGACGGCGTTGCGGCTTCAGCAGCTGCCGGGGCGGCGGTTGCCACCGGCGCCGCAGCGGGAGCAGCTGCGTCAGCCGTTCCTTCGGTGTTGCTGCTCTTGACCAGCTCCACGATCTCGTCGTACCTGGGGCTGTTCATGAAGTTGTCCACGGATACGTGCACGGCGCTGGCTGTAGCCGGCTTGGCCCGTTCGGTCAGGTCCTGGTGGGTGATGACCACGTCGTAGGTGTCGCTCAGGTTGGCAATCGCGGAGTTGGTGACCTTGACGTCTGGGAAGCCGGCCGCCTTGATCTTGTTCCGCAGCACCGAGGCGCCCATGGCACTCGAGCCCATGCCGGCGTCGCAGGCAAACACGATGTTCTTGATGGGTCCTGCCATCACGGCGGTGGTTGCCCCCGCACCGGTCAGGGTCGAGGAGATGGAGCTCTTCTTGCCCTTCATGGCTTCCATCCGGGAGGTGGCGGCGCCCAGGCTGTCCTCCTCGGTTTCACCGACGGGAGTCTTGCTGGCCTTCAGGATCACGGAAGCGATGAGGAAGGACACTGTGGCGGCGAGCAGCACGGACAGTGCAACCCCGAAGTAGCTGTCGCTGGCGGTCGCAGCGAAGACGGCGATGATGCTGCCCGGAGCTGCCGGGGAGCGCAGGCCGGCGCCGGTGAGCACCAGCGTGAAGATGCCGGTCATGCCGCCGCCGATTGCGGCCAGGATGATGATGGGCTTCATCAGCACGAAGGGGAAGTAGATTTCGTGGATGCCGCCGACGAACTGGATCAGGGCGGCGCCGGGGGCTGACGCCTTGGCCAGGCCCTTGCCGAAAATCATGTAGGCAAGCAGGATGCCCACGCCCGGGCCGGGGTTGGCCTCGAGCAGGAACAGGATGGACTTGCCGTTGGCGAGCGCCTGCTCCGTCCCCAGCGGCGTGAGGATGCCATGGTTGACGGCATTGTTCAGGAACAGCACCTTGGCCGGCTCGATGAAGATGCTGGTGAACGGCAGCAGCCCGTTGGTGACCAGGAATTCGACGACGGCGCTGGCGCCGTTACTGAAGGCCTTCACCACCGGACCGATCACCAGCATGCCGAAGATGGCCAGGGCCGCTGCCACGATGCCTGCGGTGAAGTTGTCGATCAACATCTCAAAGCCCGGCTTGACCCGGCCTTCCCAGACCTTGTCCAGCTTCTTCATGATCCATGCGGTCAGCGGGCCCATGATCATGGCGCCGATGAACATGGGGATGTCCGTACCGACGATCACACCCATGGTCGCGGCAGCGCCAACAACGCCGCCGCGGACGCCGTGGACCATGCGGCCGCCGGTGTAGCCGATGAGAAGCGGAAGCAGGTAGGTGATCATCGGGCCAACGAGCTTGGCCAGTTCCTCATTGGGAGTGAAGCCCGCCGGAATGAAGAAGGCCGTGACGATGCCCCAGGCGATGAAGGCGCCAATGTTGGGCATGATCATTCCGGACAGGAACGTCCCGAATTTCTGGACGCCAACCCGCAGGCTGGTGCGGGGTTTTGCAACTGCCTCTGTTGCCATGTGATTTCCTAACCGTGATTCCTGCTGCACCGCAGGATGGTCCGATATTTTCGACGACTTAGCTGGTGGAACTGGTGGAGATCCGGTGGAGCCATTCGAGAAAGAGCTTGAGTTCTGAGCTGGAGAGCTGGTCCGAGTGCGACGCCTGGAGCGCGGCATTCAAGGCGATTGCCGCCACCACCACTGATGACTTCCCGGAAGTATCCGGTCCGGCGCCGCTGGCCTGCTCCGCGGACACCGCAAAAATCATGGCGTCGCGGGTCATGGTGGACAATTCAAGGTTGCGTTCAGCAGCAGGCTCCGCGATCAGCATGAGCGTCACTCCCACATTCGCCGCCAGAATGCTCCTGGCCGCTTCCCGCGGTTGGACGTTTAGCTGACCTGCCACGGCAGCTTTGTTCAGCATTTCCTCCATGAGGGCCTCGGCATCAGCGACGATGGCCGGACGGCTCTCAGGACGAATGTTGCCAAACATGACCAAGTACAGTTCCGGCTGGTTCAGCCCGAACTGGACGTGGTTGTCCCACATCCGCCGGATGTCTTCCAGCGGGTGTCCGGACGGCGCAAAGTCGCGTTCGCCCGCCACGTACTCTTCAAACCCCGCCGCGACGACGGCGTCGAACAGCCCTTCCTTGTCACCGAAGTGGTGATAGAGGGTGGGAGCGGAGACCCCTGCCAGCTGGGTGATCTGGCGGGTGGAAACGGCCGCGCCCCCGGAGTTGGCCAGCAGTTCGGCGGCTGCACGCAGCAACCGAACTTTGGGCGGAAGCTGGCCATCGAAACTCATAACCGCTACCCTAGCACCTATAGCAACGCTATATGAAGTGCATCACATACAATTTTTTCAGGCACCGCAAAAGCCGTCGGACGTAGCCGTCGCGACGGTCCGGGCAATCGCCCGGGCAACGAATGGCGGGGCCTGCTTACGGCAGAGAACGAGGACCTTCAGTGCAGAAATTCCAAGGAGTAGGCGTCAGCCCCGGCCGGATCATCGGCACCATCCGCCAAATGCCCAAGCCCATCAGTGAGCCGCCGGCAGGCGAACAGTTGCCCGCCGGCGTCACGGCCGAGGACGCGACAGCCGCCCTCAAGGCGGCCTCCCAGGCCGTGCACGACGAACTGAAGGCCCGGGCCGCTCACGCCACGGGTGACGGCAAGGCAGTCCTGGAAGCCACGGCACTCATGGCCAAGGACACCATGCTCATCAAGGGTGCCGCCAAGCTCGTTGCCCGCGGCGTCTCGAGTGAGCGCGCCATCTGGGAGTCCGGCTCCTCCGTCTCGGAGATGCTGCACAACCTGGGCGGCTACATGGCCGAACGTGCAACAGACGTCCTGGATGTGCGCGCGCGCATCGTCGCCGAGCTGCGCGGCGTGCCCGCGCCGGGCATCCCTGCCTCCAACACGCCGTTCGTCCTGGTAGCCGAGGACCTGGCGCCCGCCGACACCGCAACCCTGGACCCGAACAAGGTCCTCGCACTCATCACCGCCGGCGGCGGCCCCCAGTCCCACACCGCAATCATCGCCCGCTCCCTCGGCCTGCCGGCCGTGGTGGCGGCGGTCGGGGTGGACGAACTCCCGGACGGCACGGAAGTTTATGTGGACGGCGCGGCCGGCAGCATTACGGCCGAGCCCGACGGATCGCTGCGTACCGCAGCGGAAGCATGGGCAGCCACTGCTTCCCTCCTGGCCGAGTTCAGCGGAACGGGCGCGACGGCGGACGGCCACCTCGTGCCCCTCCTCGCCAACGTTGGCGGCGGCAAGGATGCGGAAGCGGCCGCGAAACTGGGCGCGCAGGGCGTTGGACTCTTCCGCACCGAATTCTGCTTCCTGGAACGGGACACCGAGCCCTCCGTGGAGGAACAGGCCGCGGCCTACAAGAGCGTTTTTGATGCCTTCCCGGGTAAGAAGGTGGTGCTGCGGACGCTCGATGCCGGCGCCGACAAGCCGCTGCCGTTCCTGACCGACTCCACCGAGCCGAACCCCGCCCTGGGCGTCCGCGGCTACCGCACGGATTTCACCACGCCCGGCGTCCTGGACCGCCAGCTGGAAGCCATCGCCCTGGCCGAGAAGCAGTCCGAAGCTGACGTGTGGGTCATGGCCCCGATGATCTCCACGGCGGAAGAGGCCGCGCGCTTTGCCTCCATGTGCGCCGACGCCGGGATCAAGACACCCGGCGTGATGGTGGAGGTCCCCTCTGCCGCACTGACCGCCGAAGCCATCCTGCGCGAGGTGGGCTTCGCCAGCCTCGGCACGAACGACCTCACGCAGTACGCCATGGCGGCCGACCGGCAGCTCGGCCCGCTGGCCGCGCTGAACACTCCGTGGCAGCCCGCCGTACTGCGCCTCGTCGGCCTCACCGTTGAGGGCTCGCGCGCCGAGGGCCACAACAAACCCGTGGGTGTCTGCGGCGAGGCTGCGGCTGACCCGGCCCTCGCCGTCGTGCTGACCGGCCTTGGAGTTTCCACACTGTCCATGACCGCACGGTCCCTGGCGGCGGTAGCCGCTGTACTCAAGACCGTCACGCTGGCCGAGGCGCAGCAGCTGGCCAAGCTGGCGCTTTCCGCACCCAGTGCAACGGAAGCCCGCGCCTGGGTGCGCGAAAAGCTGCCCGTGCTCACCGAACTCGGCCTTTAACAGCCGCCCACCGAATCCCGTCAGGAGAAGCAATGCCCGAACGTACCGCAACCATCGCAAGCCGCTCCGGCCTCCACGCCCGCCCGGCCGCGCTGTTCGCCGAGGCGGCCGGCAATGCCGGCGTTGACGTCACCATTTCCATGCAGGGCGAGCCTGCGGAGGAAGCCCTCGACGCCGCCAGCATCCTTTCGCTGATGACGCTGGGCGCCGCGAAGGGAGACGTAGTGGTGCTGCGGGCCGACGGCGACGGCGCCGACCAGGCGCTGGATGCGCTGGTCACGCTCCTGGAGACGGACCTCGACGCCGTATAGCGGCATCGGTACTGGATCATCGATACCGGCCGGGTCGCGCAGGGGGCGCTAGGCTTTCCGCATGGCACTGATTGCTCCCCGCGTGACCGCCGGGCTTCCCGGCGATGAAGCCCTGAAACTGAAGCACGCCCTCAACGGCAGCCACGACATCACCGTGTTTGTGGACGGCACGGTCCACCGGCTGCCGCCCCAGGCGCGCGACGCCGTCGTGGACCTCCTGAGCCGCTTCAGCCGTGGCGAAGCGGTGACTGTCAGCAGCGTCGAGGAAATGCTGACCACGTCCCAGGCCGCTGACCTCGCCGGCATTTCGCACACGTACCTCCGCAATATGACGGACCGCGGCGAAATTCCGGTGGAGTACCGCGGCACGCACCGGCGGATCCGGCTGGCGGCCATCATGGAATGGCTGGAAACGCAGAAGAAGACCAAGGCGGCGGGCAGCAACGGCGCGCCGCTTTGATGTAGCGCCGGATGCAATTTGTGAAGCAGTGATAAGGATCAAGCAACGATCCCCGCTTACCGCCGGAACGCCGCAAAGGCCGGGGTTACCCTTTATTTGTGGGTAAGTTCAGAGGGTGGCACATTGTGGCGGGGTTCGCCGCCATGCTGCTGACTGCCGCCCTCGGAACAGCCATGGGCCTGAACAACACTGCCGCTTTTATGGCCAGTTGCGTGGCTTTTGTTGCCGTCTCCAAAGGCTTGGAGAGCCACCTCGCCCGCCGCCGGCGTGAAGCCGCTGTCCGCCTCCTCGAGCAAAGCCAGTCCCGCACGCCGATCGAGGACCGCTGACGCAGCTGAACCTTGGACGGCCGTTGACACGGGGCGCAGCGGCTCACCAAACTTGTTAGCGGTAACAGTCTGCCGATGGCCCCGATGGTCCGGCGCGAAAGGGATGCAATGCGCACTGTCAGCGAACTGCCCGGTATTAGCGGCGGCACGGGAGCCGGAAGCTCCGCTCCGGAATTGAACTGGGCCGGAAATTACCGCTATACGGCCGCTTCAATCCACCGCCCGCGGACCCTCGAAGAAGTCCAGGAGGTGGTGGCCGGCGCCTCGAATATCCGCGCCCTGGGGTCCCGGCACTCGTTCAATGCCATCGCCGACTCCCCGGGATCGCTGGTCTCGCTCGAAGACCTGGATCCCGGCATCCGCATCGATGCCGCCACGCGCACCGTCACGGTCTCCGGCGGAACCCGCTACGGAACCCTGGCGGAAAAGCTGGAATCGGACGGTTACGCGCTGCCCAACCTGGCCTCCCTCCCGCACATCTCCGTGGCCGGCGCCATCGCAACCGCAACACACGGCTCCGGCGATGCCAACGGCAACCTGGCAACGTCCGTCGCCGCGCTGGAAATCGTGGCAGCGGACGGAAGCGTCCACCACCTCAACCGCGGCAGCTCGCCCGACTTTGACGGCGCCGTCGTCGGCCTTGGCGCCCTGGGCATCGTCACCAAGGTGACGCTGGACATCGAACCAACCTTCACGGTGCGGCAGGACGTCTTTGAAGTCCTTCCCTGGGAAACGGTCCTGGGAAATTTCGACGCCGCCACCTCCAGCGCTTACAGCGTCAGCCTGTTTACGGACTGGAGCGGGGACGCCGTCGCGCAGGCCTGGCTCAAGAGCCGCGTGTCCGGGCCGGCCGCACCCGGCGCCGGCCCGGCGGCGTCCCTGGCCGGCGAGGCCTTCGCCGCCGGAATGTTCTTCGGCGGCACACGCGCCGTCCGAGCCCGGCACCCCCTGCCCGGGGTCTCGGCTGAAAACTGCACCGAACAACTCGGGGTTCCGGGGCCCTGGTCCGAGCGGCTGGCCCACTTCCGCATGGCCTTCACACCCAGCAGCGGTGAGGAACTGCAGAGCGAGTTCTTCGTCCGCCGCGAACACGCTGTGGCCGCCATCGGGGAGCTCCGCGCCCTCTCGGACCGCATCACCCCGCTGTTGCTTGTCTCCGAAATCCGCACCGTGGCGGCGGACAAGCTCTGGCTGAGCACCGCTTACGGCCAGGATTCGGTGGGGTTCCATTTCACCTGGAAGCAGCGGCAGGACGAGGTGGAGAAGGTGCTCCCCGTCATGGAGGAGGCCCTGGCGCCATTCAACGCCCGGCCGCACTGGGGCAAGCTGTTCCATGCCGGCGCCGATGCCGTGGCCGCCCTGTACCCGCGCTTTTCCGACTTCAAGGACCTTGCCGAACGGATGGATCCGGAGCACAAATTCCGCAACGAATTCCTGACCCGGAAGGTCTTCGGGGAGTAAGAGCGCGCTAGATCCTCGGCCGCCCTGCCCAGCGGCGTGCCTTGAGCGCCGCATGGAGTTCCAGCCGGACCATGCCCTTCAGCGGATCCACGCCGAGGACCTGCCGGATGCGGCCCAGCCGGTTGTAGATACTGCTCCGGTGCAGATGCAGCCTCGTGGCGACGTCCTGCACTGAACCGTCATTGTCGTACAGGAGTTCCAGTACGGGCAGGAGCTCACCGTTCCGGTCGTGGTCTTCCAGGATGCGCCAGTAGACGGATCCGGCATCGGCCCAGGCACCGGCGCCGCCACCGGCGGAGGCCAGCAATTGGTAAACACCGGTGGCCCGGCAATCCACCAGTTCGCCCAGCTGGGGATCCACGGCGGCGGCCTGCGCGGCCTGCCTGGACTGCCGGTAGGCGTCTGCCAGTTGGCGCGGCTTGGCGAAGCCTTCGCTGGTTCCGAGGATGATCCGGTGCACCGGCCGCCCGGACCGCTTGGCAAGTTCCAGCTGGTAGTGGACCAGGACCTGCGCATGCGCTGCACGCCCGGTGGATTCCCGGAACAGGACCACGGCGTGGGTTTCCGTGCCGGCACTGAAGAGCGCCGCGTCCACCCCGATGGTCGCCTGCAGGGCCGAGGACCGGTGGATCAGGGTTGAGGCGATGGGGTCGGATCCCTCGGCCCAGCCATCCGCGTCGAGCACCGTGACGAGCTGCCACGGGCCGCGGCCCTGCACTTCCTTCCAGCCGGCCACGGCGGCAACGGCATTGGCTTCGCCGCGGCAGGCACTCAGGAACTCCTGCTCCCTGCGGCGGCGGAACTCCGATTCGGCCGTGTTCGACTCCAGGAGCAGCCCGGACAGAAGCTCGAGTTCGTCCCGGACGCCGGGCAGCTGGGTGAGGATCGCCGTCGCGCTTTGGTCGTCAATGTCCTGCTGCACCCACAGGTAGCCGACGCGGAAACCGCGGACCAGCAGCGGGACGCAGACGCGTCCGAGCATGCCAAGATCCTCGTTGGCGGGTACGACGACGGGACGCACCGCCGTCGCGATGCCGTGCGATAGCTGCCACGCCTTCACATCCGCCGGCACGCGTTTGCTGAGCAGGAAGTTCACCCGGACCCGGTCCGCGTGGGACTGGTTGGAGCTGTAGGCGAGCAGGACGCCGTCGAGGTCCTCGAGCGACAATCCACGGCCGAGCTTTACGGCTACCTGCTCCACGAGCTGTTCCACGTCCTGCTGGTGCATGGTTGCCACCTTACTGCCCGCCGCCGCCGGAACGTGAACGGACAGCAGGCGACACCTGACGCTTCGCGGCTCGACAGATGTCTAGCCGACAATTCCGAAAAGCCCGGAAATAAGCGGAAGGCCGCCCGCCCGCCTGCCGCGATCCTGTCAGCTACCTCACACACGGATTTATTCTGGAAGTACCAGACTCCCCGCACGTCCGGCCCACAAAGGCCACCAACAATGGAGCCCAAGAAATGATCATCGGCGTCCCCAAAGAGATCAAGAACAACGAATTCCGCGTGGCCATCACCGCCGCCGGGGTCCACGAATTCCGCACCCACGGCCACACCGTCCTGGTGGAGCGCGGCGCAGGCCTGGGCTCCGGCATCACGGACGAGGAATACGCCATCGCCGGCGCCGAGATCGTCACCGAAGCCGATGACGTCTGGGCCCGCGCCGACATGGTCATGAAGGTCAAGGAACCCATCGCTGCGGAATACCACCGCTTCCGCAAGGGCCTGATCCTCTTCACTTACCTGCACCTGGCCGCCGAGCCGGAACTGACCCGCGAGCTCATCAACTCCGGCGTCACCGCGATCGCCTACGAAACCGTCCAGGAAGGCCGCACCCTGCCCCTGCTGGCCCCCATGTCAGAGGTTGCGGGCCGCCTGTCCGTCCAGGTCGGCGCCACCTCCCTGATGGCCCCGGCCGGCGGCAAGGGTGTCCTCCTAGGCGGCGTCCCGGGCGTCCGTCCGGCCAAGGTCGTCGTCCTCGGCGCCGGCGTGGCCGGCACCAACGCCGCAGCCATGGCCCTGGGCCTTGGCGCGGACGTCACCATCCTGGACATCAACATCAACCGCCTGCGCGAACTCGACGCCCAGTACCAGGGCCGGCTGAAGACCGTCGCGTCCAACAAGTACGAAATCGAAAAGTCCGTGGTTGACGCGGACCTGGTCATCGGCTCCGTGCTGATCCCGGGCGCCAAGGCCCCCAAGCTGGTCACCAACGAGCTCGTTTCCCGGATGAAGCCCGGCTCCGTGCTCGTGGACATCGCCGTGGACCAGGGTGGCTGCTTCGAGGACACCCACCCCACCACGCACCAGGAACCCACGTACAAGGTCCACAACACGATCTTCTACTGCGTGGCCAACATGCCCGGCGCGGTCCCGAACACGTCCACCTACGCCCTGACCAACGTGACGCTGCGGTACGGCGTGGCCCTGGCCAACCTGGGCGTGAAGGCCGCGTTCGAGAAGGACCCCGCCCTCGCAGCCGGCCTCAACATCGCCGCCGGCCACGTGGCGCACCACTCCGTCTCCGAAGCGCACAACCTGCCGCTCGTAGCTGACTGGCACGAACTGGTCTCCGCGTAACCTACGGGTTGCCGTCTGAACGGCAGTCATCCAACGCGTGCTGCTCCTTCGTCGCTTTGACGCACGCTTTCTGGATGGCTGCCGTTCAGGCGTTAACGGGGTGATGCGTCGCCAGTTCCCGTGCTTTTTCAATTAGTTTGAGGACCTCGATCGGCCCTGCCGGGTCTACCGGGAGGGGCAGCGGCGAGGTGGCGCCGCCGTCGTTGATCTTGTCCGCCAGGATCCGGTAGAACTCCGGGTACGCTCCCCGCTCGGTAGTCAGCCGGTCCAGGTGTCCGTCGCGGCCCAGGAGCCCGGCCCATTCGGCGTCCTCGACACCATAATCCTCGTCCAGAGGCCCTCCGCCGGCCACGATATAAGGCTCCTGCGGGTCGACGCCGTGCTTCGTAAAACCGCCCTGTGAGCCCAGCAACCGGTAGCGGGGTCCCTGCTGGGCGCAAAGCATGTTCATCCAGAGGTGGCTGACCACACCGGACTCATGCTGCAGGGCGAGGAAGACATCGTCGTCGGTCTTCTCGCCCGGCCTCCGGGCGCTAAGCTCCGCATGCGTCACTGTGGCGGGCCCGAACAGTTGCAGGGACTGGTCGATGAGGTGCGTCCCGAGGTCGAAAAGCACCCCGCCGCCGTCGTCCGCCGTGGCGTCCGCTTTCCACGCCTTGGAGACTTCCGGGGACCAGCGCTCAAACCGGGACTCGAACCTGGTCACGTCGCCCAGAACCCCGCCGTCCAGCAAACCCTTGACAGTGAGGTAGTCGCCGTCCCAGCGGCGGTTCTGGAAGACAGTCAGCACCCGGCCCAGCCGGGCGGCAAGCTCCAGAAGTTCCTGCCCTTCGGCGCTTCGCACCGCAAAAGGCTTGTCAACGACGACGTCGAGCCCCGCCTCCAGCGCGGCCTTCGCCAGCGGATAGTGCGTAGCCGGCGGTGTCCCCAGGACCAGCAGGTCGAGGTCGCCGGCGAGCGCGAAAACGTCTGCCGGAGTGTCCGCGAGCCGCGCGGCAGGGTAGCTGCCGGACGCGTCGGCCCGCCTCCCGGCGTCGGACGTTGCAATGACGTCCAGGGAGTAGGCCGGGTTGGCGGCGATCAACGGGGCGTGGAACACGCGGCCGGACAGTCCGAAGCCTGCCACCGCCGTCCGGATCGCGGGCCTGCCCTGGCCGGTGCCCGGAGTTGCTTCTGTGGTCATGGAACCAACGCTACCCCTGGAGGGGAGATGCGGGGACGGCGAAGGCCGGCACCCCGTGCGAAGAGTTCACGGGGTGCCGGCCTGGCGTTTCAGCGAAGCCGCTGCTGTTACTTCTTTTCCCAGCCGAGCGTGGTCCAGTCCGGAACCTGGGACAGGCTCTTGAACAGGGAGGGACCGTAGTTGGCAAGGCCGGTGCGGACGAACGAGATCTGCGGTCCGTTCATCACGACGCCCATGGAGAAGTACTTGGCCATGTGCTTCTTTTCAACTTCCATGGCTGCCTTGTTGCGCTCGGCGTTGTCCTCGATGCTGCTGAGCTTCTTAATTTCGGCATCCAGCTCGGCGTCGCCCAGCTCGTTCTCATTCGTCTTGGAGTCGTAGAACTGCTTGACGGCGTCCGTTGCGTCGGCGCCGACCGTGTAGCCGGAGACGCTCAGGAAGAAGTCGCGGCTGCCCAGCACCTTGCCGAAGTCGGCGGAAGCGCGCTGGTCGATTCCCACGTCCATGCCGCCGGCCTGGAGCTGCTTTTGCAGGGTCTGCACGAATGCCAGGGTGGTGGGGTCGTCTCCGAAGTTGCTGATCTTGAAGGCGGCCGGAACGCCGTCCTTCTCCATGATGCCCGCGGCATTGGGCTTGTAGCCGGCATCGGTCAGCACCTTCTTGGCTGCCTCTGCACCGGATTCCGTGGCCGGGTAGTTGTCCTGGTAGTACTTGGAGAACGGCAGCAGCATCATGGAGCCGGAGCTGGTTTCTTCCCAGTTCAGCCCGTTGAAGCGGACCTTGCGCAGGGCTTCGCGGTCCACGGCGGTGAAGATGGCCTTGCGGATGGCGACGTCGGTCATGGGCGCCTTCTGGGCGTTGAGGTTCAGGCCGCCGGCAAACAGGCGCTGGCCGCGGCGGATCTCGGAATCCTTGGTGCCGTCCAGCTGCTTGTACGGGGTGATGGTGTTCGCGGAAACGCCGTCGATCTCGCCGTTCTTGAAGGCGGCGATCGCAGCGCTGCTCTCCAGCTGGCGGAACACCACCTTGTCGAGGACGGGCTTGGTGCCCCACCATTTGTCGTTCTGGGCCAGGGTGACTGTCTTGGCGGCGCTGTCGTACTTGTCCAGCTTGAAGGGTCCTGCCATCCACTCCGGGTGCATGTCGCCGGTGAAGCCGGTGTTGAAGATTTCCGGGGTGTTCACGGCCGGGTGGATGAGGCCGGTGAAGAGGGCATCCAGCGGGTAGACGGGCTGGGTGGTGGTGACCACCACTTCCTTGTCACTGGAGCCGGCCTTGACGGAGTCAACGAACTCGTAGGCGCCGGAGCTGACGATGTCGATGTCCTTGTTTTCGCCCTTGAGCATGTTCCAGGTGTTCTGGAAGGCCTTGACGTCGATCGGCGTGCCGTCGTTGTACGCGGCTTTCTCGTTCACCTTGATGGTGATGGTCTGCTTGCCGTCCTTGACTTCGCTCTTGACGTCCTCGCAGAAGTCCTTGTTCGGAGTCGCCGTGCCGTCGAAGTCGAAGTTCCAGCAGCCCCACGTGCCGGCCTGGTCGATGGGGCGGTGCAGTGCGGTGTTGTCCGCGCTGTTGCCGTTGTTGGAGAAGCCGTTGAAGTCCGGACCGATGTTGCCCAGCGGAAGCGTCACGGTGCCGCCGGGTTCCAGGTCCTTGGCATCCTTGGCGTTGATGCTGATCAGCTTGGTGAGGTCGCTGCCGGCTTCCTGGCCTTTGCCTGCGTCGGGGCCCGAGGAGGTTCCGCCTCCGCCACAGCCGGTGAGCGCGAGCGCTGCCGTTACGGCGGCCACCCCGCCAATCTTGGTCAGATTCTTCATGGTTTTCCCTTCATTTTTTGGTGCGAGAGTTGGTGCTTTGGGGATCGGGCAGGTCATGGGTTTTCGTGGACAACAAGCATGTCCGCGTCGATTTCGCCGTCGGGGAAGAAGCAGGCGAACTGCTGATCCGGCGCCGGCCGGCCGGCGTCTTGGCCCGGCGCCGGGGCGGTCTGCGGAGAAGCGACCGGTTCCAGCGGCGGCTCAAGCGTGAGGCATTTTTCCTGCTTTGCAGCAGGAAGCGCAGCAAACACCGGGCAGCGGGTGGCGAAGTTGCAGCCCTTGGGCGCATCGAGCGGCGAGGGGAGGTCCCCCTGGAGGATGATGCGTTCGCGGGTCCGTTCCAGCTGCGGGTCCGGCACCGGAATCGCGGACAGAAGTGCCCTGGTGTAGGGGTGGCGCGGGTTGTCGAAGACGCTGTCGACCTCGCCGATTTCCACGATCTTGCCCAGGTACATCACCGCCACGCGGTTGGAGATGTGGCGCACCACGGAGAGATCGTGCGCCACCATGAGGTAGCTCAGGCCGAGTTCTGCGCGCAGCTTATCCAACAGGTTGATGACACCCGCCTGCACGGACACATCCAGCGCGGACACGGGTTCGTCGAGGACCACCAGCTTGGGGTTGACTGCGAGCGCGCGGGCAATGCCGATGCGCTGCCGCTGGCCGCCGGAGAACTGGTTGGGGAACCGGTTGACGTGGTCCGGCTGGAGGCCCACCAGCTCCATCAGTTCCATGATGCGTTTCCGGATCGCGGGCTTGGCCATCCCGGCATTTTCGAGCGGTTCCGCCAGGACCTCAAAGACCGTGAATCGCGGATCCAGCGCCCCGGTGGGATCCTGGAACACCATCTGGAGTTCCTTGCGCATGGCGGTCTTGGTCCGGGCATCGGAGGCCGCCTTGTTGCTCAGACCGCCGATCGTCACCTCGCCGTCCTGGTCCTTGTGGAACTCCATGATTTCCAACAAGGTAGTGGTCTTCCCGCAGCCTGACTCGCCCACGATTGAGAAGCATTCGCCTTCGCGGATATCGAAGCTCAGCCCGTCCACGGCCTTCACCGTGCCGATCCGCCGTTTGATGAGTGAACCCTTCAGCAGCGGGAAGTGCTTCCGTACATCCCTCAATTCCAGGACCGTCCTGCGCTCCAGCCGCGGAACAGCATCGAAGCGGGAGACCGGAACCGCCGGGGCCTGGAAGATCTCGTGGACATCCACTTCGGCGCCCAGCGAGTCCGTCTTGATGCAGGCCGCCTTGTGGGCTCCGCTGCCGGGCAGGCCCTTCGCGGCGGACCGCGGGCCGCTGACCGGCCACAGCTCGGGTTCGCCCTTCAGGCAGGCGTCACTCACCAGCGGGCACCGCGGCGCGAAGGAACACCCTGTGGGGGTGTGGATCAGGTTGGGCGGAATTCCCTCGATGGGCACCAGCGAGGACTTCTCCGCCACGTCCACGCGGGGCACTGCGCCGAGCAGGCCCATGGTGTAGGGCATCCGCGGGCTGTAGTAGATGTCATCCACGCTGCCGGTCTCCACCGGCTTTCCGGCGTACATCACCATGATGTCGTCCGCCATGCCGGCCACCACGCCTAGATCGTGCGTGATCATCACGACGGCGGCGCCGGTCTCCTCCTGCGCGGTGTGCAGCACCTCCAGAACCTGCGCCTGGATAGTGACGTCCAGCGCCGTCGTCGGCTCATCCGCGATGAGCACCCGCGGGTTGTTGGCAATTGCGATGGCGATCATGACGCGCTGGCGCATGCCGCCGGAAAACTCGTGCGGGAACGCCTTCAGGCGGTCCTTCGGGCTGGGGATGCCCACCATGCCGAGAAGTTCGACGGCGCGGGCCTCCTTGGCCTGTTTGCTCATCTTCGGGTGGTGGACCGTCAGCGCCTCGATGATCTGGTGCCCCACCGTGTACACGGGGGTCAAGGAAGAGAGCGGGTCCTGGAAGACCATCGCGATGTCGTTGCCGCGGAACCGGCACATGGCCTTGTCACTGAGGCCCAGCAGTTCCTTGCCGTTCAACCGCACCGAGCCGGTGACCTCGGCCGTCGCCGGGAGCAGGCCCATGATGGCCAGGGAGGTCACGGACTTCCCCGAGCCGGACTCACCCACGATGCCGAGCGTCTTGCCGGGCCGGAGATCGAAATCGACGCCGCGCACCGCGTGAACCACGCCGTTCTCCGAATTGAACCGCACGTTCAGGTCCCGGACGGACAGGACGGCGTCCGCCGGGGCATCACCCGGGGCGTGCAGCCCCGCGACGTGCAGGCGCTCGGCGATCATTTCCCTGCTGGCGGTGGTTTCGCTGCTCATTTGCTCTTCTTCGCTAAGGTCTTGGATGTCTTGCCCTTCTTGGCGCTGCCAACTGAGCTGGAGCTGGGGTCGAACGCATCGCGCAGGCCGTCATTCATCATGGCCAGCGAACCCGTCAGCAGGAACATCACCACGAGCGGAACCCAGAACATCCACGGGAACGTCTGGACCTGGGAGGTTGCCTGGTTGATCAGGACACCCAGGCTCACGTCCGGGACCTTGATGCCGATGCCGATGAACGAGAAGGCAACTTCGGCCAGGATGGCGCCGGTCACGCCGCGGGTGACGTCCAGGACCAGGAGGGAACCGATGTTCGGGACCAGGTGCCGCCAGACGATCCTGCGGGCGGGAATGCCCATGTACTGGGCTGCCTTGACGAAGTCCCGCTGCATCAGCGACATCGAGAGGGAACGGATCAGGCGTGCTGTGCCCATCCAGCTGAAGACAAGGAGCACGATGATCAGCAGGAGCCAGCTGGGCAGGTTCTCCCGCAGGCCGTTGCCTCCGCCGCTGGTGGCCACCGCCACGACCAGCAGGGCCGGCATCATAATGAGGGCCTCCAGGACGAAGAGCATGACCTTGTCCACTTTGCCGCCAAAATACGCCATGGTGCAGCCGTAGACTGCGGCGATCAGCACCGAGATCAGGCCGACCACCAGGCCGATGAGGATGGAGATCCGGGTGCCTTCCACCATCAGGGCGTAGAGGTCGATACCGGCCTGGGACGTGCCCAGCAGGTGCTCCGCGGACGGCGGCATGCCGATATTGAAGGGGTCGATAGTTTCCTTGTCCCAGGGGGACAATAAACCTCCCACAAAGGAGAAGACCGTAAGGGCGAGGAAGATGACCAGGCCGGCCACGGCTGTCTTGTTGCGCAGGAAGCGCCGCAGGATGATCGCGGACTTGGCGATCACGACGTCGTCGTTCTCGATCCGTGCTTCCTCGGCAACGGCGGCCGGGTCGATGGCGTTCAGGTTGGTCATGGCTACTGCACCCGCACTCTCGGGTCGACAAGCGTAGTGGCGAAATCCGCGAGGATGGCCCCGATCGCGAAGATCACGGAGCCGTAAGCGAGCGTGGCGGTGGCCGCGTTGACGTCCTGCAGGGCGATGGCGTCGATGCTCCACGATCCGACGCCCGGCCAGGCGAAGATCTTCTCGGCGAAGAATCCGCCGGCAAAGATGGCCGGAATGGTGAACGCAATGCTTTGCGCCACCGG
This sequence comes from Arthrobacter sp. NPDC058288, assembly GCF_042880995.1. Classification (NCBI taxonomy): domain Bacteria; kingdom Bacillati; phylum Actinomycetota; class Actinomycetes; order Micrococcales; family Micrococcaceae; genus Arthrobacter; species Arthrobacter sp. NPDC058288. The sequence continues at coordinate 41,002 of NZ_JBHVYH010000002.1, forward strand.
GATGAACGAGACCCTAAGGGCATGGCGGGTGATGGCCTGGTTGCGGGTGAGGCCCTTGGCCCGGGCCGTCCGGACAAAGTCGGCGTTGACGTTGTCCAGCAGGTACTGGCGCTGGGCGATCTGGTAGGTGCCCCAGCCCACCAGGGTGATGGCCAGCGTGGGCACCGCATAGTGGGCCACCATGTCGACGAACTGGACCCAGCCGTTGCCCTCCAGCCCCGGAGTGGAAATGCCGGTGACGAAGAAGATCCGTTCGCCGATGGACTCGTTGATGTTGATGGCACCGAGCTGCACCAGGAAGTAGGCGATCGGAGCGGGCACGATGTAAACGAGGTAGCTGTAGGACGTAATCACCCGGTCTTGGAACTTGTACTGCCGGGCGGCGGTGTACACCCCCAGCGCCACACCGATGATCAGGGTGAGGACGATCGAAGCAAGGAACAGCCGTGTGGAGATCCACACACGGTCGCCGAACTCGGCGTTGATGAAAGCACCGTTGGGGCTGCGTCCCCAGTCCCAGCGGGTGACAACTCCCGTAAGCCAGTCAACGTAGCGCTCCCACGGGCTGAGCGTCGGGTCGAGGCCTTTGAGGCGGAAGGAGTTGGTCACCTGTTCGGGCGTCGGCCGCGGGATGCGTTCCTGTTCCAGCAGCGCGGGCTGAAGCGTGCTGACGGCGAGGAAGTACCCCGCCGTTGTGGTCAGGAAGATCATGAGCAGGTAGGTGGCTGCCCTTTTGGCGAGGTATCGGAACACGTCTGCCTAGCTCAGGATCGCCGGGACCAGTTCCGCGCCGCGCAGTGACGGCGGCGCTTCCGAGGCACCGTTGCGGGCGGGTGTCATATCAGCATTCACAGCAGTCGATCCTTCCGTCATCCCCAAACCGGCAGGGGTTCCGCCGCCGATCCGGGATCATGGCCAACGGGTGTCTGGCCGCCCGCGAGCCCTGGGGCTTTGTCCTGGTGGACTATGTTGCGGGTCACATTCCAGAGGAAACTACCACATAAGCGGGCGCCGCCACGGTGCGCCGGGACGGAAACAGGGGGGTGCTGTATCAGATCGTTATGAATAAATCATGACGATTGATTTGGCGGGGCGGTCCCGGGCTGCGGGTTAGCTTCCGCCCGAAGCGTTTTCCGTCCGGCCGGTGACGCCGCCGGGACAGCTCACCACCCGGGTGACGAGTTCGCGCCAGGACTCGGCGAGGCGCTCCGGCGTCACCTGGTGCACCCGCACGGCGTACAGCAATCGCTCCGGGTCCAGGGTGGAGCTGAGCGACATTGCCATAAGCCAGGGGTCCGCGGTCACACCGGCCGCCCGCAGGAGCATTTCGATGTGCCGGTGCCAGAGCACGGCAGCCGGCACGTCGAAGCGGTTGTAGGCAGACGAGTCCGCGGCCCGCGCCAGCTCTCCGTATTCCAGGACATAGGCAATCCGTGCGGCACCGAAGGCGGCGAGCCGATCCAGCGGCGGGGCGCCCGGGCCCAGGGGCGGGGGGCCGAACATGAACCGGCCCTGAAACTCGGCCTCCGAGTCGCTGAGCAGCGTCATCATCAGGCCCGCCCGGGAGCCGAACCGCCGGAAGACCGTTCCTTTGCCGACGCCGGCACGCTCGGCCAGCCGGTCCATGGTGAGGCCGTCCGCCCCGCACTCCTCGATGAGTTCCCGGGCAGCCCTGAGAAGCAGTTCCCGGTTGCGGGCGGCGTCGCTGCGTTCCGCTTCCCCGCCCAGTGGCGATCCGGAGCGGATTGGGATGAGGCTCACAGATTTTATTCTAGCCCGGGGAATAATATCCGGACCGTAGTCCGTTTAGCATGAGTGAAGGCACTCACCAGCCTCCATGATCAATTAGCCTGCGGACCTCCCGCGGCCGGAAACTAGGAGTTCACATGTCCAAGAGCACCGTACTCACCCTGGTCGGCAGCCTGCGCGCCGAATCCACCAACCAGAAACTCGCCGAAGCCATCCAGCTGAACGCGCCGGAGCAGGTTGAGGTTGTCATCCACGAAAGCCTGGGCAACATCCCGTTCTACAACGAGGACATTGACGTTGAGGGCCAGGTCCCCGCCGCCGCCGCAGCCCTGCGCGCCGCCGCCAACGACGCCGACGTTCTGCTGCTGGTCACGCCGGAACACAACGGAACCGTGCCTGCCTCGCTCAAGAACGCCATCGACTGGCTGTCCCGCCCGTTCGGCGCCGGCGCCCTTGCCGGCAAGCCCACCGCCGTCGTGGGGACCGCCTTCGGCCAGTTCGGCGGAGTCTGGGCACAGGACGAGGCCCGCAAGGCCGTCGGCATCGCCGGCGCCCGCGTGCTCGAGGATGCCAAGCTGGCCGTTCCCGGCTCGATGGTCCGCTTCGCCGAAGTCCACCCCAAGGACGACGCCGAAGTTGTGGAGCAGATCAAGGGTGTCTTCGAAGCCCTGGCCAACGCCGGGACTGCCGCCAAGGCTGCCTGATCCACAGCATTCACCGCACCAAACGCCTCCGGCAACCGCCGGGGGCGTTTTGCGTCACCATTCCGTGATGGAGCTGACGCAAAACCGTCACTCGGCACATATTCCGTGCACGGTTGCACCGCCGTAACGTGGAGACGGGGACGTGCGAGAGCTGGAAGTGCGGTGCGTTCATGGTGATCACGCCTGGGATCCGGGCTACTGCGGCAGCAGCCGCGTTCCTGCTTCCGCTGTGGCTCGGCTCGTGCTCGCTGCCCGTGGCTGCTCCGGAAAATTCCGCGGTCGGGCCAGGCAGCATGCCGCAGCCGCAACCGCTTCCGGCGCCGCCTCCGGCCACCCCCTCCCCGGATGCCACCCTCCCGGCGTCCGCCGCCACCCGGCCGGACATTACAGCTTCCGCCCCGGCGGCCAAACCCCGGACGGGCGGCAGCCTCACCCCGCAGGCAGGCTCCAACAGCGCCCCGGCCATTGACGGCGCCACCGCCGTATCCACGACCGGCAGCACGGGCACGGGCAGCCTGGCAGCTCCGGAGCAACCGCGCGCGGGCCGCGAGGCGGCGCCGCGAACAGGGCTCTCCGCCGGGACGCCGGTGTACTTCGTGGCACTCGACGACGGCGGCAGCACCGGGGTGCGGTTCGGCTGCAACGACAGCCTGGTGGCCGTCCTCCACAGCACGGCCGCTACGGAGGAACCGCTCCGGACGGCCTTAGGCGTCCTGCTGGGGGGCGGCAACACCCCGGACGGGCTGTACAACTCCCTGCACAACTCCGCGCTGGATTACGTTTCCGCCTACTTCGACGGCACCACAGTGGTGGTGAACCTGACGGGAACCATCCGGCCCGGCGGCACCTGCGACCTCCCCCGCGTGGAAGCCCAGCTAACGCACACGGCCGTGTCTGCCGTCGGCGCGGCCCGGGCGGAGATCTACGTGGACGGGCAGCGGCTGGCTGACGCCCTGAGCCTCAGGTGAGCCAGAGAAGGCGGCACACCGGTCCGCACCGGACACGACCAGGCAGTCAGTTGCGCCGAAATAGCCGATCCATGGCCTCGTGGCTGCGGGCGCCGGCCAGTTCGGACCAGTTGCCGTCCCCGAGAACGTCTTCGGCCACCCTGGAGACGGTGGCATACGCAGCCTTCGCCGTGTTGCCGCCGATGCTGATCCGGCGGACGCCGGCGTCGTGCAGTTCCCCCACGGAAGGTGCACCCAGGCCGGCGAGCGCATTCAGAGGCCCGTCAATCCGCCTGGACAGGTCATGAAGCACGTGCAGGTCCTGCACCCCGGGTACGAAAATTCCGTTGGCGCCGGCAGCCAGGTACGCGTCTGCCCGAAGAAGGGTTTCCGCAAAGGCAGTGTCCGCAAAACGGCCGGACAGGTAGGTGTCGGTGCGGGCGTTGATGAACAGGTCAACGCCCGCGTCCTCCGCTTCACGGCGGACGACGGCGATGCGGCGCGCCTGTTCCCGCACGTCAGTCAGCGGTTCATCCCCGGAGTCCTCCAAGTTCACGCCTACGGCCCCCGCCGCCAGGACACTGCGGATGGTTTCGCGCAGTTCTCCGTCGTCAAAGGTGCCCCCTGCGTGCGCGTACCCGGTTTCAATGTCCGCGGTGACCGGCAGTGCGGTGGAGGCTGCGATGCGGCGAAGGGCCGCCATGGCCAGTTCTCGCGGCAGGTGATTGCCGTCCGGAAAGCCGAGGCTCCATGAAAGGGCCGAGCTGGAGGTGGCCAGCGCCACTGCTCCTGCTTCCTCCACCAGGCGGGCGGAAGCCACATCCCACACATTCACCAGGACCAGCGGCGCCGCGCCCTCGTGAAGTGCATGGAAGGCTGCGGCAGGAGGTCCGAGGTGAGTGTGCGAAGTCATGGGTCTATTCCATGCCCTGCGCCGCCCAAGGTAAAGCAATTCCCGGGCCGCGCCTTGACCGGAGGGCAGACTTTTTATCAACAAACGTTTCCTCATTGACAACACATGACTGTATCCTGTGAGTGTGACCCACGAAACACTTGATGCCGCCGCCGATGTCCTGCCGGCCGAAGCAATTGACGCAATCGAACGCGCGGCAACGTCCGCCCACCGCCACGATGAACTTTTCTCGGAGCGCGCAGCCAATATCAAGCAGTCCGCCGTCCGCGACGTCTTTGACATCTCCCTGCGCCCGGGCCTGGTGTCGCTCGCCGGCGGCAGTCCCTACCTGCAGTCCCTGCCGCTGGAACGTCTGGGCCAGACGGCTGCCAAGATCATCGCCGAACAAGGCCTGACGGCCCTGCAGTACGGTAACGGCCAGGGAACGGAAGAGCTCCGCACGCAGATCTGCGAGGTGATGGCGGCAGAGGGAATCCTCGACGCGGATCCCCGCAACGTCGTGATCACTGCCGGTTCCCAGTCCGCACAGGACGTGGCCACTAAGGTGTTCTGCGACCCCGGGGATGTGGTACTGGTGGAGGACCCCACTTACGTGGGCGCCCTGAACACCTTCGAGGCCTACCAAGTGGAGGTAGCCACTGTTCCGATGGACGAACACGGACTGGTGCCGGACCTTCTGGAAGCCCGGATCGCCGCCCTGCAGACTGCCGGGAAGAACATCAAGTTCCTCTACACCATCCCCAACTTCAACAACCCCTCGGGCATCACCCTGGCCGTGGAGCGAAGGCAGGAGATCGTCGATATATGCCGCAAGGCGAATATCCTGGTCCTGGAGGACAACCCCTACGGACTGCTCCGCTTCGATGGCAAGCCCCTTGCTCCGCTGCGGGCGGCCAATCCCGACGACGTCATCTACATGGGCTCGTTCTCCAAGATCTTCGCCCCGGGGCTGCGGATTGGCTGGGCGCTCGTGCCGGCACACCTCCAGCGCCGCTATTACCTGGCGTCCGAAGCGGTGACGCTCTGCCCGTCGACGCTGAACCAGATGCTGGTCTCGGCCTACCTGCGGGATTATGACTGGAAAGGGCAGATCGAAACCTATCGCGGGCTCTACGCCGAGCGCTGCCAGGCGATGCTCGCCGCCCTGGAAGAGTACATGCCGGAGGGGCTCAGCTGGACCCGGCCCGAGGGCGGCTTTTTCGTCTGGGTAACGCTGCCCGCGGGCGTGGACACGTACCCGCTGCTGCGCAAGGCCATCGACGCCGGCGTGGTGTTCATCCCCGGAGCGGCCTTCACGCATTCGGACGAACCGTCCAACAAGCTGCGGCTCGCCTTTAGTGCCGTTCCTCCCGAGACCATCGCCGAGGGCGTGCGGCGGCTCGCGCCGGTCCTGCGGGACGCCGTCGCGGCGCTGTAGCCTGAATCAGTACCGCACGCAGCTGGGCATTATTCATTGGCTGACCGATCCCTTAGGAGCAGGACTATGACCGGAATTATTGTTGTCGGCGTTGACGGCAGTGAGACTGCCATGCGGGCCGCGGAAACAGCACAGGGGCTTGCCGCGTCCCTGGGGGCCACCCTTCACGTGGTGACGGCGTTCGACAGCGACCGCACCGAGGTTTACGGCAGCGGCAGCGACCGGTTCATCGTCTCTGATGCCGGTGAGGCCGAGAAGGTGGCCAAGGACGTTGCGGGACGGCTGAGTACGGAAGGCCTCAAGGTCACCTATTCAGCGGCCCGGGGGAAGCCGGCGGAAGCCCTTATCAAGGAAGCCGAGCGCTTCGACGCCCGCATGATCGTGGTGGGCAACCGCCGGATGCGCGGGCTCGGCCGGGTCCTGGGCAGCGTCGCAAACAGCGTGGCGCACAACGCACCGTGCGACGTCTACATCGCCAAAACGGACGTGGCCGACTAGCACTCCTCAGGCTGGCCGGGCCGTCTTGAGCATCCTGCGCAGGATCTTCCCGGAGGCGGACTTGGGCACCGCCTCGATGAACTCCACCCGGCGGATCTTCTTGAAGGGCGCAACCCTGGAGGCGACGAAGTCGATGACGCCGTCTTCATCGAGCGCTTCCCCTTGGCCGTCCGGCTGGCGCACGACGAAGGCCATCGGCACTTCCTGGCCGTCGGCATCCGGTGTTCCGATCACGGCGGCATCAGCGATGCCCGGGTGCGACAGCAGCAGCGCCTCAAGTTCGGCCGGGGCAATCTGGTAGCCCTTGTATTTGATGAGTTCCTTCAGCCGGTCCACGATGGTCACCACGCCGTCGGCCCGGACCGTCGCGATGTCCCCTGTGTGCAGGAAACCATCCTCGTCCAGGGTGTCCGCCGTTTCATCCGGACGGTTGAGGTATCCCAGCATAACGTTCGGTCCCCGGCACAGCAGGTGGCCGGGGGCACTGGTTCCTTCCGCCGGGATGTCGATTTCCTCGCCGGTGGCGGGGTCCACCAGCCGGCATTCCATGTTGGGCACCGTGAAGCCCACCGAGCTCACCGGTACGTCCCGGGCGTCCACCGGGATCAGGTGCGACACCGGACTCATCTCCGTCATCCCGTACCCTTGCAGCACACGGCAGTGGAGGCGTTCGGCGAGCGTCGCGCCGAGTTCCCCGTCCAGCGGCGCGGCGCCGGACAGCGTGGTGTGGACGGAGCTGAGATCGTAGTCGGCAACGAGCGGGTGCTTGGACAACGCCACGGCCACCGGCGGGGCGATGAACAGGTAGGTGCATTTGTGGTCCTGGATGGTGCGTAGGAACTCGGCGAGGTCGAACCGGGGCATGGTGACCAGGCACGCCCGTTCCCGCAGGGCGAGGTTCAACAGGACAGTGAGGCCATAGATGTGGAAGAACGGCAGCAGGGCAAGAAGCCGGTCCTGCGGCTGCACCTTCAGAAGCCCGCGGGACTGTTCCACGTTGGCCACCAGGTTACGGTGGCTGAGCCTCACGCCTTTGGGCCGCCCGGTGGTGCCGGAGGAGTAGGGCAGCACGGCCACATGGGTCGCCGGGTCGAACGAAACGGCAGGGGCCGGCACTCCGGCGGTGAGCAGGTCCTTCAGTGAAGGGTGGCCCGGGGCGCCGTCGAGCACCACCAGCCGGTCCGCCGGGATCCCGGCGCGCTCGGCGGCCTGCTCGGCTCCCTGAAGCAGGGCAGACACCGTGAACAGCCACGTTGCACCGGCATCCTGCAGCTGGTGCGTGATTTCATCGGCGGTATAAAGCGAGTTGACGGTGGTGATGGTGGCGCCGGCACGGAGAAGGCCGTGGAAGACGGCAGCGAACGCCGGGACGTTGGGGCAGAGGATCGCGGCAACCCCGTGCGGGCCCAGTCCCTGTGCGGAGACTGCGCCCGCCACCGCGTCGATCTGTTCCAGCAGCTGGCGGTAGGTGGTTACAGAACCGCTGCTGCCGTCCACGACGGCGGTACGCTCCAGGTCCGCTTCCGTGAGGCTCCCGAAGAGGTACTCATAAACGCTTTGGTCCGGGATGACCACATCCGAAAAGGGGCTTGAGAACACGCAACATCTCCTTTGATCCGCTCGGCCAGCTGCCGGTAAGTGACCGTAGCTGGTGCAACTCTAGTTCGGCGTGTCAAGGATGCGGCGCCCCCGGCTTGACCGGCATCACTCCCCCTGGTGGGCAGCCTCACCCGATTTTCGGCGGAATCACGCGGTTTACGGCGATAAAATTAGAAGGTGCTCGATGGTGCGGACATCCGGCTACCGACGACCTCAGGGGAACATCATTCTTACGCTTCAGCGCCGCCAACTGGTGGGCCACGACATCCTTCTTGCCCGCCACGGGAACCACATCAGCACCATGCGCGTGGACCGCGCCAATGACCGGGTGATCGCGTTCCTCGACGACGGCTCAACGGACACCGCTCCCAACCTGATCGCCCCCGGCCTGAATCTTCCGGAGACCATCCGCAGCGTTATGCGCGATGACTGGAAGTTCTTTGCGGTGGTTACTGCCTGCGTCACCGGCTTCTCCGGCGCGATGATCGCAGCGGCCGTCGCCCTCAGCGGAATGACGTCCGATCCGGCCCTGGCCCAGATGCTCGCGAACTACCCCGCCTACTAGGCCGCTCGGCACAAAGGAACCCCGACGCTGAATTCAGCCTCGGGGTTCCTTTTATCTTTGGCCATCCGTCTCCTGGACGCCCTAATCCAGCAGGAGCGCCGGCTCCTCAAGGATGGCCGCGACGTCGGCCATGAAGCGCGCCGAGAGGTCCCCGTCCACCACGCGGTGGTCGAATGAACCACCAAGGGTGGTGATCCACCGCGGAATGACTTCGCCGTCGAGGACCCACGGCTTCTGCTTGATGGTGCCGAATGCCACGATGGCCACCTCGCCGGGATTGATGATCGGGGTGCCGGTGTCGATGCCCAGGGCGCCGATGTTGGTGACCGTCAGGGTGCCGCCCTGCATCTGCGCGGGCTGGGTCTTGCCTGCACGGGCGGTGGTGGCCAGGTCATTGAGTGCCAGGGCCAGTTCCTTGAGCGAGAGGTCCTGGGCGTTCTTGATGTTGGGCACCATCAGGCCGCGCGGGGTTGCCGCCGCGATGCCCAGGTTCATGAAGTGCTTGACGTGGATCTCGGCCGTGTCGCTGCCGTCGGCGTTGTCCACCCACGTGGCGTTGACGCTGGGGTTGCGGGCAGCCGCCCAGATCACGGCTTTGGCCAGGATCAGCAGCGGGGAAACCTTGATGCCTTCGAAGTCACGCGATACCTTGAGCCGCTTGACGAACTCCATGGTACGGCTGGCGTCGACGTCCACGAAGATGCTCACGTGCGGGGCGGCAAACGCAGACTCCACCATGGCCTTGGCCGTGGCTTTGCGGACACCCTTGACAGGAATCCGCTCGATGCGCTGGTCCTGGGGGCGGCCGGACTTGCCCCAGAAGGTGTCCGCCTTGTCGACCTCGGCGTCACGCTGGGCCTGGTAGCTCACCAGGTCCTCCCTGGTCACTTCCCCGCGCGCGCCCGTGGCGACGACGTCAGCGAGGTCGATCCCGAGGTCACGGGCGATCTTGCGCACCGGCGGCTTTGCCAGGACCCGGTTCACGAGGCCGCTGATGGTGCCTCCCAGGGTGGCGCGCCCGGGGACTTCGGCGGATGCCGCCGTGGCGTCGGAGGCGGAGGGTGCACCGGCGTTGATCCAGATACCCTGGGCCTCGACGGGCTCGGCCAGGGGCGCGGGCTCAACTGCCGCGGAGCTCGCGGGGACCGATGCCGGCCGTACCCCCGCGGACGGCGGGGCCTTGCGCGGGCGCCGCTTGACGGCGTCTGCCTTGGGGCCGGAACCCACCAGGGGACCGACGGCCTTCCCGGCGGCGGGAGCAGCCGGTGCGGCTGGCGCGCCGCCCTCTTGCCCGTCGTGGTCCTCGGACAGTTTCCCGTACATCGGGGCGTCAGCGGTGGGAGCCGCGGGCGCCGGTGCAGCTGCGGGGGCCGCCGGTACTGGCGCCTCCGCGGGCGTGGGGTCGCCGGACACGGCGTCGCTCACGCTGATGATCGGAGTGCCGACGTCGACTGTCACCCCGACGGGAACGAGCAGTTCGGTGACTGTGCCCGCGAACGGCGAAGGCAGTTCCACGAGCGACTTGGCCGTTTCGATTTCGCACAGGATGTCATTGATGGCAACGCTGTCACCAGGCTTGACGTTCCACGAAACGATCTCGGCCTCGGTCAGCCCTTCGCCCACATCGGGGAGGTTGAACTTGTTTACAGTCATGGGTTCCTCGGTTTGGAAAGCATCGTCAGCAGGCGGTCGTCAGTAGGCAAGGGCGCGGTCCAGCGCCTCGAGGATGCGATCGATGTCCGGCAGGTAGTCCTCTTCCACCTTGGCCACGGGGTACGGCATGTGGAAGCCGCCCACCCGGATCACCGGCGCTTCCAGGGACAGGAACGCACGCTCACTCACACGGGCCGCGATTTCGCCGCCGATGCCCCCGAATGTCGGTGCCTCATGGGCCACGATCAGGCGGCCCGTCTTCTTGACGGAGTCGGTGACGGTGTCGAAATCGATCGGAGAGATGGACCGCAGGTCGATCACCTCCACGCTGTGGCCGTCCTCGGCAGCGGCACCGGCCGCAGCGAGTGCCACCGGAACCAGCGGACCGTAAGCGACGACGGTGGCGTCGGTGCCTTCGCGCAGCACGTGGGCCTTGAACGGATCCGCCGACGCGCCGGGCGATTCGGTATCTACGTCACCTTTGAGCCAGTAGCGACGCTTCGGCTCAAAGACGATCACCGGGTCCTGGCAGTCGACGGCCTGCTGGATCATCCAGTAGGCGTCATGCGGGTTGGACGGGGTGATGATTCGCAGGCCGGCCGTGTGCGCGAACAGCGCCTCCGGAGACTCCGAGTGGTGTTCAATCGAGCCGATGCCGCCGCCGTACGGGATGCGGATCACCACCGGCACGGTGAGGTTTCCGTTGCTGCGTGCGTGCATCTTGGCCAGTTGGGTTGTGATCTGGTTGAAACCCGGAAAAACGAAGCCATCGAACTGGATCTCGCAGACCGGCAGGTAGCCGCTCAGGGCAAGCCCGATCGCGGTTCCGATGATTCCGGACTCTGCCAGCGGGGTATCCACGACGCGGTCGGCGCCGAATTCACCGATCAGACCGTCAGTGACGCGGTAGACGCCTCCGAGCGGACCGATGTCCTCGCCCATGAGCAGCGTGCGGGGGTTGTTGTTCAACGTCGCGCGGAGGCCCTCGTTGATGGCCTTGGCGATGGTCATGGTGGTCATCGGTTGGCTGCCCCGTCCGTATCTGCCTCGTCTGTACTTGCTTCGTCAACGAAGCCCGCGCTGTACTCCTCAAACCAGGCCAGCTCTTCGGCCACCAGGGGGTGGGCCTCGGCGTAAGTGTTCGCGAATGCCGTCCGGATGTCCGGGGTTTCGAGGTCGTGGGTCGTCTTGCGGACATAGGCGGCGAGCTCGTCGCCGTCGGCCTTCACCTTTGCAAAGAAGGCGTCATCAGCAAGGTTCCCGGCGCGGAGGTACTTCTCCAGCCGTTCGAGGGGGTCCTTCGCCCGCCACTGTGCCTCTTCGTCGGTGCCGCGGTATTTGGTGGGATCGTCCGCCGTGGTGTGGGCACCGACCCGGTACGTGAAGGCCTCGATCAGCACCGGGCTCTTTCCTTCACGGGCACGCTCCAAGGCCCACTCCGTGACGGCGTGCACTGCGATGACGTCATTTCCATCCACCCGGATCCCGGGGAAACCGTAGCCTTTGGCGCGGTCGGCGAGAGGGACCCGGGTTTGCACGGTGCTGGGTACCGAGATCGCCCAATGGTTGTTCTGGCAGAAAAAGACCACAGGCGCCTTGTACGACGACGCAAAGACCATAGACTCATGCACGTCACCTTCGGAGCTGGCGCCGTCGCCGAAGTAGACCATGACGGCGGCCTTCGGCTCCTGCGGCTGGCCCGGGGTGGCGTTGGCGGCCGCGAGCTTCTGGTCCCGCTGGATGCCCATGGCATAGCCAACGGCATGCGGAGTCTGCGCCGCGAGGACCAGGGTGTAAAGGTGGAAGTTGGTGTCCTTGGGGTTCCAACCACCATTGGACACACCCCGGAACTGGCGCAGCAGCTCGGCCAGGTCAACGTTGCGGGTCAGGGCAACCCCGTGTTCACGGTAGGTGGGGAAAATGTAATCCTGCGGCTGGCTGGCGCGTCCCGACCCGATCTGCGCGGCCTCCTGGCCGGTCAGGGGTACCCACAGGGCCAGCTGGCCTTGGCGCTGGAGCGCGGTTGCCTCTTGGTCGAACCGTCGGATGGCTGCCATGTCCGCATAGAACCCGCGCAGCTTTTCGGCGTCGAGGCGGTTGGCGTATGCGGAGAAGACCGGATCCTCGCCCAAGGTGCCGTCCGGTCCCAGGAGCTGCACCATCCGGGTGGGAGGTTCACCCAGTGCGGCCTCGGCTTCCGCCTCAAGCTGGTCGTCTACCCCGGTTCCGTCGAACTCGGTAGCGGGCAGATGTGTGGCGCCCATACCGTCTCCTTGCTTGCCGCATCTGAATGCGTCGCAATCTCGCTGGGATATATGCCGAATGTGGAATATATTCCAGATCGGGCATATATTTTGGCTTACTGTCCCTTACTTTATCCGCAGTAAGCGGACGCAGGGCGTTATGTTAAGCGCTAGGAACGCCGTGGCGGCTTTGTATAGTTCGCACAGAGCTCGAGGAAGCGGGTGTTCGCTTCCTCCTCGCCGATGCTCACCCTGACGCCCTCGTTACCGAAGGCACGCACGGACAAGGCGCGCTCTCCCGCCAGTGCTGCGAACTCAGCACTGTTTTCCCCGAGATTGAGCCACACGAAGTTGCCCTGGGCGTCCGGCACAAACCAGCCGAGCTCCCGCAACCCGGCCGTGACGCGGTCGCGCTCATCCACCAGGCTTTGTACCCTTTCTACAACCTGGCTGAAGTTTTCCAAGGAAGTGACAGCGGCCCGCTCGGCGATCTGGGATACGGCGAAAGGCGTGGCAGCGACCCGGAGGTGCTGGGTAAGGTCCGGGTGGGAGACGCTGTACCCCACACGAAGGCCGGCCAGTCCGTGCGCCTTGGAGAAGGTCCGCAGGACCACCACGTTGGGGAATTTGCGGTACATCCCGATGCCGTCCACCGCCTGCGGAGCGCGCACGAACTCCTGGTAGGCCTCGTCGATGACGACGACGACATCAGATGGGACAGCGCGAATAAACCGCTCGGTTTCTGCCGTTTCAAGGATGGGACCGGTCGGATTGTTCGGTGTGCACAGCAGGATCACTTTGGTCCGCGCGGTCACGGCTGCTGCCATGGCTTCGAGATCGTGGCGGCCTTCGGGAGTCAGCGGGATCCTGACGCTTTCAGCCCCCGCGAGCCCCACGCAGATGGGGTAGGCCTCAAAGGACCGCCAGGCGTAGATGACTTCATCGGCTTTGCCATCGTCGTTCTGCCCGGCGAAGGTCGCGAGGAGCTGGTTAAGGGCACCCAGGCTGCCGGCACCGGTGACGATATCCTCGGACGGGACCTGCAGGAAGTCCGCGAGCGCCCCCCGCAGCTTGGTGCTGAGCGGGTCCGGGTAGCGGTTGAAATCGGTCTGGTCCGCAATGGCCTGCAACACTGCAGGGATGGGCGGAAGCGGGTTCTCGTTTGAGGACAGCTTGTAGCTGGCAAGGCCCTCGACGACCGCGGGAGGTTTGCCGGCGGCATAGCGGGGAAGCCTGTCCACCACCGGACGCGGCCTGATTCCCCCGGCGGGATTCTCTGGTGAAGTCATGCCCACTAGCCTACTTCTCCGCTTCTGCCGCTTTCCTCAGCCATGTGAAAGCATGGGGCCATGTTTTCTTTCATCGTGCGGGTTCTCATCAACGGCCTGGCTCTCTGGATTGCGAGCTGGATCCTGCCCGGTATGGACATCTCCACCACCGCAACGACGGAAGCCGTTGCCCAAGGAGGCGTCACGCAGGGAACGGATCCGCTTGGCGTAGTCCTTGCCTACCTGTTCATCGGCCTGATTTTCGGCCTGGTCAATGCACTGGTGCGGCCGATCGTCAGCCTGTTGTCCCTGCCGATCACCATCCTGACGCTTGGCCTTTTCACGATCGTCATCAATGCCGCCATGCTGTTCCTGACGTCCTGGCTGAGCAGCTACACCCCCGTCCACTTCACCATTGACTCGTTCTTCTGGACTGCTGTGCTGGCGGCGATCATCATCACGGTGGTCTCCCTTGTAGCGGGCAGGATCACCGGCGTCCGACGCTAAGGTGCGCGTTGCGCGCTCCAGCACATGCCCGCCTAGCGGCCGACCCATCTGGCTGCGCCTCGGGGCAGCCTTTCCTGCTGGCGTGCCGGCGTGGCCGTCGGTTCCCGGTTGACCGCAAAGCGGGTGGCTGTCCCGGCCCCTCCCGCGCCAACAATCCCGGCGAGGACCGCCGTGTTCGCGACCAGGGACGGGTTTTCGCTTGCGGAGACCCGTCTGGCCGCTGCCTCGTAATTTTCGAGGTTGTGGCCGGGCCCGAGCCCGGTTTCCTTGCCTTCCGGCGTGACCACCCGGTCCGTTAGCGTGACAGTGACCCTGTCCCTTGTGTCCGGGTTTGGGGTTCCGTCACCGCCGGGAACCCAGTCCTGGCGGTGTTCGAGGTGGAGGGACGTGATTCCGGGTGCCGGGGTAATACCGCCCACGGGTGAACCGGCCGTCAGGACGTACTTCAGGTCGAATTCGGCGAGGAACGCGTTGTCGCTGCTGAGGTTCATGGCATGCGCCCCGCCCTGGCTGTAGCCGACGGCCACTACCTGGTCCCCCTTGACTGCGCCGGCCTGGTGCAGCGCGGACAAAACGGCGGCATTGAGCTGTTCGGAGCCATAGCCCAGGGCCTCCGCAATCCCGGCCTCATCCAGCGGGTTCGCTCCCCCGGGCGGATCCGTGGGCTGAGTGCCGGGGACGATAACGATGAAAGCCTTGCGCCCGCTATTCTCGACCTGGACCACCTCTATTGTGCCGTGCCCGTCCGCGTCCAGCTCGCGGAGCCGGGCGAGCAGGCCGGCAGGGGAGGTGTCTACGTCGACGTCCCGCGCCAGTTCCTCCACCGCGGTGACCGGGCGGGGCTTCAACCGCGGGAAATAGTTTTCCACTAACCTGCGAACGGAAGGGCCTGCGGCCGAGATAGACCGGCCGGCGGCCAGCTCTGCGGCCAATGCCCGAACGAGGTCCTCTTTCGGTGCAATGGTGGCCAGCAGCCCGATGGACAACGGCACCGCAAGGGCCTCGGCGGCGTCACGGCTCGGGTAGTTGGTTTGAGTCAGATCCACGAACAACAAGGGCAGGAAGCCCCAGCCGTCGTCCGGCACTCGGATCCCCGCGGCGACCATTGACTCGGCCGTTTCGTAATCGCGCTGGCTCGCCCGGACCTGACTGCTGAGGTGCTGGAGTTCTTCCCTGACGGCGCGAACTGCCTGGCACCCTTCACCCACCGCAATCAGTGCGGCCGTGCCGCTGGCACGGGGATCGTTCTCGTACGGACATAGCTCCTCCCAGACCCGGCGAACCCCAACTTCAACCGCGGCAAGTTCGTCAGCCATACCTTCAAGTTCAGCCACACCGGCCATGAGTTCTTCCAGCTGGAAGCTGATTCCGCCGACTCCGCCGCGGATCCGCATGCTGCCGTCCGTTGCCGGTTCCAACGCTCCCAGCTGGCCTCCGCTTCCGGAAGGCGTGACCTCTGCCATCAGTACCCTCCCCCGGGCGTCCGCTGGGAGGAGACCGAAACATGCTGCGCGTGGCGGAGCACCGCTTCATAGGCCGACATCAGCCGCTCTCGGGCCCGGCCCAGCGCGGCGGCCTGCAACGAAATGGCGGTCCGGTACGCCTGTCCGGCCGGCGACTGCCACTCCGACAGCTGAACCCGGCGGAACGCGAGCATCGAAGTATCGAGGCTGTGCGCAAACCCCGCGACGCGCCAGGCCAGCTGCTGCACCTCAAAGCTTCGCGACCCGCAGGTGTTGGCATCCGCTGCAGTGATGCTCCCGCTCATTCCTGTCCCCCTGACTTCTGTTGTTCCGCATGGTCGGTAATAACGACGCTAAGGACCGGTGGAGCGGCGTGGAACTGCCGGGGCCGGCTATGTGGAAAACGGCGGACACCGCGGAATCCGGGGCCCGGCGTGGAGAAGTCATACGGACACCGCGCTTAAGGGGCAGCGCTACTTAATGAAAGAATCAGCACATGCCTGAAACTGCCGCCACAGCTGAGACCCGTACGCCCTCCGGACGCCTGGCCCTTGCCGCCTCGCCGGAGAAGATCGCTTTAGGCCCGCTGGACGGCCGGTACCAGTCCGCCGTCGCACCGCTGGTGGATTACCTGTCCGAGGCGGCCCTCAACCGGGACCGCGTGGCCGTCGAAGTTGAGTGGCTCATCCATCTGACGAGCAACAACGTCCTCCCGGGCGCCGGCCCGCTGACGTCCGAACAGCAGGACCAGCTCCGCGCCATCGTCACGGAATTCGACTCTGCCTCCGTCACCGAGCTGGCCGACATCGAAGCCGTCACGGTGCACGACGTCAAGGCAGTTGAGTACTACATCGGCCGCAGGCTGCCGGCCATCGGCATTGAGCGGCTGACCGCCATGGTGCACTTCGGCTGCACCTCGGAAGACATCAACAACCTCTCCTACGCGCTGGGCGTCAAGGGCGCCGTGGAGGACGTGTGGCTGCCCGCCGCCAGGGCGCTGGTGGCCCAGATCAGCACGATGGCGGACGACAACCGCAGCGTCGCCATGCTTTCCCGCACGCACGGCCAGCCGGCCACGCCCACCACGCTGGGCAAGGAACTGGCTGTCATAGCCCACCGCCTGAACCGCCAGCTGGACCGGATCGCCAAGACGGAATACCTGGGCAAAATCAACGGTGCCACCGGCACCTACGCCGCCCACGTTGCTTCCGTTCCCGGCGCTGACTGGCAGCACGTCGCGAAGTCATTCGTTGAGGGCCTGGGCCTGACCTGGAACCCGCTGACCACCCAGATCGAAAGCCACGACTGGCAGGCGGAACTATACGCCGACGTCGCCCGCTTCAACCGGATCCTGCACAACGTGTGCACCGACATCTGGAGCTACATTTCCATCGGTTACTTCGCGCAGATCCCGGTGGCGGGCGCCACGGGTTCCTCCACCATGCCGCACAAGGTCAACCCGATCCGCTTTGAGAACGCCGAAGCCAACCTGGAGATCTCCTCCGGCCTGCTGGACGTGCTGGGCTCCACGCTGGTCACCTCGCGCTGGCAGCGTGACCTCACCGACTCCTCCAGCCAGCGCAACATCGGTGTCGCCTTCGGCCACTCCCTGCTGGCCATCTCGAACGTGGTCAAGGGCCTGGAGCGCCTGGACGTGGCCGAGGACGTCCTCGCGGGCGACCTCGACACCAACTGGGAAGTTCTGGGCGAGGCCATCCAGATGGTGATGCGCGCTGAGGCAATTGCCGGCGTCGAGGGGATGGAAAACCCCTACGAGCGACTCAAGGACCTGACCCGCGGGCAGCGCGTGGATGCCGCCCGGATGCAGGAATTCGTCCAGGGGCTGGGCCTCTCAGCAGAAGCCGAAGCCCGGCTGCTGGCCCTGACCCCGGGGAAGTACACGGGCATCGCGGACAAGCTGGTGGATCACCTCAAATGAGGCTCCTGCTCATCCGCCACGGCCAGACCCCCGGCAACGTCCTGGGCCAGCTGGACACCGCGCACCCGGGACCGGGGCTGACGGAACTCGGCGAACGCCAGGCCGAAGCGTTGTCCCGTGCTCTGGCGAATGAGCGGATCCACGCCCTCTACGCCTCCACCCTGGTCCGGACCCAAATCACGGCCGCGCCGCTGGCGCGGCTGCACGGGCTGGACACGGAGGTGATCGAGGGCATCCACGAGATCGAAGCCGGTGCGCTCGAAAAGCTGACGGACCACGAATCGCACAAGCGGTACCTGGGCACCATATTCTCCTGGGCCGACGGCGACCTGGACCGTCGGATGCCTGCAGGTCCCAGCGGCCGGGACTTCTTCGACCGCTATGACGCCGCGATCGCCGCAGTGGCGGAGCGTGCGAACGGAAACGGGGATTCCGGATCCGTTGCCGTGGTCAGCCACGGGGCGGCCATCCGGGTGTGGGCAGGACTGCGGGCCGGCAACATTGAGCCGGACTTTGCCGCGAAGCATGTACTGAACAACACCGGCATTGTGGCGCTGGAGGGCGACCCCGACGGCGGCTGGAAGCTCATCCACTGGGATGACAGCCCCGTGGGCGGCCTGGCTCTGGCCGATCCGACCGCGGGAGACCCCGCCGGGAGACCGGCCTAGCAGTAGCTCCCGGAGCGCGCCTCCACCCGGCGGCGCAGGGGATGCGGACGCTGCAGGAGCATCGCGGCCTCTGCCGTGGCTTCGAGTGCCGTGGGGCGCTCCGCCGCCCGCATGGCTGTCATCGATCCCAGCAGCGACTCCCATTGCGGACTGAGATGCCGCGGTATCCCGGGGCTCCTCAGCGTCCTTGCGACCAGGGATTCGACAGCGGTCCCGGGGAAGGCTTTGACACCCGTCAGGCATTCGAGAAGGACCAGCCCCAGGGCATAGATGTCGTCAGCCGGGCGGACCGTCTCACCGTTGGCCTGCTCCGGGCTCATGTACTGAACGGTGCCGGAAGACGTCCCGGGCTCCGGCTCGGTTCCCGCCGGCGCAGCTATGCCGAAGTCGATGATCCGGACGGGGCATTGGCGCAGGCTGCTTAGCAGCAGGTTCGCCGGCTTGATGTCTCTGTGCACGATTCCGCGCGCATGCAGGTGCCGCAATCCGGACAGGAGACCCACCGCCCAAGGAGCTACTTCATTCCCGGGCACTGGCCCCCGCCGGATTGTTTCCGCTAGGCTCCTGCCGTAAACAAGTTCCTGGACCAGGAAGGGGCGGCCCGCCCAGCAAGAATCCGCTGCCGCGGTGCCCTTGTCAACAAATTGCACGAGCGCCGGATGACGCAATCCCTCCATCAGGACAGCTTCAGCGGCGATGCGTTCACCATTCCGCTCGTCCGCCAGCGCAGCCACTTTAATGGCGACTGGGCGGCCGTCACGGCGGGCGGTACCGCGGAACACCTGGGCGGTGGCACCGATGCCTACCCGTTCATGCATCACATACCGCGTGTCCGCACCGGCATCCCATATCTCGGGAGGCTGGCAGCCGCCGTCGCCGGTCATGACAGGCGGATATCGGCCAGAAGGCTGGCCGCGGGTGCCACGTTTACCCAGGAGTCCAGCTGGAAGCCGCATCGGCACCGCCACAATTCGGGCAGGTCGGCCAGGGCGTCACCGGCATCGTATGAGTAGGCCGACATGGTCCGCGCGGCCGGTTTGGACCACTCCATGGCCACACCGCAGTGCCTGGGCGGGTAACCGCCCGGGCCGGATCCGTCCGAAACACGGGCTGGCTCGGTCATGGTGCCTGATTGTGCCGTAGCCGTTTCCGTCCGCTGGCCCCGTCCGTCAAATCGTGTGAACGTCACCAAGCGAACCCAACTCCCTATGCCAAGCGTCAAACTACCAACGGTCAACCCATTAATAGTAAGCATACATATAAATAGTCAATATAACTAGCTTGTCTAACTATCTAAATCAGGCTTGACGTGGTTTTCGGGATCGATCGCCTCGCGCATGCGCTGGAGGAAAGCGATCACGACGCCGGCCTCCTCCGCGGTCAGCTCCTCCGCCACCGCCATCATCCGGCGATGCATGGCTCCGAGAGTGGCCCGGACTTCCGTATCGGATTCGGTCGTCGGGACAACGATCAGCGACCGCCTGTCCGTGGGATGGGGTTCGCGCCGCACATGACCGCTGCCCACCAGGCGGTCAATCAGCGAGGTGGTGGATGCGCTCGTGATGCCTAGGAAATTGCTGAGGTCCTTGGGTACCACAGCTTTGTTCGAAGCCCGGGCGCGGAGGAGGAAGCGCAGGGCGAGGATGTCCGTCTCCCCCATGCCCATCGAATCCCTGGTGGACCGGCGCGTCGCCACTTCAGCGTTGCGATAGTCACGCAAGGACTGCAACACGGCTGCGCTATGGTCGAACTGCCCGTCGGCGCCGTACCAATAGCCGGACCCGGTACTGCTGTTCAAAGCCATTGAATAATACTAGCCGATCTGATAACTAGATCAGCTTGCTAGTTTTTGGGGCGCCCGTCCCCTGTTCTTCGGACGCTTACCCGCAGGAAACACCGCGGAAACGGCCCCCTCTTAGGCTTATTTTGCATAACCCTCCGGCGAATTGAGGCAGTGATGCAGACCAACCCCCGTCTCAACATCAGGCAGGTCACTTGGGCCAACCCCGTGGGCGCCGACCTGCGTGCAGCACAGCAGGCGGAACTGGACGCCCGCTTCGGTACGAAGGACCACGAACCCGGGCCGCCGCCGTCGGAAGCGGATACCGCAGTGTTCCTGGTGGCCTACGAGAAGAGCTCCGGCCAGCCGGTGGGCTGCGGCGGGCTGAGGATGCTGGACTCCACGACGGCGGAAATCAAGCGGCTGTATGTGTTGCCCTACACGCGGGGTTCGGGCGTGGCGAGCTCGATCCTCGCAGCGCTGGAGGCGCACGCGTACGGCATGGGCGTCACCTCCATCACCGCCGAGGCGGGCTCCGCACAGCCGGACGGCAGGAATTTCTACCAGAGCTGCGGCTTTGACGAAGTACCGAATTTCGGCCCGTACATCGGCGTCGAGCACTCCTACTGCTACGCCAAGAAGATAGATTCCCACAGCGCCGCCCACACTGCCATGGCCTGACGGCGGCAGGCGCCTGCCGCCGTCGCCGCCTGGTAAGCGCCGTCACACTGCGGCCGGCGGGGTGCCGTCGGCTAACCTCGCTGTATGGAATCGGCAGACATTACTTTCCGTACGCGCAAATGGGTGCGCCCCGAAGACCTCAACGCGAACGGCACACTGTTCGGCGGAAGCCTGCTGAAATGGATCGACGAGGAAGCGGCCATCTACGCCATCCTGCAGCTCGGCAACGGCCGGGCCGTCACCAAATACATTTCCGAAATCAACTTCGTCAGCTCCGCGGTACAGGGCGACCTGATTGAGATGGGGCTGACCGCCACGCGCTTCGGCCGCACATCGCTGACCATGCGCGCCGAAGTGCGGAACATGATCACCCGGCAGAGCATCCTCACCATCGAGGAAATCGTGTTCGTGAACCTCGACCCGCACGGCAAGCCCGAACCCCACGGCTATACCGAGATCACGTACGACCGCGACCGCATCCCCACCCACCACCTGACCGAGACCCTGGAACAGGACTGACCCTTCCGGGGTACCCCGGATGTTCACGGTGCGTTAAAGCCACGGGCGCGCGCTGTTGGGGCGCCTGGACAAGACTCGAACGCCGGGGCCGGGTAGTTTATCGAATCGATAGCTATAAACGGCCCGAATCGGCGTTAGCCGCTATAGGCTTGCCGGACAATGCTCCGGTTCCAGTTCAGAAATGGGTCTCAATCGTGCACAAACTCAAAACAATGGTTGCCGCCGCTGTCGCCGTCACCCTTCTAGCCGGTTGCGGTGCCGGCACCGCAGCCCCCGAAACTTCCGGAAATTCCTCCGCGGCCGGGGCCTCGGGTGACACCTTGGTTGTGTACACCAACTCCAACGGAGAGGGCCGCGGGGAGTGGCTGACGAAAAAGGCATCGGACGCCGGCTTCAAGATTGAGATTGTGGGTGCCGGCGGCGCCGACGCGACCAACAAACTGATCGCCGAGAAGAACAACCCCATTGCGGACGTTGCCTTCGGCCTCAACAACATGTACTTCGCCCAGGTAAAAGCAGCCGGTGCGATCGAGGCCTATGAGCCTGCCTGGGCGGGCGAAGTGGATGCTTCCCTCGCCGACAGCGACGACGACAAGGCCTACTGGCCGCTGGTCAAGCAGGCCATCCTGCTCGGCTACAACTCGGACAAGTTCGCCCCGGAGAAGGCACCGAAGGATTGGACCGACCTGTGGTCCAAAGACGAGTTCAAAACGCGCTATGAGCGCGTCACCGGGCTTGGTACCGCCACCGCGCAGCTGGTATTCGCCGGTATCCTCTCCCGCTACAAGGACGATTCAGGCGATCTGGGCATCTCCGATGAAGGCTGGAAGCAGGTGGAGCAGTACTTCAAGAACGGCAGCCCCGCCGTAGCGAAAACCGATCTCTTCGCCCGTATCGCGTCAGGGGAAGTGGACATGGGGCAGATGCCGTCGTCGATCGTGGCTGAACGCGAGAAGTCCTTCAAGGTGAACGTTGAAACGGTGGTTCCGCCCGTCGGCGTCCCCCTCGCGGTGGAGCAGATCGCCCTGGTGAAGGGGACCGACAAAAAGGAACAGGCCCAAAAGTTCATCGACTGGTTTGGCAGTGCCGACGTCCAGGGCGAGTTTGCACAGCAGTTCAACTCAATGCCTGTGAACAAGTCCGCCGCAGCCAAGGCCAAGCCGGAGGTGGTGGAGTTCTTCAACGGACTCAAGCAGCAGGACATTGACTGGAACTTCGTCCAGGAAAACATGGGCTCGTGGGTGGAAAAGATCGAGCTCGAGTACATGACGTAACCCTGCCCTACCACCTTCCGCAGTCCCACCAGACAGGTTTCCCATGATCCGCTTGGACAACATCGAAGTTTCCTTCGGCGATTTTATTGCCATCCCGCACCTGGACCTCCACGTCCGGCCCGGCGAGTTCTTCACGCTGCTGGGCCCGTCAGGGTGCGGCAAAACGACGGCGCTCCGGACGCTGGCAGGCTTCATCGAGCCGACCGCGGGAACGGTCCATGTGGATGGCAAGAACGTCACGCGCCTGCCCAGCGACAAGCGCCAAGTGGGGATGGTTTTCCAGAATTACGCTCTTTTCCCGAGCATGAGCGTGTGGGAAAACATCGCCTTCGGCCTGCGGGTGCGAAAGGAAAAGTCCGCCGAGAGTGACCGCCTGGTGCGCGACATCGCGCGCCGGGTGGAGCTCAGCGATGAGCAACTGGACAAGAACGTGGCGGAGCTTTCGGGTGGCCAGCAGCAACGGGTGGCCGTTGCCCGCGCGTTGGTGCTTCGCCCCAAGATCCTGCTCCTCGACGAACCGCTGTCCAATCTCGACGCCAAGCTGCGGCATCAGCTTCGGCAGCAACTCAAGGACCTGCAGAGCGAATTCGGCATCACCACCGTTTACGTGACCCACGACCAGGACGAAGCCCTTGCCATGAGCGACCGCGTGGCCGTCTTCAACAAGGGCGTGGTGGAGCAGGTGGGAACTCCGCAGGAGATTTACGACCAGGCGGCCACCGAGTTTGTCTGCAATTTCATTGGTGACAGTTCCACCCTGACCGCGGAGTTCGTCGCTGAACTCAACCGGCTCTCGGGCGCGGGACTCAGCACGGCGGCAAATTCCTACCTCAGGGTGGAAAAAGCGTCGCTGACACCGCCGGCAACCGGCGGTTCAGCAGCCGGCGGCACCGCCGTCGGGGTTTCCGGGGAGGTGGTGTCCCGCACCTATCACGGCCTCCACAGCCGCTACGTGGTGCGGAGCCACGGCGCCGACATCCGGCTGCTGGTGAAGGAGGACGGCGGCGTCCACCCCGAGGCGGGAGCGGACACCACTATCTACGTGCAACCAGGCCACGTGCTGCAGTACCATTCCGGCACCGGGTCGGCGCTGGCCGCGCAGGACCTGGCCACGCAGGACCAGGCAGCGTCCCTCCGATGAGCAGCGGCACTTCGGCCAGGAGCATGCTCCGTTCCCCGTTCATCATCATTGTGGGGACGGTCCTGACCTGGTTCATCGCGGCGTTCCTCGTCTGGCCGAACGCGAACGTGCTGATCGAAACCTTTTTCCCCGAGGGAAACTTCTCCGGCCGGGCAGCGGAGAAGCTCTTTTCCTCCCAGCGCGCCATGAAATCCCTGGGCAACAGCTTCCTGCTGGCAGTGGCGCTCTCCATCACGGTGAACGTTGTGGGAATCTTCATCGTCCTGGTCACCCATTACTTCCGGATCCGCGGATCCAAGATCCTGTTCCTGGGATACGCCACCACCTTCATTTACGGGGGCATCGTGCTGGCGGCGGGCTACAAGTTCATCTACGGCGACAAGGGAATCGTCACAGCTTTCCTGCTGAACGTCTTTCCGGGGATGGATCCGGGCTGGTTTTCGGGCTTCTTCGCCGTCTTGGCGGTGATGACCTTCGCCACCACCACCAACCACATGCTCTTTGTCGCGAACGCCCTCAAAGGCGTCGACTACCAGACCATCGAAGCGGCCAGGAACCTTGGCGCTTCCACTTGGACCATCCTTCGCCGCATCGTCCTGCCGATGCTGAAACCCACGCTCTTTGCCGTCACCATCCTGTCCTTCCTGACCGGCCTCGGGGCACTCAGCGCGCCGCAGGTCCTCGGCGGACGCGACTTCCAGACCATCACCCCGATGATCCTCACGTTCACGAACAGCCCCACGTCCCGCGACCTGGCGGCGCTGCTCGCCGTCATCCTCGGTGCGGCCACCATCCTGATGCTCGCGGTCATGTCGCGCCTGGAAAAGGGCGGCACCTACTTTTCCGTGTCCAAGGTTTCCTCCGCGCTGCAGAAGCAGAAAATTTCCAACCCGGCAGCCAACATTGCCGTCCATGCGGCGGCCTACCTGCTGTTTGCGGTGTACACCCTGCCCGTGGTCCTGATTGTGTTGTTCTCCTTCGCGGACGGCGCCGCCATCCAGACCGGACAGCTCTCGCCGGGCAGCCTTACCTTCGACAATTATGTGCGTGTGCTGACCCAGCCTTCAGGCCTGCGGCCTTTTGTCATCAGCGTTGCCTACAGCGCGCTTGCCGCGGTTATCGCCGTGGGCGGCCTGCTCTTCGTGGCGCGGATTCTGCAGAAACACAAGAACTGGGTTACGGCCATCTTCGAGTACCTGTTGCACATCCCGTGGATCCTGCCGTCGGCCTTGCTGGCCCTGGGGTTGATCATCAGCTACGACCACCCGAATCCGCTGGTGGGCGGCGCCGTCCTCACCGGTACCACCGTCATCCTCCTGATCGCATTTGTCACGGT
The DNA here is from genome assembly GCF_042880995.1 of Arthrobacter sp. NPDC058288. Classification (NCBI taxonomy): domain Bacteria; kingdom Bacillati; phylum Actinomycetota; class Actinomycetes; order Micrococcales; family Micrococcaceae; genus Arthrobacter; species Arthrobacter sp. NPDC058288. The sequence goes on from NZ_JBHVYH010000002.1 coordinate 65,866, forward strand.
TAAAATTCCCTTCACGCTGAGGATGCTCAAGGCGTCGTTTGCGTCGGTGAATTCGTCGCTGGAGGAGGCGGCAACCATCATGGGGGCAAAAACCCTGTACGTCTTCCGGCGCATCCTGCTGCCGCTGGTCCTTCCGGCCGCTGCGGCCATTGCCGCCCTCAACTTCAACAGCATGCTGGACGATTACGACACCGCCATCTTCCTGGCGCATCCGCTGGTCCAGCCGCTGGGCCTGGTCATCAAGGCCAACACGGACGGCGCCGAAGGCGTGGACGGCGTGTCCAACACCTTCGTCTACACGGTGCTGCTGATGGTCATCACCGGACTGACAATGTATCTCGTCTACGGAAGATCGGGCGGAGGGCCCGGCAGGCGCCGGCGCTCGAAGCGCGGCGGACCCGGTGTTGCGGCAGGCGTGGCTGCTCCCGCTGCACCGCCCGTTGTGGAGATGGCGGACGCCAAGGCATCCGCACCGAGCCGGGTGCCTTAATACACCCCCGAAAGACCGCACCCGACGGCGGTGCGCGCCAGGAGGTCTGCGCCCGCTACGTGGAGCGGTCCAGCCGTCCGGCCACGCTGAGGATCCGGTCCCGGAGGGGTTGGGCGGACTCGGCAAGCACCAGCCGGGTCATGGCGGACGACGCCACCCGTAAGGCCTGACTTCGCACTACGCGCCGTTTGTTATACGCCCTGAGCGCCTCCGGAAGCGGCCGCGAGTTGAGCAACCCCGCGAGGACAACAGAATCAACCAGGGCTTCGCAGGCCCCGCGCCCCAGGTTCGGTGTCATGCCGTGCGCAGCGTCTCCCACCAGCACGGTGCCGTCCCGCGTGTAGCGCCGGAGGGCCGGCACGGTCCAGATCCGCTGGGCGAGTGTTGCTTCGGGGGCCGCCCCGGCAAGAACGCGGCCGATTCCCGGAGCCTTGCCTGAAAAGCGGCGGCGGGTGAGATCCAGTGCCGCCGCAACATCGACGCCGCCGGGCCCCAGGTCCGACCGGTAGGAGGCATACCAGTACGTCCGCTGCCGCGAGGCCGGAGCGATGCCGAACAATTCGCCGCGGCCCCAGTATTCGCCGCCCTCATCCACAGGAACAGGTTCATCGATGATCCCGCGCAAGGCGAGGTAGGGACTGAGTCGCTCCAGGGACCGCGGACCCCACCGCTCCCGGCGAACCACGCTGTGGACGCCGTCGGCTCCCACCACCAGCCCAGGACCTGGAAGCGAGGTCACCGCCCCGAACACCCGGGCAACAGTCTCCGGCACGGCAGCGTCCAGGAGCCGAAGCAGGTCGGCGCGCGAAACGCCGATCACGCCTGCAACCTCGGCCCTGAACCATGCCTTCCCTGACACGTCCCGCAGTGCCATGGCCTCAAATGCGGAGCCTGCCGCCTGAATTTCCGGCAGGATCCCCACGGTGGCGAGTGCCTGTTGGGCCTCCGGCCACATGGCCAGGGACGTCTCCACTGTTGGCAGCGTGTTCCGCTGCTCGTGCACAGTGACGTGGAAGCGTCCGGAGTCGAGCGTCGCGGCAAGGGCCAGACCGGCAATGCCCCCGCCAACGATCGTTATGCCGTGCATTCCCTGAGTCTAAGGCCGGCGCTGCTTCCGAGGACTGCCTAGCGGGCCCCCGGCCAGCCGGTGTAGGCCTCGGCCAGATAGGCCCTGCCGTGGCGGGAGGAAACCACTGAGTTGAGCTCACCCAGCTGCCGGGCCCGGGAGAAATCGTCAGCATCCGCCGGCGTGTGGAGCATCGAGGTCATCCAGTAGGAGAACTGCTGCGCCTTCCAGACACGTTCCAGGGCGCGGTCGCTGTAGGCGTCCAACAGCACCGTGGAACCGGTCCTGTAGTAGCTCTCCAGCCCTTCGAACAGGACCTTGACGTCGTGGATTGCCAGGTTCAGGCCCTTTGCGCCGGTGGGCGGTACAGTGTGGGCGGCGTCTCCGGCCAGGAAGAGCTTTCCGTGGCGCATGGGGGCGTGGACAAAGCTGCGGAACTTCAGGACCATCTTGTCGATGACCGGGCCTTCCTTGAGCTCGAAGCCGTTGCCGTTGACCCGGCTGCGGAAGGCGTCCCAGATGCGGTCCTCGCTCCAGTTGTCCACGTCTTCGTTGGGATCGCACTGGAAGTACATGCGCTGCACGGTTTCGGTCCGCTGGCTGATCAGGGCAAAGCCGTTGTCCGAGTTGGCGTAGATCAGCTCTTCGGAGCTGCGGGGTGCTTCGGCCAGGATGCCGAACCAAGCGAAGGGGTACTCGTGGAAGTACCACTTGCGGTCCGCCTCCGGGATCTGGAAGCGGCAGTGGCTGCGGGAACCGTCCGCACCGGTGATGAAGTCGGCCTGCAGCTCATATTCGACACCGTCGGCGTCCGTGAACCAGACCTTTGGGGATCCTTCGATGTCGTGGATGGTGGTGTCCGTAACGCTGTACCGGACGTCTCCACCGTCGGCCTCGCGGCGTGCGGCAAGGTCCATGAACACGTCAGTCTGCGGGTAGAGCCACACCGACTCCCCCACCAGGTCCTGGAAGTCGATCCGGTGGCTTTCGCCGTTGAAGCGCAGCTCGATGCCGTCGTGCCTGTCGCCGTCCCGCAGCACGCGGTCCGAGACGCCGCTGTCCACCAGCATGTTCACGGTGCCGTGCTCCAGGATGCCGGCGCGGACTGTCTCCTGGATTTCCTGGCGGCTCCGGATTTCGATGACGGTGGATTCTATGCCGGACTTGGCGAGCAGATGCGAGAGCATCAGGCCTGCCGGGCCTGCGCCCAGGATGGCTACCTGGGTGGTGATCACTTTGCGGGCTGCCATGGTGTTTCCTCGCTTCGTTGCGGGGCCCGGCGGGAGTGCCCGGGGCCTGTTGGATCGTCTGGAAACAGTGTGCGCTCCGACGCGTGATCCGCGTTACAGCGATTCCGTTGAACGGAATTCAGGTCTAGTCGCGTAACTCTGCAGGGCTCTGCGATTCAGCGAGGCGGCGGCCGATGCCGCGGGCTGCCGTCTGCAGGGCCGGGACCAGCGCCTGCAGGCGCACCTCGCGCAGGGGAACCACGACGCCGATCGCGGCCACTGTCCGTTTCTTGCGGTTCATCACGGGAACGGCAATGCCCCAGGTGTCCGGATCCACCACGCCGGCCAGCTGGGCGTAACCCTGGCGCGCAGCCTCCCCGAGCTGGAGGCGCAATTCCTCCACTGTCAGGCTGCCGGCAGGATCGGTGAAACCCGCAAGGTAGTCCGCTTGGACCGCGTGCGGCTGGTTGGCCATCAGGACCATCCCCGCAGAGGAAACGTGTACGGGCATGCGGCCGGCAACCTGCGCCCGGTTGGCTACCGAACCGCGCCGCGAAAGCCGCTCGACGAACAAGGCTTCCCAGCCGTCCAGCACCGCAAGGTTCACGTTCTGGTTGAGCACCTGCTGGATGTCCTCCATGAACGGCATGGCGGCCTGGCGCAGTTCCAGTGTGGGCGAATTGCGGTTGACGAGCTCCCAGAGCCGCAGCCCCAGCTGCACCGAACCGCCAGCGCCGACGTCGAGCAGCCCGTGTCCGGCCAGCTGGCGCACCAGCCGGTGGGCCGTGGTCAGCGGCAGCCCCGCCCGCTCGGCGAGTTCGGAAAGGGCCAGCACGTTCACGCCCTCCGGAAAAGCGGCAATGACGCGGACCACGCGGTCCACCACAGAGTCCCCGGAAACCGAGTTTGCCACACGTCTCCTTCCATTGAATGGTTCGAAGTGTCCCACATAACACTGCCAAGTGGTACAAATCTCAGGGTGGGGACCCTTTGGTCCCGACTTGTTTCACACGGAAACAGAGCGCACTAATCAACTCTTGAGGTAGCAATGTCAACGACGTCGTTGGAAAACAAATCACGCTGGCCCGTCTGGCTCTGCTGGCTGGCCATGGTCCTGGACGGCTTTGACCTGGTGGTGCTTGGCACCGTCATCCCCACGCTCATCAAGACCCACGACCTTGGCTTCGACGCCGTGGGCGCCACCTTTGCTGCGACCATCTCCCTGGTGGGCGTCGGCCTCGGAGCACTGTTCATCGCGCCGCTTTCTGACCGGTTCGGCCGGCGGAACCTGTTGGTTGCCTGCGTTACGTGGTTCTCCATCTTCACCATTGCCGTGGTCTTTGCCCCCAACGTGGCAGTCTTCAGCGCCTTCAGGCTGCTGGCGGGCCTGGGGCTGGGCGCCTGTCTCCCCGCCGCTTTGGCCTACATGAACGATTACGCTCCCGCAGGATCCGCCGGCAAGTCCACCACCCGGACCATGACCGGCTACCACGCAGGCGCAGTGGCCACCGCCTTCCTGGCGCTCATGGTCATCCCGGACTGGCGCATCATGTTCGTGGTTGGCGGCGTTGCGGGCTTCGCGCTGGTGCCGTTCCTGTGGTTCAAGCTGCCGGAAACGCTGCCCGCCGTCATCTCCCTTCCGGCCCCCGGCAACGCCGCCGCGAAAGAACCAGCTCCTGCGGTGGAGGACCGCGCCAGCTTCAAGGACCTCGGGCGGAAGCCGTACCCGCTCGTGGCCGCCGGTGTTGCCGTGGCTTCGTTCATGGGCCTGCTGCTGGTGTACGGATTGAACACCTGGCTGCCGCAGCTCATGTCGTCCGCCGGTTACTCGCTCAGCGCCGGGCTCTCGCTCCTGCTGGTTCTGAACGTGGGCGCCGTGGCGGGCCTGGTCGTGGCCGGCATCTTGGCGGACAAGCACGGAACCAAGAAGATCGTGCTTCTCTGGTTCGGACTCTCCGCCGTGTTCCTGGCAGTACTCAGCGTGAAAATCCAGAACGAGCTGATCCTGAACGCGGCCGTCTTCGTTACGGGCGTCTTCGTCTTCAGCTCCCAGGTGCTGGTGTACGCCTGGGTGAGCCAGCTGTTCCCGCCGCGGTTGCGTGGCACCGCGCTGGGCTTCGCTGCAGGGGTCGGGCGCCTTGGCGCCATCCTCGGTCCGGCCGTCACGGGCACGCTGGTGGCCGCCGGCATCGCCTACCCCTGGGGCTTCTACGTCTTCGCCGGCGCGGCCGTTCTCGCCGTGGCAGCCCTCGTCATGGTCCCGCAGGCCGTCCCCGCAGCAGCTGGCAAGCGGACCGCCGTCGGGCCTTCCTAAACCCGGCGCCGCAGCGGGTTATCAATCCGGCCCGACGAGAGTACCCTTTGCAGGAAGTAAGCCTACTTATTTCCTCGAGGTGAGCTCATGGTTGACCGTATTACCGACATCTGGGGCGCCCGCACGCCCTACGCCCGCGGCGCGCTTTGGCCTGACCGCATCGACATGGCGTTGCAGGCGGGCATCGCGGCAGGTGATGTCGACGAGTGGGTGCAGTCCGCCTGTGTTCTCTGCAGCAACGGCTGCGGATGCGACATCGCCGTCAAGGACGGCCGGATGGTGGGCATCCGGGGACGGGCGTCGGACCGGGTCAACCATGGCAGGCTTGGGCCCAAGGGCCTGTTTGGCAGCTGGCAGGGAATGCAGCACCAGGACCGCCTGACCAGGCCGCTGATCCGCGAGAATGGCAAGCTGGTCGAAACCGACTGGAATACGGCGATGGAACGCATCGTGGTGCGCAGCAAGGAGCTGCTTGCTGCGAAGGGGCCGTTGAGCCACGGGTTCTATACCAGCGGCCAGTTGTTCCTCGAGGAATACTACGCACTGGGCATCATCGGCAAAGCCGGTATCGGCACCCCGCACATGGACGGCAACACGCGCCTGTGCACCGCAACGGCGGCCGCATCGCTGAAGGAAAGCTTCGGCGCGGACGGACAGCCCGGCAGCTATACGGACATCGACGAATGCGACGCCGCGTTCCTCTACGGACACAACATGGCGGAGACGCAAACCGTCCTCTGGAGCCGCCTCCTGGACCGTCTGTCCGGGCCCAACCCGCCGCGGCTCGTCTGTGTGGATCCCCGCGAAACGGAGGTTGCCAGGGCCGCGGACGTCCACCTGCCCGTCAGGCCGGGCACCAACCTGGCGCTCATGAACGGCCTGATCCGCGAACTGTTCATCAACGGCTGGATAGACCAGGAGTACATCGACGCGCACACCCTCAACGTGGAGCAGCTGCGCAGCGTGGTGGACAGGTGGACACCTGAACGGGTGGCCGAAGTCTGCGGCGTGGACGCCTCGGACGTCCGCAGGGCCGCGGCAATCTTTGGCACCAGTGAACGGGTCCTTTCCACGGTCCTGCAGGGGTTCTACCAGTCCGCCCACGCCACGGCCTCAGCCTGCCAGGTGAACAACCTTCACCTGCTCCGCGGCCAGCTGGGCAGGCCGGGGTGCGGAATCCTGCAAATGAACGGCCAGCCCACCGCCCAGAACAACCGGGAATGCGGGGCCGACGGCGACCTCCCGGGCTTCCGGAACTGGGAGAATCCGGAGCACGTAAAGGACCTGGCGCGCATCTGGAACGTCGATCCGGCCATCATTCCGGACTGGTCGCCGCCCACCCATGCGATGCAGATCTTCCGCTATGCGGAGCAGGGATCCATCGGCTTCCTCTGGATATCGGCCACCAACCCGGCCGTCTCAATGCCCCAGCTCGCCAGGATCCGCGACATTTTGCGGCAGGAGAGCCTGTTCCTGGTGGTGCAGGACATCTACCTCTCCGAGACGGCGCAATATGCCGACGTCGTTCTTCCGTGCGCGGGCTGGGGGGAAAAGACCGGGACTTTCACGAATGTGGACCGCACGGTCCACCTCTCGGAAAAGGCAGTAGACCCGCCGGGCGAAGCGCGCAGCGACCTGGACGTGTTCCTCGACTACGCCCGGCGCATGGATTTCAGGGACAAGGACGGCCGCCCGCTGCTGGACTGGACCGGCCCCCACGACGGCTTTGAGGCCTGGAAGGAATGCTCCCGCGGCCGCCCCTGCGACTACACCGGCTTGAGCTACGATCTACTGCGCGGCGCCAGCGGCATCCAATGGCCGTGCAATGACGAACACCCGGACGGTACCGATCGGCTGTACGCCGACGGCGTCTTTCCCACCGATCCCGCCTACTGCGAATCGTTCGGCCACGACCTGCTCACAGGGGCCACCGTGGGTTCCACGAATTACAAGGCCAGCGTCCAGTCCGGCAAGGCCTGGTTCAAGGCGCTGGACTACACACCCCCGCACGAAGATCCTGATGAAGAGTACCCGTTCCGATACACCACCGGCCGTACGGTCTACCACTTCCATACCCGGACCAAAACCGGACGCAGCAAGCCATTGAACGATGCCGCCCCGGAACCGTGGCTGGAAGTCTCCGGGGAGGACGCCGGAAAGCTCGGCGTGGCGGGGGGCGACATGGTCCGCGTCTTCTCGCGCCGGGGCATGCTGGAACTGCCCGTGCGGGTGGCGGACATCCGGCCGGGGTCCGTTTTTGCCCCGTTCCATTACGGGTATTGGGATACCGCCGGCCCCGACGACGGCGGGCGGCCACGTGCCGCCAATGAACTGACACTGACGGAGTGGGATCCGGTGTCCAAACAGCCCGTCTTCAAGAACGCAGCCGTACGAATTGAGAAGATCCCAGGGAAGGGGCCGGCATGAAACTCCCCGTCTACCTCGGCCTGCTGCAGGAAGCTGAAGCCACCCTGGCAAACTCCTTTCGAGTAGTCGCGCACGGCCACGGCGAGGAGCCCGACGTGCACTTCCTGCTCGAAACACTCGCCAAGCAGTGCGACGCCCACCGCGAGGCGCTGGGACCAGTGATAGAACGCTACGGCGAGGAAACCGAAGGCGAGGAGGAACACCGGCTGACAGCCAACGGAATCCAGGAAGTGCGTTCCGGGCCCCTGGCCCTGCTCCTGGACCTGCAGGACCTGTACGTGCTCGTGAACCACATCGATGCCACCTGGATGATGGTGGGGCAGGCAGCGAAGGGCGACCGCGACAAACAGCTCTGGGACGTAGTATCGCGGTGCGAAGGGGACACCGAACTCCAGCTCCGTTGGCTCAGGACGCGCATGAAGCAGGCCGCACCCCAGGCCCTGCTGGTGGCCGAATAGGCCGCTACGCTGATAGGCGCTGCGCGCCGCTTCGGGCCCGCATCCGCCGCCACACGGCGGGGGCAACCACCACGGCAATGCCGACAGCGGCGCCGATAACCGTCTCCACGATTCTGTCCCGCAGCAGCACCTGCGGGACAGTGGGCGCAGCCAGCAACGTGGCGCTGAGGGCCAGCGGTGTAACGAATATCTGCGCCAGGACGTACTGGCGCGCAATGAACATCTCGGCGCCGAACTGGCACGCGGCGATCACCAGCACCATCTGCCACGGTGCAGGATCCAGCAGGAGCACACCGGCAAGCACGATCAGGCCCAGAACGGTGCCAATGATCCTCTGGATGCCCCTGGCTACACGGTGGCGGGTGGTGCGGCCCACCAGCGGAACAACGGCAGCCACCATGGCCCAGTAGTTGTGGCCGAAGCCCAGCCGCTGGCCCACAATGGTGGCCAGTGTGCCGGCCAGACCCGCAGCCACGATGTAGCCCACAGCCTCGAGCCAGGCGGCACGCTTTTCATCGGGCGTCAGTCGGGCAGGTTCAGGCATGGACCACGGCGTCCGCCGGCTCCGCACGAGGCGGGAGGAAATGCCGATCAGCAGGCAGAACACGGTGGTGAGGACGGCGACAAACATGCATTGCCAGAGCGGCGGCTGGTTGGGAATCGACGCGATGGCAGCGAAGGCAAAGATATGGAACAGCGAGCCCGCCGGCCGGTGCCGCCACAAGGCAATCACCAGCGAACACGCCCCGGCCACCACGGTGGTGGCAGCCACCTGCGCCCAGGTGCTCGCGGCATCCGACAGCCCCAGGGCCTGGCCGGCGCGGGCGGACAGGGTCGCCAGCAGTATGACGAGCAGCATAAGCGAACCGGCGCGCATCTGGATGAAGAGCCGCTTCCGGTGCATCTCCCCGCGGCCGTAGATTCCGGTGAAGGCGCCAAAGGAGGCAAAGATTGCCAGGTCGCTGCGGCCTATCAGGACAAGGATGATCAGCGGAACAAAGACACCAACTGCGCACCGGATCGCGACCTGATGGTCCTTATTGCCGGGGGCAATCGTGAACATCTCGGCGAACAGCTTCACGGGGGTCACGCCTTTCCATACGGTGCCAGTCTGATGGCGGCAGCGTCGGCGTCCACCCCAAATCCTACGGCCTCGGGCGCGGTCACGACGGCGGGCGCGAAGGCGCGGGCTGGTATTGTCAATCGGTTAAATCACCGACTGAACCGCATACCGGAGGACCCATGCTCAAAGGATTCAAGGATTTCATCCTTCGTGGCAACGTGATCGAACTGTCCATCGCCGTCGTCGTCGGCACGGCGTTCACGGCACTGGTCACAGCCTTCACTACCAACATTGTGAACCCGATCATCGCAGCTGCCGGCGGCGTCCAGACCGAAGGGCTGGGCTTCCACATCTGGCCCGGCAATGACAAGACGTTCGTCAACATCGGCGGTGTCATCACCGCTTTCGTGACCTTTCTCATCACCGCGGCCGTGGTCTATTTCATCTTCGTGGCGCCCATGAACAAGATCAACTCGCTGGTCAAGAGCCGGCTGGCCACGGCGGAACCCGAAGAAGAGCCCATACCGGCGGACACCGCACTGCTGGCCGAGATCCGGGACCTGCTGACCCAGCTCGCTGGCAACGGCAGGGAACTCACCGGCGCCGCAACGTCGTCGAAAGAACCCGAAAACTCGCGGTGACGCCGGGGGCGGTCAGGCGCTGGCGGCGTCCGCCCGCCGGAACCCGCCATTCCATCTGCCCCGCCGCACGGTGGTGGGAATCCCCGCAGCAGCGAGCCGGACGGAGCGGAGCACCCGCGACTGCTCGCCGGGGGTCAGCTCGTGGTAAACCGGCAGGACCACCAGCCGGTCCGCCAGCCGTTCGGTGACCGACAGGTCAGCCGTGCCGGTGTCCCGGTTCCTGTAGGCCGGCTCCCGGTGGACCGCCGCGATCCCGGTGCCGGCCGTAATGCCGTCGCGCGACAAGCGCTCCAGAAGCTCGTTGCGGGCAACGGCGAATGACGGCAGCACTTCAAGCCAGAAGGATTGGAAATTACTGGTGCCGTAGTCGGGATCCTTGATGAACCGCAGCCCGCCGATCCGCGCGAGCGCCAGCTGGTAGCTGGCCACGATTTCCCGGCGATGGGCGACGGCTTCCTGCAGCCGCCCGAGCTGGACCAGGCCGATGGCAGCCTGCAGGTCAGTCATCCGGTGATCGGGTCCCGCACCGCTCCCCGCGATATCACGAAGGTGCCGGGCTGCGCTTGCCCACTCCTCATTCCGGGTGGTCAGCATTCCTCCCTCGCCGGTGGTCAAGACCTCACAGGAATCGAAGGACCACACGGTCAGTTCTGCGCCGACCCCCACAGGCTGTCCCTGGTATGTGGAGCCCACACCGCAGGAAGCGTCCTCGATGACCGTAACGCCAAGCGGGTCACACAGGTCCCGGATAGGTTCCAGGTCCACAGGCATGCCGCCCTGGTCGGCCACGATCACCGCCCGGGTCGAAGGCGTCAGGGCCGCCTCAATGGTCCCGCGGGACACATTGCCGGTTCCTGCCTCGACATCGGCAAAGACGGTCCGGGCACCCAGGCGACTGACGGCGTCGGCGTTCGTTGCTGAGCAGAACGACGGCAGCACCACGTCGTCCTGCGGTTCGACCCCGGCCACGCTGAGCGCCAGGTGGACTGCCACGGTGCCGCTGGACACGGCGACGGCGTGCGGCGACTGTTGCGCAGAGCCGAACGCCTCTTCGAACTGCCCCACGCGTGGCCCCTGAACCATCCGGCCAGAAGAAAGCACCTGCACGACGGCGTCCGCTTCTTCCTGTCCGAGCCATGGCCTCATCACTCCGATGTGGCTAACCGCACGGTCTTCGCTGATGGTCACCGGGTCCTCCCGATCGTCAAAAGAAATGGGTATGCCCTTCCATTCAACGCGCCACCACTCGGCGTGGTCACGAGAGTCGCGTACGCGCATTTTCGCGCGGGGCACCGCTGTGGCAGCGCGCAATACCCGCTTGGGAACCGCGGTACTGCCCGTAGAGCAGGGAAGTACTTGGTTTGCTTGGCGCCGGACACCCCCCGTGTTACCTGCCGTGGTTCAGACGGCGACGGCTCAGGTGCGGCGCTCCCTGTCAGGGACGGGGATGCGGAGGGAGCCGTCCAGGATGGCAAGGTCATCGCGGGGCGGATGGACGTCGACCCTTTCCTGTCGACGCTCCGTTCCCGAAACAGGCCCTGGCAGCTCACGGGTTTCCACGTCGGGAGCTGCCGCTCGCTTTGCCGGCTTTTCCCTGACCCGCCGGCCAGCGCTGGCCAGCTCGAGGGAACGGGCGGTTGAGACTGCTCCGAACACCAGCACCACACCGCCGAGAGCCACGATAATCAGGGTCCTCAGCCGGCTGGAGAACATCTCCTCGGCCTGTCCCGGCCCCTCCACCGGAAGCGCGGAAAACAGATAGCTTTCGTCTGCGCCGTTGATCTTTTGCACGTCGTGCAGGGTGGTGGTGAGCCGGTTGCCCAATGCGACTGCGGTGTCTACCGCCTGCTCGGGCGACGTGCCGGAAGCGCGGAGCTCAAGCAGCATGCCGGAGCCGAAGCTGCTGGCCTGGGACACCGTGTATTCGGTTCCCAGGCCCCGCTCCCGCAGGCTCTTGGCTGTTTCCTGCGCACCCAATTTGGTGATCACCACCTGGGACAGCAGGCTGCTGTCCGGGCTCCGGAGATAGGGGTTGTCCCCGTTGACCTTTGCCAACTCGGGACTGTTCTGCAATTCAAGGGCCGTGGGCACCTTTGGGGTGACCAGTGCATAGGTCATGGTGGCCTGATATGTCCGCTGCCCGATAAACATGACGTAGACACAGGCCGCGATGGTAAGCACCACCACCGGCATCGCCACCCACTTATGCCGCCAGAGCGTTTTAATGACGGAAATCGGATCCATGGTTTCTTCCTACCCCCAGGGGACCTTGCCGGCATCGACCCGGGAGGGATCGGTCCGGCGCGGGTCCAGTTGATTTTTAACCATCAGCCAGGATGCCCCTGACAGACCTATGAAAAACGGAACCAGCAACGCGAAGGTCTGGAAGGACAACGAGTCGAAGGTTCCTGAAGCAACAGTTGCTATGAACCCGGCTGCGGCCGTAGCAGCCGCCAGCAGTCCGAGCTGTCTGTCCGCGGCGTTCCTGGCAGCGCCCAGCGCCGCAAGAGCGGGTACCAGCAGGTAGGCAATCAAGCCCACCAGGCCGATGACGCCCATCGTCACGGCCACCAGCAGATATTCGTTGTCGAAGACGTCTATCGCCTTGACCGGCATCCAGGTACCGGGTCCTGTGCCGAACCACGGGCGGTCGGCCACCAGCCGCAGTACCAGCGGGTAGTCCTCTGTCCGGTACGCGATGGATGAATCGGAACTGCCGGCTGTGCTGGTATTGAAAAGGGTCCCGATCAGCCCGGGCACCGCCACGAAAAGGCCGGCGGCACCCAGGGGTGCCAGAACAAGCGACCACCGCTTGGCTACCGGGGGCAGGAAGGGCACGGTGATCACCAGGGCGATCACGAGGCCGATCAGGCCCGACCGGGAGACTGTCATTGCATTCGTAAGGACAAACAGCCCAACTACCAGCCAGTGCAGCCGTTTCCAGCCCTGACGGTCATAAAGCGCCCGCCAGATGGACAGTGGAAGGAGCATGGCGGAAACCACGCCCAGTTCGATGGGGTGCATTGTGGTGCCGGAGACGCGCATCAGGGAGGCGCGTCCCTGGAAAGCAATGCCGGAGTTGTTATCGGTGAAGCCCACCATGATCGGCTTCAGCCAGTCGACAGGATTCGTGTGCGTGGTGAACTGGATCAGGGCGACGAGGCAACAGACCGTGCCGCCGGCCAGTACCCAGCGGACCAGCACCATGGCGTCCTTGAGCGTGCGCACGGATTCGGTGGTCACAAAGGCGATACCCGCCGCGGCAACCATCAGCAGCATCCACCTGTCCGCCGCGGCCCGCCCACCGACCGTGCTGGCACCGCTCAGACCCGCAAAGAGATGCGCATAGCTCACGCATGATGCCAGCAACAGCAGCAGCAGCGCTGCGCGCCCGGGGTGCCGGAACACCACGGGGTCGTGCAGCCCCAGGAGCGTGCAGATGGTCCAGAGCCCGAAGAGGCCTAAGGCGAGCAACTCCGGGAGGTTGGCACTGGCCCCGATGGGCTCCAGAACCAGGTAGGCCGGAACCGCCATGACCGAGAACACGGTTGCCTTAAGCAGCCATGGCGGCCCGGCGGGTGCCAGACCCGCTACCGGATGCAGCTCTGTGTGGTTCATCAGCGCCGCGGCCCGTCTGCTGTTGACCGCCGGCTGCTGCTGTCCCGTTCCCATCCCGGGCTCGGCACGCCTGCACCCTTCCGGCCCGCAATTGCGAAGCCCGCGTAGATCAGGGCGTCCGCTGCCGAAAGGGGTCCCCGGACCGAACGAATCAATTCCGAAACGGTTCTTGCAGTGCTGCTGTGTTGTCCCTCCATCCTGTTGACCTGGGCGTTGGCGCGGCAAACGCGGCGCATCACAGCCATGTGGTCCTTCAGGCTCCGCGGTGGACGCACCACCACGGGGTCGACGTCGAGAACGGCCTTTTCTGCCGGCCCAAAAAGCCTGTCCACGAAAAGGTCGTCCGCCAGCACCTCCGGGAATTCCTCCAGGCGGAGATGCCCTTCCTTGGACAGCGCGAAGGCCCCGGCAGCGTAGAGGCTCGTGGCATTGGAAGGCAGCCGCATCCTTGCCCGGTATTGCGCGCGGATGAGCGGATGCGCGCCGTGCAGGTCATAGCGGGCAGCGGGACGCCCGGCCAGGAGGCCCCCGGGGGCCAGGGCAAGGAACAGCTCCCGCAGGGCGCTGGCCGTGATTTCGACGTCGGCATCCAGATAGAGCCTGGGCCATTCCGACGCCGCGGCGTCCCCGGCGTTCATGGCAGACGGTTTGGATGCGGCTGTGGACTCCAGCACCGTGACCCCGTCGAATCGCCGGGCAATCTCCGCAGTGTTGTCGGTGCAGCCGTTGCAGACCACGATGACTTCCACCTGCCGGGCAGCAGCCAATGGCGCGAGCGGGGCGAGCGCACGGGCGATCACGTTGGCCTCATTGTGGGCAGGCATAATCACCGAGCCCCTCGGAAAGTAGCCCGCGTCCGGGTCTTTGCTGGGGCCCGGCAGCTCAGACCAGCTGCCTTCGTTGAGGACTGTCCGGAGGACACCCCGCCTGTCCGCCTTCCAGCAGCGCAGCACCTCGGACAGAACAACGGTGCCCTGGAAGACTGCCGAGTACGCAGTTGAGTGGTATTTGCGGATATAGCGCACCCGGTTGACGGCAAGGAGGGCGTTCAGCCGGGCGGAACTTCCGGAACCGCCGCCCGCATGCGTCATGGCCGCGGCCGGCTCGTACCAGACAGTTTCGCCGATCGTCCTCAGGCTGCGGAAGAAGTCCGTCTCCTCCCAATAAAGGAAGTAGGACTCGTCCCAGGCCAACGAATCGGCCAGGTCGCGCCGAACCATCAGCGCGGCTCCCGTGGCCCACTGAACGGTGTGCGCGTGGGCGTAGCTCTCCGGATTGAAGTCCGTGCCGGCAAGCCAGCCCGGACGGCCGGCGCCCCGGCGCCCAAGTATCGCGTCACCGAGGGCATTGGTGATGCTTGGTTCGCGGTACAGGGAGGGGCTGAGTGACCCGCGCTCATCGAGGAGCCGGGGGACAACGGCTCCGGCCCGCGAAGCATTCAGTCGATGCATCATCGTGGCCAGGCTGCCTCGCCCCACGGTGACGTCCGGATTGAGAATCACTACTGTGGCGCTTTCCCCGGCCTTTCGCATGGCGGCATTGATCCCGCCGGAATACCCCAGGTTCCCCCCGGTGGTAAATGCGATCACGTCAGGATGGGCGCTGCGCACAAACCCCAGCGAGCCGTCAGTGGAGGCGTTGTCCGCCACCACTACACGCAGCGTGAGGTCGGCTGTTTCGGCCCGCAGGCTCTCCAGCAGGGAGCCAATTCCCTGAGTGCTGTTGTACGTGACCACGACGACGACCACGTCCGCCAAGCCCTCCGGTCCGGTGAACCGTCCGGGAATCCGCGGCGCGGGAACGGCCGAGGACAGGCGCTCCGGCACCACCGGCGGCACGGTGCAGGAAGCTGTCCGCAGCTTGAGGTAGGCAGGCGGCCCGTCGATCAGGTAGCGGCCGGCGAGCCGTTTCGGTTCAAGCGCGAGCCGGTAGCCCCACTCCAGCCCGTGTTCGCTTGCCCATTGCGGGGCACGATTGACCCGGCCGGCCAGGAAGTCGACGGCTGCGCCAAAAGCCAAGAGGACCGCCGCCCCGGTCAAAGCGCCATAGTGGTCAATCCAGAGCTCCTGGCGGGGCTTGCCGAGCCCGACGTAGAGAATCTGGGCGCCGGCTCCGGCGATCTCGGCGGCGATCCGTTCTGATTGTTCCGCAGACGCAAGTTCGTCCCGCTCCGGCGACCACATGCCTGCCACCAGGAGCCTGGGGTGTTCTTCCTCGATTTTCCGGGCCAGCAGCCGCTGGTTCTCCGCCGAGCCGCCGAGGAAACCCACCCTGAGTCCCAGCTGCTCAGCCCGGGCCAGGAGCGGGGAGGCGAGGTCGCTGCCGGCCAGCCGGGGCCAGCGGTGCCCGGTCAGCCGCTGCGACTGCGACACCAGCGGGGCGCCGTCGAGGAGGTAGAGCCAGTCCACGGGGCTGGCGGGATCTGCGTGCAGCGTGCCGGCCCAGCGGCCGCCGGTGCCGAAATGATGCAGGTGGTCAAGGTTGACGGACGCCACCCCCAATGGCGGCAACCCTTGGCGGCCGGCCCGGGTGACGATGAGTTCCAGGGCCGGCTCGGGGTCCATCAGGTCAACCGGCGTGCCGCCCAGGATTACCTTGTTACTGTCCAACTTTTCCATGGCGCGTCCTCAGTTCGTCTGCGCGGGCACAAGCTGCCCATTGGTCTCGAAGTACCGGCGCCCGGTGACCGGGCAGAGCCAGCTGCCGCCGTCGTCCTGTTTGAGCGGGTGGCCCGCTTCGCCCACCCATCCCATGTGCCGGGCCGGCACGCCAGCCACCACGGCATAGGAGGGGACGTCACGGGTCACGACGGCGCCAGCGGCCACTGTGGCCCACTCGCCGATGGTGAGGGGCGCTATGCAGACGGCTCGCGCTCCGACGGAGGCGCCCTTGCCGACTGTGACGCCGACGGCGACCCAGTCGTCGGCACCTTTGAGTGTTCCGTCCGGAGTGATGGCCCGCGGGTGCAGGTCATTGGTGAGCACCGCGGCGGGCCCGATGAAGACACCGTCAGACAGCCGCGCCGGTTCATAGACCAGGGCGTAATTTTGGACCTTGCAGTTGTCGCCCAGGCGGACGGCAGGCCCCACATAGGCGCCACGGCCAATGTTGCAGTTGCTGCCCAACTCGGCGTCTTCCCTGATCTGCGCCAAATGCCAGATCCGGGATCCGTCTCCGATTCTGGCGGACTCTGCAACGTCCGCCGAGGTGGCGATGGTAATCATGCTGTTCCTCCCAGGGATGGTGTTGCCGGAGACCGGCGTTGGTAGTGGTGCGCCGCGTCCGTGACCTGCCCGCCGGACAGCCAACGCAACGCATACGGCACCCGTCAGGGCACCGAGTGTGTTGGCGGCCAGGTCAGCGACGCTGGCCTGGCGCTGGCTGAGAAATGTGTACTGGACAGCCTCTATGGCCGCGGAAGCCAGGAGTCCGGTCGCGGCCGCCAACCACCAGCGGCGTGGCGGCAGCAGCAACGCGACCAGGACACCCAGCGGGACAAAGAGAACCACGTTCGCAGCAGCCTCCACATGCCCGTAGCGGATTCCGGACGTCAGGGCATTCCCGCGCAGTGCTGCGAGGATTTCGTTGAGGAAGCCGGCCAGGGGACGGTCCACGGGGGACGGCCAGAAACCGATAACCGCGAGGGCGGACAGATACAGTCCCAGCAGGGCGGCAAGGGTCCACCGGCGGCCGCCCATCATCCGTGGCTTCCGGTTTCGGCGCCGCGGGTGCCCGCGGCGTAGTGCCAGGTTTCCTGGCTGGACGTGGACGGCCGGGCGGGGAGGCCCGCCACGGCGTCGCTGATGAGGTTGGAGACCGCAGCCTGGGTCCCGTCCCAGCCTTGCCGGACTCCGGCTGAGCACTCGATGCTGCGGGATCCTGACGTCATTTCCACGACAGCGGACAGCGCGTCTGCCAGCCCTCCCGGTGTTGCAGGCGCCCATGCGACCCCTGGATTGGGCAGGTCCAGGCGAGCGTACCGGTGGTCGTTGACGACGGGAGTCAGTCCCGCTGCGAGCATTTCCTCGGCCACGAGGGAGATGTTGGTGAACGACATGGCGAGACCGGCCGCAGACGTGTTGTACAAGGTGTTCAGCTGGACCGGAGTCAGCTTTCCGTGATGGACGTGGGGGACGGTCCAACGCCCCATCGGGTCCCCGTATACATGGATCGGTTGCCCGGGATGGCGGCTGTGGAAGTCTTCCAGTGCCAAGCGCGCCAGCAGGAAGCCGCGCCGGTCCACCGCCTCGCGGGCGTAGAAGACCACTCCCCGCCGGGGTCCCACGTTGTCCAGCCTGTAGGTCCCGGTGTCACAGCCGAAGGAGACCATCGAGGAATCGACCCCCACGTTTTCCAGGAGTGTCGCTGCGACCATGCCGCCGAGGGCGATGTGGCGAAAACCGAAGCGGTAGGTGTCCTCGGCCAGGCTGTAAAGACTTCCGCGGGGATAGAAGAAGGGCTCGAAGTCCTGAACGAGATAGAAACGGTGAGTGCCTTTGTTGCTTCGGCGGGCAAGAACGTGGGCCGTATCCCAGGAAGTGGCCACGCACGCGTCATAGCCCTCGATGGCTTGGGGCACGATTCTGATGTCGGCCTTCAGATGGGGCCAGTATTGGCGGATAATCGCCGTGTTCCGCACCGGATCGGAATCGTGCCGGTTGTACAGCAGCACCGTGCAGCGGTGTCCGCGGTCCTCCATCCCCGCAACCATGCGGAAGAGCGTTGTGTGACCGCCGGATCCGGGGCTGGGCGGGGTACACAGCCAGGCAACGCTTAGCTTCTTCCTGGTGCTTCCGGCGGGCGGCGGTTCCAACTGCAGCCGCGTGGAATCCGCGATGTCCTCCGGAAGCAGCGGGAAATCCAGACCGGCCGCATCGAAGCGGCTCGCCAGGCTGCCCGCAACACGCCGGGCAACACGCCGGCCCGCGTCCCGGGGTCCCATGGTGAGGAGCCGTTTCAGGACGCTCATGCTCCACCCCCGACGGCGTTGCGAAGGCTTTCCACGACGTGCTCCTGCTGGCTCGCCGTGATGTGCGGGTAAATGGGCAGGGACAGGATCCGGCGGGACGCCGCCTCGGCAACCGGGAAGCTTCCGGCTTCCAGTCCCAGCTTCCGCCAAGCCTCGGTGCGGTGGACGGGAACCGGGTAGTGGACGCCGGTGGACACTCCGGACTGCTGCATATCGGCCGCAATCCGGTCCCGGTCCTCCAGCCGGACCACGAAGAGGTGCCATACGTCAGAGTTCCCCGGCGCGGACCGCGGCAGCCGGACAGCTTCCACATCCGCCAGCAGCCCCTGATAGCGTGCAGCAGCCTGGCTGCGCATGTCGTTCCAGTCCCGGAGCCGCTTGAGTTTCGTCAGCAGCACGGCGGCCTGGATGGTGTCCAGCCTCGAGTTGCACCCCATGACTTCGTGCTCGTACTTGCGTTCGCTACCGTGTGCGCCGAGCAGCCGGACCAGGCGCGCAACGTCGTCGTCGTCGGTTATGACGGCGCCTGCGTCACCAGCAGCACCGAGGTTCTTCCCCGGGTAGAAGCTTGTGGCCGCGATGCGGCCCAGGGTGCCCGCGGACCGGCCGAACCGTAACGCGCCCTGTGCCTGCGCGGCATCCTCAATGATCACGGCGCCGCATAGTTCGGCAATGGGAGTCAGCCGCTCCACAGGGGCCACCTGGCCAAAAAGGTGAACCGGGAGGATGGCTGCGGTCCGGTCGGTCACGCGGTGCCGGACCGATTCCGGATCCAGCAGCAGATACTCCTCGTCCACATCCGCAAGGACGGGTACGGCGCCCACCCTCACCACTGCTTCCACGCTCGCGATGAATGTGTTGGCCGGCACGATGACTTCCTGCCCGGGCCCTACGCCTGCGCCCAGCAGCGCGAGTTCCAGGGCATCCGTGCCGTTTCCGACGCCTATGCAGTGGCGCGCTCCGAGAAAATCGGCGTACTGCTGCTCGAAGAGCTCAACCTCTTTCCCGCCGATGAAGGCCGCACGCTGCAGGATGTCCTGCAGGTGGGGCTCCAGTTCTTCATGGATTTCCGCCTGCTGGGCGACGAGGTCCACCAGGGGGACCCGAAGTTGCGCCGGAAAGTTCATGGTGCGCTCCTTAGACTCAGCGTGTCGGCCGCGTTTGCCGGCGCGGGGACTCCCGCTGCTTCGGCGGCATTCAGTGATTTCAGGCTCGCGAGTGCCTGGAGGACATACCGCCCGATGAGCAGCACGTAGAGCGCGGCTCCGGTGAGGCCGCCGGCCACGACAGCTGCGAAGGGCTCACGAACGGCCCCCGCCACAATCCAGGCCGCCACCCCGGCCAGGACGGCCGCTGCGGCGGGCGGCGCGCACTGCAGCAGCATCGCGCCGATCCCGGCCCCCACGGTGCGACGGACCATGAGGAAGAAGACCGGGAGCACCACGAGCCAGATCACGACCGCCTGCCCCGCGCCGACGCCGGCGAGGCCGCCAAGCCGGGCCCCGGCCAGGAGCGCGGGGAGCAGGCTGACGAACCACACCACCTGGACCCAGAACAGGCCCACCGTGCGGCCGGCCCCGACACACAGGTCCGCGAGCATCTCCGTGAGGATTCGGCCCGCCCCAAAAATTCCCAGTCCGATCATGGCTCCGGCCGCTCCGGTCCACGCCTGGCCGTAAAGGACCTTGATCAGCGGGCCGGCCAGACCCACCAGGAGCGCGGAGACGGGTAGGGCCAGGCAGGCCGCGGCTCCAAGCGCTGCCGGAGCGGCTTCTGCCAGCATGCCTGCTTTGTGCAGCCGGCCGAACGTCGGGATGGCCACGGTGCGGATCACGGCGGTAATGAGGCTGCTGGGGAGGCTGGCAAGGTTGAACGCCAGCAGGTAGATGCCCAGTTCCGCCGTCCCGAGGTTCCTGCCCACGATGACGTAGTCCAGGTTCAGGGTGGCAAAAACAACGAGGTTTGCCAAAGCCAGAGGCATGCCCAGGCGCAGCACGTATGCAGCCTCGGCCCGCCGGAACCCGGGCAGGAACCGCTGGGGCGTAACCCGCCAGTACCCGATGGTGGTGAGCAGTTGCCCGGCAAGCCTGGACCAGGCGAGGGCGAAGGCTCCCCAGCCATCAAGTGCCATGGGGATGACGAGGGCCAGGCTGCACAGCGCGCCGGCGATTTCCACGAGGGCCCGGGGGCGTTGGAGGTAGTTCCGCCACACCATGGCGGCGGGGACCCCGGACAGGCCGGACAGAAGGATGGTGAAGGCCATGATCTGCACGATTGGCGCGGCAGAGGGATCGCCCATGGCCGCTGCAAGAACGGGCGCGCCGGCGAACACTGCGGCCGTGATGACCGTGCTGGTTACCAGGCCGATGGTGAAGATGGTCGGCGCGATCTCCGCGGGGTCGCGGTCCCCGCGCCCGAGTGCGGCCGTGGCTCCCAGCTCAGTGACGTTCATGGCAATGGTCTGCACCACCAGGGCGATGGCGAGGGCGCCAAAGTGTTCCGGGGCGAGGATGCGGGCAAGGATCAAGGTGGTGACAAATTGCAGCACACGGCCTGAGCCGACTCCTACTGCGCCCCACAAAAGGCCGCCCCTGAACCCGGTCCTCACCGTTTCAAGGCCCGCCTCCGGGTCTCCTTGGGTCCTCACGATATGCCTGCTTTTCGCCAGGCAGTCCAGCGGACCCTGTCCACTTGGCGCCGGTAGCCTTCGATCATGCTTTGGACACCTGTCGGTGCAGCACGCCGGCCTGCGCGGACCAGCCTGTGTCGCAATGCTCTGCCGCGCAGCGTGGACGCCGCCGACGGGAAGGCTGACTTGGCCACGTCCAGCAGTGACAGGGATACGGAAACGGCGCCTCCGGCGTCGAGGTTCCGTTCCGCCAGCAGGAGCGATTCCCGGCCGACTCCTCGCCGGGCCATCCGGTGCAACCGTGCAGCATCGGGCAGTTCCGCTGCCAGTTCGGCAGTGGCAAGCACCTCGAAGGCGTCCAGCCGGTGCTTGAGATCCACCTGGATGGTGTCAAAGCTGGTCAGGTGCATGTTGTTTCCGTGCACGCGGTAGTACGCCTGCACTGGGCCGTTGATCCGGCCCACATCCCAACGCGCAGCAGTCCTGACCCAGTATTCCAGGTCCCCGGAGTGCGGCAGTTCGGCGTTATAGGGTCCTACCTGGCGCATGGCGTCCGTGCGCATGACGACTTCCGGGGAGAGGATGAAACACCGGCCCCGCCAGCATGCCCACCGCAGCCACTCCCTGCCGGACCAGACGGTCCAGCTGCTCTTCCGTCCGTCGGCCGGGATGTCCGGCACGCCCTGGGCGTCGTCGAACTCCAGGGGCATCCCGTACACCATGCCCACGCCCGGGTGCGCCTTCATGAGGTCCGTGGCCCGGCCCAAGGCACCCGGTGCCAGCAGGTCATCTGCGGAAACGAGTGCCACGAATTCGGTCTCCACGCGGGCAAGGCCGTCGTTATACGTGGCGATGTGGCCCTGGTTCACCTCATGGCATAGGAGCGTTATCCGCGGATCCGCCGCCGCCAGCTCCCGGGCAACATCAGCGGACCCGTCCGGGGAAGCATCGTCCACGATGATCACCCTGGTTGACACGCGTTCCTGGGACAGCGCGCTGTGCACCACTTCAGCCAGGAAATGCCCGTAGTTGTAGCAGGGCACAACCACGGTGACACCGGTGGTGCCGGCAAATGGGACAGGCCTGGCGCGTCGCATCAGAGCACCGCCATCGCGCGCCTGATGGCCCGCGCCGGAACACCGGCCCAGGTTTCTCCGGCCGGAACGTCGGACAGGACTACGGCACCCATCCCCACGGTGGCGCCGGCGCCGACGGCCGTCCGTTCCCGCACGCAGGAGTTCATGCCCAGGTAGGCGGCCCGTCCCACCCTGACACCGCCGCCCAGCGAAACACCGGCCGCGAACGTGGCGAAATCCTCCACAGTGTCGTCGTGGGTGAGGGTCACTCCCGGCATCACCACCACATGGTTGCCGATGGTGACGTCGGCTGTCAGGGTGACATGGCCCAGCAGGATGTTGCCGTGGCCGATCCGGCACCCTTCCGGGAGCCGCACCGAGGCGTCAATCACGGTGGCGTAGCGCCGCTCCGGGAACCCGAGGCCGGCAAGCCTCGCCACTATCCCGGCACGAGCGTTGCCGGCGCCCACACAGACCACCATCTTCGCGTCCGGGTAGTTGAGCGCGTGGCTGACCGGACCCAGGATGTGCGATCCGTCCATCGTGGTGCCCGCCCTGCCGGCATCGTCGTCGAGGATTCCCACGACGTCGAACTGGCCGCTATCGCGTACCGTGGCGAGCACTTCGCGGGCAAGCCCGCTCGCAGCGATGAGAATAAGGTCAGCCACGGGTTCCCTCACCGCCCGCCAGCCGGATGGACCGGAGTACCCGGGACTGCTCGCCCGGCGTCAGCTGGTGGTAGACCGGCAGGATCAGGGTGTTGTCCGTCAGCCGTTCCGTAACGGAGAGGTCGGCTGCGCCGGTATCCCGTCCGGCGTAGGCGGGCTGCCGGTGCGCAGCCATGATCCCGCGGCGGGCCGAGATGCCGTCACGTGCCAGGCGCTCCAGGAGTTCCTCCCGATTGAGGGGGAATGACGGCAGGACCTCCACCCAGAAGGACTGGAAATTGCTGGTGCCGTAGGCCGGGTCGCGGACCAGCCGCAGGCCCACAACGCCGTCCAGACCAGACTGGTAGCCGGCCACGATTTCGCGGCGTCGGGCCACGGCCTCCGCCAGCCGCCCCAGCTGGACGAGTCCCACGGCGGCCTGCATGTCCGTCATCCGGAAGTTGAACCCGGCTTCCAGGTACTCCTCCGCCGGCGCCAGGAGAGCGGCATGGCGGTCGTTGGCCGAAACGCTCATGGCGTGTTCGCGCAGCCTTCGTGCCCGGCCGGCCCACTCGGGATTCCGGGTAGTCAGCATGCCACCCTCCCCGGTGGTCAGAATCTTGCGCGGGTGGAAGGACCACGCGGCCAGCTCCGCGCCCGCCCCCACGGGCCTGCCTTGGTAGGTGGACCCGGCTCCGCACGCCGAATCCTCGACCACCGTGATGCCCAGGGGGTCGCACAGCGCCCGGATCGGATCCAGGTCCACCGGCATTCCGCCCTGGTCCACCACGATCACGGCCTTGGTGGCCGGCGTCAGCGCGGCGGCGATGGTCCCTGCGGAGACGTTGCCGGTTTCCTCTTCAACATCGCAAAACACCGTCCTCGCTCCCACGTAGCCGGCAGCGTTTGCGGTGGCAATGAAGGAGAAGGACGGCACCACCACGTCGTCGCCGGGCCCGATGCCGGCCACTTTGAGCGCCAGGTGCAGGGCGGTGGTGCAGTTGGAAACGGCGACGGCGAACATCGCCTGTTGGGCGGCGGCGAAGGCTTCCTCGAACTGCGCAACACGGGGACCCTGGGCCACCCAGCCGGACGCAATCACCTCGGCGACGGCCTCAGCTTCTTCGATTCCAAGCCATGGCTTCATGACATTGATCCGGCTCAGCGTCTGGTCCTGGCTGATGGTCACCGCACGCCTCCGACCCTGGCGGCGGCAATTTCGCCGCGAAGCGGACGCCACCAGTCCACGAGTTCCCGGAGCCCGTCCTCAAGCCCGGTTTCAGCCGCGAAGCCAAGGTCAAGCCGCGCAGCGGAAGTGTCCGCGAGGCGACGGACCACGCCGTTGATGGCGCGGTCCGGGCCGTGCTCCACGTGCAGTTCGGAATCCATGGCCCGCAATAACGCCTCGGCAAGTTTCAGGAGGCTGGTTTCTTCCCCGCTGGCCACGTTGTAGACGCCCTCACGCGCCCCGCTTCCGGCGGCCAGGACATTGGCGCGGGCAACGTCACGGGTGTGGATGAAATCCATGGTCTGCCGTCCGTCACCAAAGATCAGCGGCGGCTGTCCGTCCGCGATGCGCTCCATCCATCGCACCAGGACTTCCGTGTAGAGGCCGTGCACATCCATCCGCGGCCCGTAGACGTTGAAGTAGCGCAGCAGGACGTAGTCCAGGCCGGTCATCGCGCGGAAGCTTCGTGCCATTCCCTCGTTGAAGGACTTCGCTGCGCCATAGAACGTGTCGTTGTTGTGGTGGTGGTGCCGTTCGGTGGTGGGGAATTCCTCCGCCATTCCGTAGACCGATGCGCTCGACGCTGCCACCAGCTTGCCCACACCGTGCTCGGCTGCCGCCTCGAAGACATTGAACGTGCCATCCACCAGCACTTCGAGGGCGAGCCGCGGCTCCTCGGCGCACTGGGTGATCCTGATGGCCGCCTGATGGAAAACGATGTCCTTGCCGCGGGTGAGGTCGTGGACCAGGTCCCGGTCGCGCAGGTCCCCTTCGACGAGTTCCACCCTGCCGGTGGCCACGGCGTCATCCAGGTTGGCCCGGCGGCCCCGGACAAGGTTGTCCAGGACGGTTATCCGCTCAACGCCGGCGGTGACCAGGTGGTCGACAATCGTGGATCCGATGGTGCCGGCTCCGCCGGTGACCAGGACCCGCGCACCCTGGAGCATGCTCATCGCCGTCCCTCCAACTGGGTTTCGTTGCCCGTGACGGCGACAGACGCCCCGTCCCCGCTGAGGCTGCGGCTGACCGCTTCCAGAACGGAGAGCACCCGCAAACCGGACGTCCCGCTGGTCCGCGCCGGGCGATGATGCCAGATGCTGCTGGCGAATTCCGCCACCATCTGGCCGAGGGCCTCGTGTTCCGGAAGTGCGGGGGCCCAGGTGTCGCCCAGCCGGTATGAAATGGCGAATGCCTTCTTCTCCGCGGGCGAACGGTATTTCCGGTCCAGGCTGACCCCGCGGTCGTAGACACTGAGCCGTTGCTGCGGATTCAGGTCGTCCCAGACGAGGGTCCGCTGGGAACCGCCCACCACCATCTGGCGGATCTTGGTAGGGCTGAGCCAATTCACGTGCACGTGCGCCATGGCATCGTTCGGCAGCGCAAACGTCAGGTGCCCCACGCAGTCCCTTCCGGTGCCCAGCGGATCGGCTCCGTGGGCCGCCACTTCAGCGGGACGGAGGCCGCCGGGCAGGATGAAATCGATGATGGCAAGATCGTGCGGTGCCAGGTCCCAGAACACGTCAACATCCGGCTGGACGAGCCCCAGGTTGATGCGCACCGAGTCGATGAACAGGATCTCGCCCAGCGAACCCTCCGCGATCAGTTCGCGGATCTTCAGGACGGCGGGGGTGTAACAGTACGTATGGTCGGCCATCAGGACCAGCCCGCGACTCTCTGCTTCTTCGACCATCTCCACGCCTTTGGCCCTGCTGTCAGCCAGTGGCTTTTCGACGAGCACGTGCTTTCCCGCGCGCAAAGCCGTCAGGGCGATCCCGTGGTGGGTGTGCGCCGGGGTGGCGATGGCTACTGCGTCGACGTCAACCGTATCCAGCAGTTCGTCGATTGATTCGCAGACCGGCACGCCGCCATGGGCTGCGGCGAGCTTAGCGGCGCGGTCGCGGTCCATGTCCACGATGGCGGCCAGTTGCCAGTCCGGGCTGGCCTTGAAGTTCCGGGCGAGGTTTGGCCCCCAGTAGCCAGCCCCGATAACGGCGGCCCGCAGCGGTGCGGCGGATGCCATAAGGTCAAGGTCCCGGCGGTAGGACTCCTGTGACGATTCCATATCTGTCCCCTCCACTTAATACGCGCCCGCAGGCATGCACATTGCTTTGAAGGTCCGCCACATGATGATGACGTCCCCCATGATCGACCAGTTTTCGACGTAGTAGAGATCGAGGCGGACGGCCTCATCCCAGGGCAGGTCCGAGCGGCCGTTGACCTGCCAGAGCCCGGTGATTCCGGGCTTGATGAGCAGCCGCCGGTGGGTGTGCCGTTCGTAGGCCTCCACTTCGCGCTGCAGCGGTGGCCGGGGGCCCACCAGGCTCATTTCGCCGGTGAGCACGTTCCAGAACTGCGGAAGTTCGTCGAGTGAGTAACGGCGCATCCAGCGCCCGCAGCTGGTCACCCGCGGATCGTTCTGCATCTTGAACAGCACGCCCGCACCTTCGTTGCGGGCCATCAGCGCCACGAGTGACGCCTCCGCGTCGGTGACCATGGAACGGAACTTGATCATCCGGAACGGCCGGCCGGCTTTGCCCACCCGCTCCTGCTTGAAGAACACGGGTCCGGGGCCGTTCCGCTTGACGATCACGGCCAGGACCAGGAACAGCGGAGACAGCAGGACGAGGGCCACGGAGGCGACCACAATGTCCAGCAGCCGCTTGAGCACATGCTTGCCGCCGCTGTACTGCGGGACGTCCACGTGCATCAGCGGCAGTCCTTCCACCGGCCGCCAGTGGATCCGCGGCCCGGCGACATTCGTGAGCGTTGAAGCAAGGACCAATTCGGCGGAATGCTCTTCCAGCCGCCAGCCCAGCTCCCGGATGTACTGGTTGCCCCCCGGCACAGGACCCGCCACGATGACGGCCTCGGCGCCGTACCTTCCCACGGTCCGGACAACGTCGTCGGTGGAGGACAGCACCGGAACGCGGCGTCCGTCGACGTCGAGCGTCATTCCCCGGCGGGCACCAGGCAGTGACACCCCCAGGATTTCGTAGGCTGCACCCGTCTTCTTGGCGATCCGGCCGAGCACATAGCGGACATCTTCGGGCTGGCCAATGACGATCGCCTTCACCAGGAACTGGCCGTCGGCCTGTTTCCGGTTATACCAGCGGCGCGCGAGCCAGCGGTTCCCCACCAGAGCCAAGAGCCCCAGCGGGAACGACCCGACGTAAAAGGCCCAGGCCGGTTCCAGCCGGAATACCACCAGGAAGACCGCCAGCAGGCCAAACACCCGGGTGGTGGCAACGGCAACGCGTTTGTATTCGCTGGAACCGACTCCGAGAACTTTGGGGTCCCTCGTCCGGTAAAAGTGGAGGGCGCCTGTCCATAACACCACGAGGCCTGCGGCCAGGACGGCGCCCAGTGCATTGTCGCGGCTTTCCGCAAAGGATCGGCCGCCGTCGAACCGGATCACATATCCGAGCAGCACCGAAAAGACCACCAACAGCGTGTCGGTCAGGCGGAGGAAGCGGGCCAGGAAGCGCGCCCATTCACGGCCGGAGAGCCTGCGCTCGGGCGGCTGCCCCTCCGGGCCTCCAAGGGAATGCCCGACGGCGGAACGCGGCGGGCTGGCGACCCTCCCGGAACTCACTCCGGGACTAATGAACTTCAGCACGAACGGGCTTGTTTTACCCAGTTGGCTCATTTCAGCCCCCGCATATTGAGAGCGATATGCCTGCAGACGAGGTCGCCATTTGCCTATCCCCCGACCATTGGTAGGCGGCACCGGTTGATGCCTTCCCCAATACAAGCCGTGGGGCCCTGCCTCCGTCACGAGGGCCACCTACCCGGCTTTCTATGCAGGTATCCGGTGCTTTATGCGGGTACTACTCGGTCGTCTTACGGACCGTTAGGTGGACGGGCGGAAACTACGTGCAGGTCTTAAGGCCCGGGACACCCGGGCCTACCTGCTCGAGCATCTAGGCGGCCTGCGGCCGGCCCCGGACGGCCGCAGCCTCCGCGCGGGGCAAGTACTCCAAAAATCCGCGCCATTCCAAGGATGTTGGCGATCGTGACGCGGTCGCAACGCCATTGAAACAGGGCCCCGACATGATGTGAGTATGAAGCGCAAGGCACAGTCCCCCGAACCTGTCGACCTGAGCTGCGAAGTTTGCGGTCAGATGCCGGAGCCCACCAAAGCACGGCTAACCCTGGCGAACATCGCCGTCATGCTGCCCATTGAGCTCCTGGTGCACGCGGCCGTAGTGGAGACCCACCTCCCCTACGTGGCCAAGGTCCTGGTCCTTACCCTGACGGCAACAGTCCTGGTGATCTGGGTGGCTGAGCCATCCGCAGCCCGGATGCTGAGGAGTTGGCTGCACGCTCCCGCACTGCGGCACCGGAAACGGCTGAACACCGCACCTGCCCTCTGGCGGGCACGCACCGTGCTGCGCGACCAGCCAGGGTCGCTTCAGAAAATCACCCTGGCGCTGGCCCGGCTGGACACCAACATCCTCAGCATCCACATCCATCCGGTGGCGGGCGGCGTACTCGACGAGTTCGTCCTCTCCGCGCCCGGGAATCTCGGCGAACGTGAGCTCCTGGACGCCCTGCGCGACGGCGGCGGCAGGCACCCGCACGTCTGGCCCACCACGGCCCTGGCCATGGCAGACGGCCAGACCAGGGCACTCAGCCTCGCCGCCCGGATTGCGGGCAACCCGGATGAGCTTCCGCTGGCCGTCGCCGAGCTGCTTTCCGCCAGGATTGTTCCCGACGCTGCTGAGGGGCGCCAGGAACTCCTGGCCACAGCCGACGCCGGGACGGTGCTGAAGATCCCGACGGCGTGGCACGGCCCCGTCACCTTCTACCGCCCCGGCGAACCCTTCACTCCAGCGGAATCAGCGCGCGCCCACCGGCTGGCGGAGCTCGCGGAGATCCTGGCGCACAGCGACAGCCCGTAGTCACAATCGGTAAATAGGCTGCCCGGCGGGCTGCGCGCGGAAAACCCTTGACAGTGGCGGGGCTCACTTCTATCTTTAATTTTGGGATCCCAAAACGGGATCCCAAAAGTGACCACTATCCCGGACCCTGGCGCCCCGAGCGGCGTACCCAGAGCCAGCCCTGGACAGTAAGGCCCCGCCGGATCCGGCCGCGGCCAGCCATAACACCAGAGTCTTTCCCCTGCCCGCAATCTTCCCCGTGAAGGAGAAGCTGTGTCTCTTCCAAGTACCGAAACTTCCAGCACCGATCCAACCGCAGTTCAATCCCCTGAGAGCCAGACCGGCAAGGACGGCGTGCAACGGCGCACCAACGTCCGCTGGAAGCTTTTCCTGCTGCTCCTCGTCCTGGTGGCCGTCAATTACATCGACCGCGGCTCCATCTCGGTGGCGCTCCCCATCATCCAAAAGGAATTCAACCTCGCCCCCGAACTCGTGGGCCTGCTGCTCTCCGCCTTCTTCTGGACCTATGCCCTGATGCAGATCCCGGTCGGCCTGCTGATCGACAAGTTCGGCCCGCGGAAGGTCATGACCGCTTCCTGCGTGGGCTGGGGCGCCGCAACGGCGGCCTCCGGCATGGCCGGCGGCTTCCTCAGCATGTTCATCGCCCGCCTCGGCATCGGCGTCACCGAAGCCGGCGTCATGCCGGCCGGCGGCAAGCTCAACGCCATCTGGATGCACAAGTCGGAACGCGGCCGCGGCGCCACCATCCTGGACGCCGGCGCTCCACTGGGAGCCGGGCTCGGCGGCATCCTCATCGCCGGCCTCATCGCCGCCACCGGCAGCTGGCGCAGTTCATTCGTCATCGCCGGCGCCGCCACGGTCCTGATGGGCCTGGCCGTCTGGTGGTACGTCCGGGACAACCCCCGCCAGCACCGCGGAGTCAACGCCGCCGAGGCCGAATACATCGAAGCCTCCCACGCGGCCGAGGACGCCGAGGCCGAGCTGGACGGCAGCAAGGGCAAGCGGGCCCTGCTCCCCTACCTGAAATTCCGTTCCTTCTGGGCCATGTGCTTCGGCTGGCTGGGCTTCAACGGAGTGTTCTACGGCTTGCTCACCTGGGGCCCGCTGTACCTCGCCCAGGCCAAGGGCTTCGACCTGAAGACCATCGGCTGGTCCACGTTCGTGATCTTCGGTGCGGGCTTCGTCGGGGAAATCCTGGGCGGCACCATCGCCGACAAATGGCGGGCAGCCGGCGCCTCCGCCAACCGCGTCATGCGCACGCTGCTGGGCATCTCCAGCGTGGTTGTGGTGGGCGGCCTCGTCGGGGTGACCGTCGTGGCAGACCCGACCACCGCCGTCGTACTCCTCTCCGTGGTGATGTTCTTCCTCCGCTGGGTTGGCCTGTTCTGGAGCATTCCCTCCATCCTGGGCGGCCGGACCAACGCCGGCGTCCTCGGCGGAGCGATGAACTTCAGCGGCAACATCTCCGGCTTCGTCACCCCCATCGCGGTGGGCCTGATCGTTGGCGCCACCGGCTCCTACACCTGGGCGCTGCTGTACTTCGTCGGGTCCGCGATCATCATGGGCGTGTCCGTCCTGGTGCTGGACTACAACAAGCGCCTCCCTGTCTAGGCGGTCGGCTCTAAGCTGGCAGCCCTAAGCTAGGCACCGCAGCACCACCTCCCTGTGCCGGGAGCGCACTACCCGTCAAGAAACCCGAATGGAGCACCATGCTTACCGCAGAAGAAACCCAGGACAAGGAACGCCCCCTCCGCGAGACCGTCCGGGACACGCTCCGTACCAGGATCTTCGAAGGGCACTACGCTCCCGGCACCCGGCTGGTGGAACGGGACCTGGCAGCCGAGTTCAACGTCTCGCGGCTGCCGGTCCGGGAAGCGCTGCGGATGCTGCGCCAGGAAGGCCTGCTCAGCGACCGGGGGGCCCGCGGTGCCGAGGTCAGCTCGCTCAGCCCCAAGGATGTGGAGGACCTCTTCGACGTCCGCCAGTCGCTGGAGGTACTGGCCTGCCGGCTGGCTGCCGTCCGCGCCACCGGCGAGGACCTTGAGTACCTTGCCGGACTGCTGGACGAGGCCGAACGCTGCCTCGCCAAGGGCGCCGTCATGGAGGCCCACCGCGCCAACAGCGAATTCCACGACGCCATCACCCGGATCGCGGACAACGGCTTCCTGAGGTCTGCCCTGGAGCCGCTTCAGGGCCGGATGCACTGGCTGTTCCGGCACGTGAGCGACCTGCCCGAATTGATCCGGGAGCACCAGGAACTCTACGCCGCCATCGCCAGCGGCGACCCGGACCGCGCCGCGGCCCAGTCGGCGTCGCACATCGGCAAATACCGCGAACAGTTCCCCGACGACTTCCAGAAAACTGAACCCGCCCTTCACCGGAAGAAAAAATGAAACTTCTCGTCATCAACCCCAATATCAGCGACGACGTCACGGCGCTGATCGAATCGGAAGCCCTGCGCTCCGCCTCGCCGGACACCGAACTGGTGGTCCGCACCGCCGCGCACGGCGTCGAATACATCGAAACCCGCTTCGAGTCCCTGATCGCCGCCGGCGCGGTGGCTGAGGTGATCGCCGAATACACCGCGGAAACGTCCGACGGCGGCCCATCTGTCGGCGCCGACCGCATCGACGCGGCACCCATCGACGGGGTCGTCGTCGCGGCCTTCGGGGATCCGGGAATGCCCGCCCTGAAGGAGCTCACGGACGTCCCCGTCATCGGCATCACGGAGGCCGCGCTGTGCGCCGCCGCCCTGCAGGGCCACCGCTTCTCCATCATCGCCATCTCCGACCGGATCCGGCCCTGGTACCTGGACTGCGTGGAGCGCTTCGGCCTCGGCGGCCGGCTGGCCTCCATCCGCTCCATCAATGAGGCGCTGAACGGCATCGGCTCCGTGCAGCAGGACTTCAAGGAAACCCTGCTGGCCCTCAGCCGGCAGGCCGTCGCGGAGGACGGGGCCGACGTCGTGATCCTCGCCGGCGCGCCCCTCGCCGGCCTGGCCCGCGAACTAAGCGGCCAGATCCCGGTTCCGGTGGTGGACGGCATCTCCGCCGGCATCCGCATGGCGGAGGCCGTCGTCGGACTTCAATCCGGCCCGCACCGCGCCGGTGCCTTCGCGCCGCCGCCCGTCAAGGCCCGCAAGGGACTCTCCGAAAACCTCGACGCCGCCCTGGCCGCCGCACAGACAGAACGCACCGCTTCAAAGAACTAGGAGGACAAAGATGTCCCGCATTCCCGACCTCGTCATCGCCCACGGCACCGTGGTCAACAGCTCCGGCCGACAGACCGCCCACGTGGTGGTCCGCGACGGCCGCGTGGAGCAGCTCATCGACGCCGCGGAACCCGTCCCCGCCGCAGTCCGCACCATCGACGCCACCGGACAACTGGTGATTCCGGGCGGCGTGGACGGCCACTGCCATGTGGCCCAGGTAACCGGCCGCTTCCGCACCCTGGACGACTACCGCACCACCTCCACCGCGGCACTGTGGGGCGGCACCACCACCATCATCGACTTCGGCATTCCCCGCGACGCGCAGGAAACCCCGCTGGCCGCCGTCCTGCACAAGAAGGAGCTGGCGCTGGAATCCCGCTGCGACGTCGCCCTGCACGGCTCCGTGGTCAGCTGGGACGAGACCGTGCCCTGGCAGCTGGAACAGCTCGCCGCCGAGGGGGTGCGCTCAGTGAAGATGTACACCACCAACCGCGGCACCACCATGGCGGACGGCGATACCATCCTGAAAGTGATGCGCGAGATGGTCCGGCTGGACGGCCTCACCTACATCCACGCCGAACACGACCCCATCATCAGCGACTGCACGCAGCAGCACGCCGACGACGGCAGGATCGGCATCGAACACCTGCACCGGACCCGCCCTGAACTGGCCGAGGAAATCTCGGTCAAGGAAACCCTGGCCATGGCCGAATACACCAAGGCACCGGTGTACTTCGTGCATCAGTCCACGCCGGGCGCCGTCGACCTGGTCACTGAGGCCCGGGCCCGCGGCCAGGAAGCCTACTCCGAGACCTGCCCGCATTACCTCACCCTGGATGACACGGTGTACGGCTCCGCCTTCCCGGAGTGGTACGCCTGCTGCCCGCCCATGCGCAGCCCCGAAACCGTGGCCGCTTTGAAGGAACGGCTGGCCGACGGCGCCATCCACACCGTTTCCTCGGACCACTCCTGTTACGACCTCTCACAGAAGCGCGAACGCACGGACGACATCCGCGCCATGCCGCACGGCCTGCCCGGCGTGGAAACCCGGATGCCCGTCACTTTCACGGCCATGGCGTCCGCCGGCTCGTCGGTGGAGGACTTCGTGGAAGTCTTCTCCACCGGGCCGGCCCGCATCAACGCCGTTCCCGGCAAGGGAACCATTGCCGAGGGCTTCGACGCCGACCTGGTGATCTTCGATCCCGCCGAGGAACGGATAGTCGACGGCGGCGCGCTGCACATGGGCACTGACTTCTCACCGTTCGACGGCCGGTCGCTCACCGGCTGGCCGGCCGTCGTAGTGTCAGCGGGAAGGGTGGTGCTCGACGGCGGCGGCTTCCACGATCCCGGCGCCGTGGGACGTTTCGTGGCCCGGAACGGCTTCCGCGAACACATCCCGTCCGCCGCTACTCCCGCCACCCTCTCCGCAGCAAAGTAGGAGCACCCATGCCTTCTGAAGTACGCAAGACCCGCATCGGCATGATCGTGCCGTCCTCCAACACCTGCCTGGAGCCGCAGAGCTACCGCATCCTGGGCGACCGGGACGACGTCACCATCCATTTCACCCGGATCCCGGTCACCCGGATCGCCCTGGACGATTCCTCGGACAAGCAGTTTGATCCCGCCGTCATGAGGGCTGCCGCCGAGCTCCTGGCGACGGCGGACGTGGACGTCATCGCCTGGAACGGGACGTCAGGCTCCTGGCTCGGCGCCGAACATGACCGCCAACTGGTCCGCGAGATCGTTGACGCGACGGGCATCCCGGCCACCACGTCCACGCTCGTCTACCTGGCGGCTTTCGAGTCCTTCGGAACGGAACGGATCGGACTCTTCACGCCGTACACGGCAGACGTCAACCACGCCATCATGGCCTCCTACGAGCGGGACGGCATCAAGACCATCGACCACCGAGCCCTGGGGCTGAGCGACAACGAGTCCTTCGCCAGGGTCACGGACGACGAAATGCGGCCGGGGTCGCTGGAGCTCGCGGCAACACGGCCCGACGCCCTCGTCTACCTCTGCACCAACCTGTACGGCGCCAACATCGCAGCGGAAGTGGAGGCGGAAACCGGCGTCCCGGTGCTGGACTCCGTGGCCGTGACCCTGTGGCAGTGCCTCAAACTTGCCGGGTCCCCCTTGCTCGCACCGAGGTGGGGCAGGCTGCTGGCCGGCTGAACGCCGGGCAGGCTGCATATCAACCAGCCCGCAGTTCCAGCAGCCCAGGCAAGAACCGACGGCGGCCCACCCACTGGGAGTGGACCGCCGTCGAACCTTTTTGACGCTGTTGCGCGCTGCCGTCTAAGCGCCAGCCGGCGCGTTCATCCTGACCGTCAGCGCTCCGGGAAGCATGGTCATGCGGACGTGCTTCCCGTCGCCCTCATGGTCCCCGTCAAGCTGGTAGTCGTCGGCGTGTTCAAGGGTGATCTCCACGTCCTTGCCCTGGAAGTACTCCACGGAGGTGTCCTTGCCTTTGCCTTTGCCGAGCATCCCGGCCACGACCGAGAACCAGCCGAGCTTGCCCCGGGGCGCCAGGACCACAACATCCAGCAGGCCGTCATCCACCTTCGCGTCCGGGAAGATTTCCAGGCCGCCCTGGACCTTGCCGCAGTTCCCCACCATGACGCTGCGGACCCGGCGGTGGACCACTGGTTTGCCGTCGATGACAATGCTCGCCTTCACCGGTTTGCCCGGAAGGTTCCGGATGCCCGCATCGACGTAGGCCAACCAGCCCACCTTGTCCTTCAGGTCTTCGTTGGTGTCCGCCATGATGGTGGCGTCGTACCCCACGCCGGCCATCACCAGGAAGTGCTGCTCCTTGTCAGGATCGCTCCGGACTGCACGGACCACGTCGATCTTGCGGTCCTCGCCCGTCAGGGCGCCCGCCATGGCACCTTCGATATCGGTGACATCCATGCCGAGGTTGCGGGCCAGCAGGTTTCCCGTGCCCAGCGGTAGCAGCCCCATGGGCGTGGACGTGCCGGAAAGGACCTCAGCCACGCACCGGACGGTGCCGTCGCCGCCGGCGGCAATGACGACGTCGGCGCCCCGCTCCAGCGCTTCCTTCGCCTGGCCGACGCCGGGGTCGTCCTTGCTGGTTTCGATCCACAGGGGCTCATCCCAGCCCGCATCTGCACAGTGCTTGGCCATCAGGCCGCGAACATCGAAGTCCACGGGCTTGGCCGGGTTGATGATGACGGCGGCGCGCCTGGGACCGGAACCGGCCTGCGCCGCGGTGCTGCCTTCCGGAGCGTTCGTGTTCTCCGGCTCATTGTTGTGCTGGGTCATGGCATCCTTCACGGGCAAATGGTCGGGGGTTCTCACTAAGGTGAAGCGTAACTGAAAACAGGGTCTTACTGCCTTGCCGCAACGCGGACCGGACGCCTAGGCTCAGCACCATGAACACCTCTGGGCCGGGGCCGGAAATAACAGAACTCACCGTCCGTGAATGCTGGCGGCACCTTCGCTCCGCCTCCGTGGGACGGCTGGCGGTGATCAGCAACGCCGCGCCGGAAATCTTTCCGGTGAACTACCTGCCGGATGAAGGCACGGTGATCTTCCGGACCGGCCCCGGGACCAAGCTGGACGCTGTGCTCGCCGGGGAGCCGGTGGTCCTTGAAGCCGACGGACTGAACGTCTATGGAACCATCGCGTGGAGCGTGGTGGTCAAGGGGGTCGCCGAGGCCGTGCAGCCGGGCGAGGACGCTCCTGCCGAAACGCCGTCACCCTGGCAGGAGGGGGCCAAGGACATTCTGGTCCGGATCACGCCCAGCGAACTGACCGGGCGCCGCTTTGTCATCGGCCCGCCCACCAAGTGGTGGCCGCCAGTGGAGCCGATCACTCCAGGGAAAGACGGAATGACCCAAACGGACTAATGCTTGGCTGAAAGGTCCGCCGAAATCAGCCGGGCCGTCTCAACAGTTTCCTTCCGCACCATCTCCAGGTAGGCCTTGGGATCCGGTTTCGCGGCCACCGACTGGGCCTGCAGTGACACGTTGATCGCCGCCACCACCTTCGTAGGGCCGTGGTGCACCGGCGCCGCGATGGACATCAGGCCGAGTTCGAGTTCCTGGTCCAGCAGGCACCAGCCCTGCGCGCGGACCGTGTCCAGCGCGGCCACGAGGTCTTTCGTGGTCCCGATGGCCCGGGGCGTGAGCGGCTTGATCTCAGCCTCCGCGAGGTACTGATTCAGTGCGGCCGGCGGCAGCGCCGCGAGCAGCACGCGGCCCATGGAGGTGGCGTAGGCCGGGAACCGGGTCCCCACGGTGATGCCCACGTTCATGATCCGTCGGGTGGTGACCCGGGCGATGTAGGCGATGTCCTTGCCGTCCAGGACAGCGGCCGACGTCGACTCCCCCAGGCGCAGCGAAAGTTCCTCCAGGTGCGGCTGGGCGAGCTGGGGCAGCGACAATCCGGAAAGGTAGGCGTAGCCGAGCTGCAGCACCTGCGCGGTGAGGGCGAAGGTCTTCCCGTCCGTGCGCACGTAGCCCAGTTCCACAAGGGTGTGCAGGAACCGGCGCGCGGTGGCACGGGTCAGGTCCGTCCGTGCAGCAACTTCGGTGAGTGTCATCACCGGGTGGTCGGTATCGAAGGCGCGGATCACCGCCAGCCCGCGGGCAAGCGATTGAACGTATTGGTCACTGGCCTGGGGCGCAGAGGAAGGCCTGGGCGCGGTCTCGGCTGCTGCGTCGGTCATGGTTACCAATCCTATTAGCCCGCAGCTACTCCCCCGAGCGCGAACGGACACTTCCGGCCCCGCCCCGGAGCGCGAACGGACACTTCCGGCCCGGCCGTCACGCCTGGCGGGGGCCGTAAGTGTCCGTTCGCGCTGGCGGATCAGCGTTCGACGGCGGGGGCTGCCGTGAGGGGGACGGGCACCAGGGCCTGAAGCTCCTCGAGGGTGCAGCCGAACGTTTCGCGGACCTGGACGCCGTCCGGGCCCGTGAGGAACACGGCCTTGTCCGTGTACACGCGGGTCACGCAGCCCACGCCGGTGAGCGGGTAGGTGCAGGCCTCCACGATCTTGGACACACCGTCGCGGGTCAGGAGCGTCATCATCACAAAGACGTCCTTGGCCCCGGTGGCAAGGTCCATGGCGCCGCCCACCGCGGGGATGGCATCCGGGGCGCCGGTGTGCCAGTTGGCGAGGTCACCGGTGGCCGAGACCTGGAATGCGCCGAGGACGCAGATGTCCAGGTGCCCGCCGCGCATGATCGCGAAGGAATCGGCGTGGTGGAAGTAGGACGCCCCCGGCAGTTCGGTCACGGGGATCTTCCCGGCGTTGATGAGGTCTTCGTCAATCTCATCGCCCTTGGCTTCCGGCCCCATGCCCAGCATCCCGTTCTCGGTGTGGAGCGTGATGTTCTGCTCCGGCTCGAGGTAGTTGGACACCAGGGTGGGCTGGCCGATGCCAAGGTTCACGAACGAACCGGGCTTGATATCGCGGGCCACCAACCGGGCGAGGTCGTCGCGGCCGAGGGGCTTGTCGCTGCTCTGGATCGAGCCGGTCTCGCTGCTTGTCTGTGCGCTCATGTCAGGCCACCTTCACAATGCTGTTCACGTAGATGCCGGGGGTCACGACGTTCTCCGGGTCGAGTCCGCCGGTGGGCACAATCTCCGAAACCTGGACAATGGTGTGCTTGGCCGCAGCGGCCATGATCGGGCCGAAGTTCCGGGCGGTCTTGCGGTACACCAGGTTTCCGACGCCGTCCGCCTTGAGGGCCTTGATGAGCGCCACGTCCGCGTGGATGGGAGTCTCGAAGACCTGTCCGCGGCCGTCCAGGATGCGGGTTTCCTTGCCCTCGGCCAGCATGGTTCCGTAGCCGGTGGGCGTGAAGAAGCCGCCGATGCCGGCGCCGGCGGCCCTGATGCGCTCAGCAAGGTTGCCCTGCGGGACGAGTTCCAGTTCGATCTCGCCGGCCTTGTATTTGGCGTCGAAGTGCCAGGAGTCGGACTGCCGCGGGAAGGAGCAGATCATCTTCTTCACGCGGCCTTCCTTGATGAGCAGGGCCAGGCCCTGGTCACCCTGGCCGGCGTTGTTGTTGACCACCGTGAGCTCGCGGGCGCCGCAGTCCAGCAGCGCATCGATCAGTTCGAACGGCTGGCCGGCGTTGCCGAAGCCGCCGATCATCACGGTGGAACCGTCCTTGATGCCTGCGACGGCCTCGCCGACAGTGTCAATGAAATTCAGCATGTTCTTAGCCCTTAGCTCCCGAGGTGACGTTTTCGAGGACGACGGCGAGGCCCTGGCCGACGCCGATGCAGATCGCGGCGACGCCCCAGCGTTCCCCGGAGGCCTGCAGGGACCGGGCCAGGGTGCCCAGGATGCGTCCGCCGGAGGCACCCAGCGGGTGGCCCATCGCGATCGCACCGCCGTGCCGGTTCACAATTGCGTGGTCGATGCCCCAGGCGTTGATGCAGGCCAGGGACTGCGCGGCGAACGCTTCGTTCAGTTCGACGGCGCCCACCTGCTCCCAGCTGATGCCCGCCTTCGCGAGGGCCTTGTTCGCGGCCTCCACCGGGGCGTAGCCGAAGAACTGCGGATCGTTCGCGTGCGCGCCGCGGCCCGCGATCCGGGCCAACGGCTCCATCCCGAGGATCCCGGCGGCGTTCTCCGACCCGATCCAGGCCGCGGACGCGCCGTCTGAAAGCGGGGACGCGTTGCCCGCGGTGACCGTGCCGTTCTCGGCCCGGAACACGGTCTTGAGCCCGGCGAGCTTCTCCGCCGAGGACCCGGCCCGGATGCCCTCGTCACGGACCAGGTCCGTGCCCGGCACCGGAGCCACGAGGTTGTCATAGAAGCCCTCGTCCCAGGCTGCGGCGGCAAGGTTGTGGGAGTTCGCGGAGAACTCGTCCTGCTGCTCGCGGGTGACGCCGTACTTCTCGCGCAGGCGTTCGGTGGCCTCGCCCAGGGAAATGGTCCAGTCCTTCGGCATCGCCTTGTTCACCAAACGCCAGCCCAGCGTGGTGGAGGCCAGGTTCAGGTCCCCGGCGGGGTACGGCTTCTCGGTCTTCGGCAGCACCCAAGGGGCACGGGACATCGACTCGGCACCGCCGATCAGCATCAGCTCCGCGTCCCCGGCGTTCACCTGGCGCGAGGCAATGATCGCCGCGTCCAGCGAGGACCCGCAGAGCCGGTTGACCGTGGTGCCCGGAATCGACACGGGCAGTCCGGCCAGCAGGGTGCCCATCCGGGCAACGTTGCGGTTCTCCTCACCGGCGCCGTTCGCGTTGCCGAAGACCACCTCGTCGATTCGCTCGACGTCGAGCTTCGGGGCCCGCTTGACGATCTCACCGATCACGTGCGCGGCCAGATCGTCCGGGCGGACAGCGGCGAGGCCGGAGCCGAACTTGCCGAAAGGCGTGCGCACGGCGTCGTACACAAAAGCTTCATTCATAACTATTCCTCTAATTTCCGGCTGATAGTCCCAACTAGGTCGCAGTTAATGTCTTTATGAGGGCTCATAACGACATCTACTGCCACCTAGTTGGGCGGGGCGGCGGCGTCCAGGTCCCTAAACACTTGTTGGGCTGTCTTGAAAGCAGTGTTGGCGGAGGGAACCCCGCAGTAAATGGCGGTCTGCAGCAGGATTTCCTTGATCTCGTCCCTGCTCAGGCCGTTGGTGATGGCTGCGCGGATGTGCATGGCCAGTTCTTCCCAGTGCCCGTGCGCCACCATGGCGGTGATGGTGACGGCCGAACGCATCTGCCGGGTCAGGCCCGGCCGCGTCCAGATGCCACCCCAGGCGATGCGGGTGATCATGTCCTGGAAGTCTTCGGTGAAGGAGTCCTTGTTGGCGTTGGCGCGGTCAACATGCGCGGCCCCCAGCACCTCGCGACGGACCACCATCCCGCCGTCGTAGATTTCCTGGCTGGTGGCGTCCGGCTGGACCACCCCGTGCCGTTCAGGGCCGGCGGGCGCCCCGCCAGCGGTCTCCGGGCCGCTCATTTGGCTGCCCCGCTGGTTTCGCTCCAGGTGATGAGGCTGCGCAGCAGTTCGGCAACATGGGCAGGTGCCTCGAACGGAGCCAGGTGTGCCACCCCCTCCAGTGTCACGGCGTTTGCCGTCCCGCCGCCGGCGGTGATTCCGTCCACGATCTCCTTGGCAAACGACGGCGGCGCAACCGTGTCTTCCGCGCCGGCCACCGCCTGGGTGGGAACACGGATGCTGCCCAGCTCGGCGCGGACGTCGAAGCCGGCAAGGGCTTCGCAGCAGAAGGCGTAGCTGAAACGGTCGGTATCGCGAAGGGAGTGCAGGAGCCGGCCGCTAAGCTCCGGCTCACGATCCATGAAGCCGGGCGCGAACCAGCGCTCGGCTGAACCCTGGATCATCACCGGCGTGCCCTGGGTCCGGACGGTCTCCGCGCGCTCCAGCCAGCCTTCGGGCGTGCCGATCTTGGCGCCGGTGCACTGCACCGACAAGCTCTTCAGCCGTTCGCCGTGCTTGATTCCCAGCTGCAGCCCGGTGGCCCCGCCGAGGGACACGCCGGCGTAATGGAACCTCTCGCCCGGGGCAATCGAGTCAACGAGGTCGACGACGGCGTCGGCCAGTTCGGCGACGTCGAACGTTTCCGTTGCGGCCGGTGACACGCCGTGCCCGGGCAGGTCCCAGGCGACGACGTCGTAGTCGGTCCCGAGCAGGGCGCCGGCCTGGGCCCACAGCAGCGAGGACGTCCCCAGTGACGGCCCCACCACCAGCAGGGGCTTGTCCCCCAGCGGGCGCTGGGGGGAGAGCAGTACTGCCTTGACTGTTGGTCTAGCCACGGGTGACTCCGTTCAGGTCTGTTTCGGTGGTTGTTCCGGCGGGAAGGGCCCGGCCTGCGCCGGCCGATTCGTCGTAGCCGGCAAAGTCGGGGAAAGCGGCCAGGATGCGGCGGGAAATTTCAGTGGCCTGCCCCACGTAGCTGGCAGGATCCAGGAGTTCCTCCAGCCGTTCGTTGGACAGGGCTTCGGCGGGAACGGCCTCCCGCAGCAGTCGGCGGTATGTTCCGGGCTGCTCCGGGGACGGAGCCTGGAGCGTCCGGTCCACCATGTCCTGGAGCTGCTGCTTGCCGTTCCGTCCGTCCCGCTCATCAAGGAGCGGCGCCACGGCGGCGGACACTCCTTCGCTGAGCAGCAGCGGCCCGGACAGTTCCAGGTTGCGGCGCATGGCATCCGGAAAGACCTGCAGGCCCTCCGCGAGTTCCCGCAGGTGCCCGGCCGCGCCGAGTGCCAGCCGAAGGAGCTGGCGAAAGGCCTGCCATTCGCTGTGCCAGGCGCCGTCGGGACGTTCATCGTTGAAGTTGGCCGCTGCCAGGTGCAGCTGCGCGGCCAGGTTCGGTGCCTGCAGTGCAGCGCTGCGGACCAGCACGGACAGTACGGGGTTCTGCTTCTGCGGCATGGCTGACGAAACCCCGCGCCCGGCGGCCCGGGGTTCGGCGAGCTCTCCCACTTCCGGACGGCTGAGGAACAGCACATCGCCGGCGATCTTGCCCAGCGCGTCCGTCACCGCAGCCAGCGCATCGCCCAGGGAGGTGACGGCCAGCCGGTTGGTGTGCCATGGCCCCGGGGCTGACGCCAGCCCGAGGTGTGCGGCCAGGTTGCCCGAGAGGTCGAAGGGTGTGTCCACCGAACCCTTGGTCAGCACTGTCCCGGCGGCCAGCGTTCCAGCGGCGCCGCCCGTCTGCAGCGGCAGCTCGACGGCCTCCAGGCGCCGGCCCGCAGCGGCCAGTCCATGGAACCACTGCGCCGCCTTGAGCCCGAACGTAAACGGCAGCGAGTGCTGCGTCAGGCTCCTGCCGACGCACAACGTGTCCGCATGCTGCTCCGCAAAGGCCGCCAGCGCCGTCGTGATTCCGCGAAGGTCGGCGAGGAGCATGGCAACGGCGTTCCTGGCCAGCAGCATCAGCGCCGAGTCCAGCACGTCCTGGCTGGTCAGCGAGGTGTGCACGGCCCCCAGAGCGCCCAGATTGTCTGTGTCCAGGGCCTTGACCTGGGCCCGGAGGTCAGCCAGGAGCGGGATGACCGGGTTAGCGCCGCCCTGTGCGCGGACGGCGATGCCGGCCACGTCGTAGCGGTCCGCGTCCGCTGCGGAAGCCACCACGGCGGCAGAGCCGGCCGGCGCGAGGCCGGCCTTCTCCAAAACCGACGCCCAGCCGGCCTCAACGGCGAGAATCGCCGCCAGGACCGCCCGGTCCCCCGTCAGCGCCGCCACCAAAGGCGACGCCGACACGGGAC
Source organism: Arthrobacter sp. NPDC058288 (assembly GCF_042880995.1). NCBI lineage: Bacteria > Bacillati > Actinomycetota > Actinomycetes > Micrococcales > Micrococcaceae > Arthrobacter > Arthrobacter sp. NPDC058288. The sequence goes on from NZ_JBHVYH010000002.1 coordinate 108,045, forward strand.
TGAGGAGTCCGACGTCGCCGCCGAACACGTCAGGATCATTCACTTGGAGGCATCCTCAAAGTCGAGGAAGACCGTTTCCCCTTCGCCCTGCAGCCGGATGTCCCAGGTGAGTCCGCCATCGGCGTCGCGGCGCGCAATCAGCGTGCTGCGGCGCTCCGGGTCCAGGGAGGAGAGCAGCGGATCCGCCGCCAGGGCTTCCTCATTCTCCGGCAGGTACACACGCGTGAAGAGCCGGTTCATCAGGCCGCGGGCAAACACGGCGACCGAAATGAAGGCCGCTGCGCCGGGCTCGGTGGGGCCGGGATTAACCGTGGTGAAGGTGTACACGCCGGTGTTGCCCACCGCGCTCCGGCCGAATCCGGTGAACGTGTAGCCGTCCCGGACCAGCGAACCGGTCCGGCGTACGACCTTGCCCTCGGAATCCGGCTGCCAGATTTCCAGGATTGCGTCCGGGATGGGGTGGCCGGCACCGTCGTAGACAGTGCCTTGCAGGCGGATGGAGCCCGGTGAACCCGGAGCCAGCAGTTCACGGTCCTTTTCGTACGGCAGTGCGTAGCCGTAGAAGGGGCCAACGGTCTGGCCGGGGGTGGGGGTCAGCTTGGTGGGGTTACTCATCCGACTACTCCTCGTCGCCATCTGTGCCAAATGCTTCGTTTTCGGTCCAGGTCCGCTTGGAGCCCGTCAGGACAATGTCCCACCTGTAGCCGATCGCCCACTCAGGCTTGGTGAGGTCGTGGTCGTAGGTGGCCACCAGCCGGTCGCGGGCGTCCTGGTCCACGATGGACTGGTAGATGGGGTCCAGCGGGAAGAGCTGGTCACCGGGGAAGTACATCTGGGTGACGATGCGCTGGGTGAATTCCTGCCCGAAGAGGGAGAAGTGGATGTGCGCCGGCCGCCAGGCGTTGAGGTGGTTCTTCCACGGGTACGCGCCGGGCTTGATGGTGGTGAAGCTGTAGGAACCGTCGGCGCCGGTGATGCAGCGGCCCACGCCGGTGAAGTTGGGGTCGAGCGGTGCCGGGTGCTGGTCCCGCTTGTGGATGTAGCGCCCGGCCGAGTTGGCCTGCCAGATCTCTACGAGCTGTCCGGCCACGGGACGGCCGTCGCCGTCGAGCACGCGGCCTGAGACCAGGATGCGTTCGCCCAGGGGCTCACCGTTGTGCTGGATGGTCAGGTCCGATTCCAGCGCGTGCACGTCCATGTGCCCGAAGGCCGGTGAGTACAGTTCGATGGTTTCCGGATCGGCGTGGTGCAGGTCCTTGGTCGGGTGGCGGAGGACGCTGCTGCGGTACGGTGCGTAGTCCAGCCGGGGCTGGATTTCCGCCTTGGCTCCGTTCTTGAGCGCCTCCGCATATGCTTCGCCGATCGATTTCATTTCGGCGCTGAGGTCCGCCTGCGATTCCGCAGCGGCATCGAGCGGCGCATAGGTCTTCGGTGCGGCTTCGGTTCCGGCCTGGGGCGCCGCGTCCGACACGTCTTCGGTGATCGGGTCGGCATTGAAAATTTCAAGGTTGATGTCTTCAGGCACAGCAGCCTCCTTTCACTTGTTGTTGATGGTTGGTGACGATGGGTGGTGGGTTCAGGCGGTGCGGCCCAGCTGGTGCAGGTGGTCGTACTGGACGGCGTGCCGCACCGGCGCGTTGGGTGCACCGTAGCCGTCATAGCCGCCGCGGCGCTCCACCATTTCGAAGAACACGCTGCCCACGGTGGCGGTGTAGAAGTGCAGGAACTCGCCGTCGGCGTCGCGGTCGTACAGGAGGTTGAGCTCCCGGAGCGTGGCCAGGAACGCAGGGTCGAGGTCGAACCGCGCGTCCAGGTCCTCGTAGTAGTTGGCCGGGATCTGCAGGAAATCCAGGCCCCGGTCCCGGGCTGCGCGGGCCGTCTCCACGAGGTCGTCCACGGCGAAGGCGATGTGCTCCTGGTAGGTCTTCCGGTGCGCGGTGCCCGAATCCGCGCCGTCCTGCTGGATCACCGGTGCAAGGTTGAGCACCAGGCGCACGGCACGGTCCGCCGTCAACATCACCTGGGAGCGCACCAGTCCGCTGGGGCTGGGCACCTCCGCGAACGGCTGCGGCTCCAGGGCCAGCGCGCTGGTGTAGAACAGCACGGCTTCGTCAAAGTGCTGCCACGGCTGGGCGAGGTTCACGTGGTCGATCACCGCGCCGCGTCCGCCGGCGGCCGGGAACTCCAGCCCTTCGCCGAACTCGCGGGTCCAGGCTGCCGTGCCGTCCGGGCTGCCCTGGCAGAGGAAGATCTCTGTGGAGTCCGGCGCGGCGAAGCCCTGGAACACTTCTTCGTCGGCCTGGCTCTTGCGGGGCACGGCGGGCGCCTTGAGCTGCTGGGCGCGGGCCGCGGCGATCACGGGAGAGTCGACGTCGAACCCGAGGGCGGCAATTGCCGGTGAGGAGTCCCCGGCGCCCACCGAAGCCTCATTGATGATCACGCGTGCGTGGCCCATGCTCCACAATTGCACGTCCTTGGTGCGGTGTCTGCCGTTGAATTCAAAGCCCAGCTGTCCCAGCACCTTCTCGAGGCCTGCGGTGTCAGCGGCTTTGACCTCGGCGAAGTTGAAGCCGGCCGGTTCTGCCACCTGCGGGAGGGTGGCCAGTTCCATGGGATAACGACGGCGGCCTTTTGCTTGAGTGCCTGCGGCACCCGCACCCGCCGGGGCGTTTGCCTCCAGCCACTTGGCGCTCTGCTCCTCCAGCCAGATCAGCGACCGCATGGCGTCCACGGCGGTGCGTTCGACGTCGGACTGGCGGAAGACGTCGTTGAAGACCTCCAGCGACACCGGTCCGGTGTAGCCGGCGCGGACCACGTGGCCCATGAACTTGGCCAGTTCAAACTGGCCCTCGCCCGGGAAGACGCGGTAGTGGCGGCTCCAGGACAGGACGTCCATAGAAAGCTTCGGGGCGTCCGCCACCTGCACGAAGAAGATCTTGTCCGCGCTGAACGATTCAATCGGTGCGGTGTCCCAGTCGCGGGACAGGATGTGGAAGGAGTCCAGGCAGGTGCCCAGGTTCGGATGGTCCACGGTTTCCACCAGGCGGTGGGCGTGCTCGTAGTCGTTGACGTACTTGCCCCAGGCGAGTGCCTCGTAGGCCACCTTCACGCCGTGGTCGGCGGCGAGCCCCGCCAGCCGGGCCAGCTGTTCGGCGCGCAGGGAGTCGTCGTCGATGGTGGCCGTGCCCACGTTGGAGCAGACCAGGATGGTGTCCATGCCCAGGCGGGACATCAGCTTGAACTTTGCCTCGGCCCGGCGGAGGTTGGCGGCGAGGAGATCCTCCGGAACACTGTCGAAGTCACGGAACGGCTGGTAGAGGTCCAGCGTCAGGCCCAGGTCCGCGGCCGTCTTCCGGATGTCCTCCGGGCTCAGTGAGGACGTCACCAGGTCCTGCTCGAAGATCTCGATTCCGTCGAAGCCGGCGATGGCGCACGCCTGCATTTTCTCCTTCAGCGTGCCGGACAGGCATACTGTGGCGATTCCGGTGCGCATCAGGCGGTCACCTCTTCGGCGGCAACGAGTTCCAGGAAGTGGGCACGCATGCGGTCCGCGTCCGCCTCGAGGCCGGTGAAGATCCGGAAGGCATCGGCTGCCTGGCCCACGGCCATGCGTCCGCCGTCCAGTACCTCGCAGCCCTTGGCACGGGCTTCGCGGACCAGCTCGGTGTCGATCGGGCGGTAGACAATGTCCGCCACCCAGTGCCGGGATTCCAGCAGCGAAAGGTCCAGCGGAACGCCCGGGTGTGCTGCCATGCCCACAGGGGTGCAGTGCACCAGGCCGTCGGCGAGGGGCATCACCTGCGGCAGCTCCGCCGTCGTGCGGGCCCTCACGGTGCTGTCCGGGAAGAACCCGGCCAGTTCGGCGGCACGCGCGGCGCAGCGGGCGGCATCCGTATCCACGAGGTCAAGGTGGCGGACGCCGGCGGTGAGCAGGGCGTACGCGACGGCGGAACCGGCGCCGCCGGCACCCAACTGGACCACGCGGTCAAGCTTTGCGTCAGGCAGCCCGGAGGCGAGGGCGGCCGCGAAGCCTGAGAAGTCGGTGTTGTGGCCGATGAAGCGGCCGTCCCGGATGGTGACGGTGTTGACGGCGCCGAGGCGGCGGGCGTCCGGCGACACTTCGTCGAGGTGGTCCAGGACCAGCTGCTTGCACGGATGCGTGATGTTCAGTCCGTTGAAGCCGAGGCGGTGGGCGCTCTGCAGGAGCTCGCCCACCGATTCACCGGGCAGGCCCAGCTCCAGCAGGTCGATGGGGCGGTAGAGGTACCGCAGGCCCTGCACATCGCCTTCGCGTTCGTGCATGTGGGGCGTGAGCGACGGCATCACGCCATCACCCACGAGGCCCACCAGAAAGGACTCTGCTCGATTGCTCATCCGTATAGCTCCTTTGACAACGGCATCCGGCGGACCGGGGCGCACTGGGCGCCGGCGGTGTGCCGGGTGATAGGGATTACAGTACAGGAAAAGTTCACATATTGCACTGATGTTCTTATGACGAACAAATGACGACGCCGACGCCTGCCACTGCGGGCGGGGCGGCTCATCGCTGCGGCAGCCTTGCGGCCAGTTCCGCGGCGGCTTCCTGGAGCACGGGGACAAGGGCCACCAGCTCCTCCATGCTGAGCCGGAAGACGGGAACTGCCGTTGCCAGGGATGCGAAGGCGTAGCCCTGGGCATTGAAGACAGGAACGGCCACGGCGCGCATACCGAGCTCATTTTCCTCATCCATGACCGCGTAGCCGAGGCGGCGGACCTGCTCGATCTCGGACCGGAAGGCCTCACGGTCCGTGATGGAATATTCCGTCAGCGGCTCAAGTTCCAGCTCCTCCACCAGGCGCTTCCGCTCGGCGTCCTCGGCAAAAGCCACCAGCGCCTTACCCACCGACGTGGTGTGGAGGGCGCCAAGATGCCCGGGATCACTCGTGACGCGGAACGTCTGCGGTCCGTCCACCTTGTTGACCGTAAGGTGATGGTTTCCGTCGCGGACGGAGAGGATGGTGGCTTCCCCGGTCTTCTCAGTGACCCGGCGGAGGATGGGCAGCGCCGTACCGGCGAATCCGTGATGGTTGGAGACGCGCTGGCCCAGCTGGAAGACGCGCAGGCCCAGGTGGTAGCGGCGGCCGTCCGGCTCGTAGTCCACAAAGCCGTCCCGGGTGAGCGAGCCCAGCAGCCGGTACGTGGTGCTGAAGGGCAGCTCGGCCCGCCGGGACAGCTCGGCCGCACTGGCGCCCCGCGGCTCATCTCCCAGCAGGACAAGAAGGCCCAGGGCCTTGCCCACCATATCCGTACGGGAATCTTCCTTGGCTGCCCTGGGCACCCTCGCCCCTTTGACTGCTCCGGCCACAACGTCCGGCTCTGTGCTTTGATTCACACTCATAACTCGATGTTGCCACATTGTGAGAGCTATTTCTAGATCGTGATTATTTTTCTTGACAAGTGACAGCCCTCACAGCCATCATTGCTATATCGCACAAGTAGCTCCCACCATGTGGCTACTCGTCCGGGTCTTCACACGGACCACCGGCCGCCGCCAGCAGAGCCTTCAACTAGGTTTCCAGCAACAAACAGGCGTCAGCTGCGAAAATCCTGATCCATCCGCGACAATGTCGTCACACAAAGGAACACCATGAGCCAGACACTCCCGTCCACGACGCCGGGCACCGCTGCACCGGCCGGGACCCCGAAGAAGGCAGCCCTCGCCAGCTTCCTGGGAAGCGCCGTCGAGTACTACGACTTCTTCATCTTCGGTTCAGCCGCCGCGCTGATCTTCCCGCACGTGTTTTTCCCCAATGCTGATGCCAACGCCGCCATCATGTCCTTCGCCACCTTCGGCTTCGCCTACGTGGCCCGCCCGATCGGCGCCGTCATTCTGGGCCACTTCGGCGACCGCGTGGGCCGGCAGAAGGTCCTCATGTTCACCCTGGTGCTGATGGGAGCCTCCACCTTCCTCATCGGCTGCCTCCCCGACTTCAACACGGTGGGCTGGTGGGCTCCCGCGCTGCTGGTGCTCGCCCGCCTGTGCCAGGGCCTCTCCGCAGCCGGTGAACAGGCCGGTGCCTCGTCCATGACGCTGGAGCACGCCCCGGACAACCGACGTTCCTTCTTCACGTCCTGGACCCTCACCGGTACCCAGGGCGGCCAGATCCTCGCGGCCCTCGTGTTTATCCCCGTGCTCGCGCTGCCTGATGAGGTCAAGTACGGCATCGGCTGGCGCATCCCGTTCTGGCTCAGCGCCGTGGTGGTCCTGGTGGCCTTCTTCATCCGCCGCACCCTGCACGAACCGCCGGCATTCGCCGAAGCCCAGAAGACCGCTGCCATCTCCAAGCTGCCCGTGGCCGACCTGCTGAAGCACCACTGGCGCGACGTCCTCCGGGTTGTGGCCTGCGCCTTCATCGCCGCAGTGTCCACCGTGTTCGGCACGCTGGCCATCAGCTACGCCAAGACCGTGGCCGGCGTGGACGGCACCACCACCCTCTGGCTCGTAGTTGGCGCAAACTTCGTGGCCCTCGGCACCCAGCCCCTGTTCGGCATGCTGTCGGACAAGATCGGCCGCAAGCCCGTCTTCATCTATGGCGCCGTAGCCAGCGCCGTCCTGACGCCGGTGTTCCTGCTGAGCCTCGAATCCGGCAGCGTTCCGCTGATGTTCCTGGCCGCCATCGGCTTCTTCTCCTTCGGCTACGCAGCCTCCAACGCCGTCTGGCCGTCCTTCTACGCCGAGATGTTCAGCACCAAGGTCCGCTTCTCCGGCCTGGCCATCGGTACGCAGCTCGGCTTCCTGATGGCCGGTTTCGCCCCGGCGATTGTGGCGGCAATGGGCGGCATCAAGCCCGGCGGCTGGGTCCAGATCAGCATCTTCACGGCAGTCATCTGCGGCGTTGCGGCGATCTCCGCCCTCACGGCCAAGGAATCCTTCATGACCCCCACCCGGGAGCTCGGCCTGAAGTAAGGCGCGTTCCTGCGGCAGCCGCCGTCGTGACCCTTTTTGCCCGTCAAAACGGCCCCGACACGGCGATTCCCTGACCTTCCGGCCAAGTTCACACAAAAGAAGGTCACGACGGCGGCCCGTCCCCTCACGGGGGCGGGCCGCCGTCGCTTAACCAGTAGTTTGAGGCCGGTCTAAGTGGCCAACACCTCGGCGAGGTCGTACTTGACGGGTTCTTCCAGCTGCTCGTAAGTGCAGGATTCCGGGTCCCGGTCCGGCCGCCAGCGGACGAACTGGGCGGTATGGCGGAACCGTTCGCCTTCCATGTGGTCGTACTTCACTTCCAGCACCCGTTCAGGCCGGAGCGGGGTGAAGGACAAGTCCTTGCCCGCGCTCCACCGGCTGCCTTCGGCGTTCCGCGGCGTCCGGCTGCCCTCCTCCTGCTTGGCCCACGCCCAGGGGTGGCCGTCGAAGTCAGTCACCAGGGGCTGGAGTTCCTCGAACAGTTCCTTGCGGCGCTGCATCGGGAAGGCACCCACCACGCCCACACTGGCCAGCTGGCCCTCGCCGTTGTAGAGCCCCAGTAGCAGCGAACCGATACGGTCCGGCCCGCTGGTGTGCACGCGGTAGCCGGCCAGGACGCAGTCCGCGGTGCGTTCGTGCTTGACCTTGAGCATCACACGTTTGTCCGGCTGGTAGCTGCCGTCCAGGGCCTTGGCCACAATGCCGTCGAGGCCGGCTCCCTCGAACTGGTGGAACCACTGCTGCGCCGTGCCGTTGTCCCGCGTTGTGGCGGTCAGGTGGACGGGCGCGGAACTGCCCGCAAGGGCCTTCTCCAGCATGCTCCGCCGCTCGGAAAACGGCCGCCCGGTGAGGTCCTCGTCATCAAGCGCCAGAAGGTCGAACGCCACAAAGCTGGCCGGCGTCTGGGCTGCGAGGAGCTTCACCCGGCTGGCGGCGGGGTGGATCCGCTGCTGCAGGGCCTCGAAGTCCAGCCGGTCACCGGAGGCACCCACCAGGATGATTTCGCCGTCCAGAACGCAGCGGGGCGGCAGGTTCACCTTCAGCGCCTCGACGAGCTCCGGGAAGTAGCGGGTCATGGGCTTGCCGTTCCGGCTGCCGATCTCCACCTCGTCGCCGTCCCGGAAGATGATGGACCGGAAGCCGTCCCACTTGGGTTCGAAGCTCCATTTCGGGCCGGAATCAGGAACCTCGGGCAGGGAGCTGACGGCTTTGGCGAGCATGGGTGCGATCGGGGGCATCACCGGCAGTTGCATAACGCCCATTCTTGCCCGGAGGCCCGCTCCGCACCACCCCTGCGGGGCGGGAACCTCCGTGGCGCGCGTGGCTGGCCCGCGGCCCAGGCTGCTACAGGGCCTTGACTGCCCCCAGCACCTTGGTCAGCGAGTCCTTGGCGTCGCCGAACAGGAGCGTGGTCTGCGGTTCGTAGAGCAGCTCGTTCTCGATGCCGGCGAAGCCCGGACGCATGGAACGCTTGAGGAACACCACTTGCCGGGCGTCCGCCACTTCCAGGATGGGCATCCCGTAGATCGGCGAGCCGGAGGACGTCTTCGCGGCCGGATTGACCACGTCGTTGGCACCCACCACCAGGGCAACGTCCGCAGTCTTGAACTCCGAGTTGATCTCGGTCATTTCCTTCAGTTCCTCATACGGAACATTGGCCTCGGCCAGGAGCACGTTCATGTGGCCGGGCATCCGGCCGGCCACGGGATGGATGGCGAAATCCACCTGGATTCCGCGGAGCTGCAGGGCCTTGGCCAGTTCCGCCGCGGTGTGCTGGCCCTGGGCCACGGCCAGGCCGTAGCCGGGAACGATGATCACGCGCTGCGCGTAGCCCAGCAGCACGGCGACGTCCTCCGCGCTGGACGAGCGGACCGGCCGTTCACTGACGGCGGTGGAACCCGCCGTCGAACCTCCCCTGAACGCCCCGAAGAGGATGCCGGCCACGCTGCGGCCCATGGCGGCGGCCATGGCCCGGGTCAGGATGGTACCGGAGGCCCCCACCAGCGTGCCGGCCACGAGCAGCAGGACGTTGCCCAGCACCAGGCCCGAGGCTGCGACGGCCAGGCCCGTAAAAGCGTTCAGCAGCGAAATGACGATCGGCACGTCCGCGCCGCCCACCGGCAACACCAGGAAAACGCCCGCGGCGAGTCCCAGGACCAGCAGCAGCAGTGCCAGGGGCAGCGAACCGGTCAGGACGACGGCGGTGCCGGCACCCACCGCGGCCAGCAGCACCGCCGCCATGACCACGGGAAGTCCCGGGAAGACCACCGGCCTGGTGGTCATAAGCTCCTGCAGCTTGGCGAAGGTGATGGCGGAGCCTGCGAAGGAGACCGCCCCAACCAGGAGCGTGAAGGCGATGGCCAGGCGGACCCAGGCGTCCTCCGTGTGTGCCAGCTCGAGGAGCGCCACGAGGGCAGCGGCGCCGCCGCCCACTCCGTTGAAGGCGGCCACGAGCTGCGGCATCTGGGTCATCTTCACGCGCCGGGCCACGGGGGCGGCCACTGCTGAGCCCACAGCAATCGCACCGAGAATCCACGGAATGTTGTCCAGCCGTGCAGAAAGGAACACGGTGGCTACGCCCAACACGGCTCCCGCGGCGCCCACGAGGTTGCCGCGGCGGGCCGTGCGCGGTGAGTTCAGGCCCATGAGGGCCAGAATGAACAAGACAGCCGCAACCAGGTAAAGGAGTCCCGTCCAGGTCGGGTCAAGGATGCTCATCGCGGACCCTTCCCGTCCCGACGGCCGCGGAACATCTCCAGCATGCGGTCCGTCACCACGAAGCCGCCCACCAGGTTAGCGGTGGCCAGCACGACGGCGAGCAGCGCGACCGCGAGGACCCACGGGTCCGCGGCCTGGCCGGCCACGATGATGGCCCCCACCAGGATGATCCCGTGGATGGCGTTGGCGCCTGACATCAGCGGTGTGTGCAGGGTGCTGGATACTTTCGAGACCACTTCGAAGCCCACGAAAACCGCCAGCACGGTGATCGTGAGCAGGCTGATACCGTCCATCAGGCCACCCCCTCGTTGTCGGATGCGCGGTTGTCGGGCATGGCCAGGGCCTCCGCCGTCGGCGCGTGCCGCACCTCGCCGTCGTGCGTGAGGCACGTGCCGGCCAGCACCTCGTCACCGAAGTCCAGTGACAGGGTTCCGCCCCGGACCACCAGGGCGAGCAGGTTGGCCACGTTCTTCGCATACAGCCGGGAGGCGTCGGCGGGCATGGCGGATGCGGCGTCCTTCAGGCCCACCAGCGTCACCGTGCCCTCGCCATCGGCGGTATCCACCCGGATGTCCTGGCCGGGAACCGATCCCTCCACGTTGCCGCCGGACTCGGCGGCGAGGTCCACCACGACGGAGCCGGGCCGCATTCCCTGCACCATCTCCCGGCTTACCAGGAGCGGGGCCCTCCGGCCGGGGACGGCCGCCGTCGTAATCAGCACATCCGCCTGGGCCACGTGCGGCGCCAGGAGCTTCCGCTGCAGGGCGCCGCGGTCCGCACTGAGCTCGCGGGCATAGCCGCCCGCGGCCTCTGCCGTCTCCAGGTCGAGCTTGATGAAGGTGCCGCCCATGGAGGCAACCTCGTCTGCCGAAGCGGGCCGGATGTCATTCGCGGAAACCCTCGCCCCCAGCCGTTTTGCAGTGCCGATGGCCTGCAGCCCCGCCACGCCGACGCCGAGCACCAGCACGCGTGCCGGCGGGACAGTGCCCGCCGCCGTCATAAAGAGGGGGAAGAACCTCGGCAGCCGGATGGCCGCTTCCAGAACACAGCGGTAGCCGGCCACGAGGGCCTGGGAGGACAGTGCGTCCATCGACTGCGCCCGGGAGATCCGCGGCACCAGTTCCATGGCGAAGGAAGTCACCCCGGCGGCGGCGAGCGCCCGGACCGTGGTCAGTTCGGACGACGGCGATGCGAACCCGGCGGTGACGGCACCGCGGCGCAGTGCCGCCGCCGTCGCGGGTTCCAGCGGCCGCACATGGGCGAGGATGTCGAGTGTGCCGGGGTCCAGCTCGGGGACGATCCGGGCCCCGGCCCGGACATACGCGTCGTCGCTATAGCCGGCGGCCGCTCCCGCCCGGGATTCAACCAGGACCTCAAGCCCCAGGCCAACCAGCTGTTGCACGGTCTCCGGTGTTCCGGCAACCCGCCGCTCGCCCTCGCGGTGTTCCCGCGCAATGCCTAGCTTCACCCGCCACTCCCTTTCCAGCGTCATCGCTGTCCCGCGTCATCACTTCCCCGGGTCGGTACTGGCTAGAGTCTATGCAGAAAGACGCGGCTCCGCCGGTGCTTTCCTCGACACGCGTCTTCCCCGCCGGTAGACATTAACGATGGCTACTATCGGTTTCCACGCATCGCATGAACAGATCAGCCCGGGCCAACTGCTCCAGGACGTCCAACTGGCGGAGCAGGCGGGGTTCGACGCCGCCATGTGTTCGGACCACATTGAACCCTGGTCCGCCCGCCAGGGCCACTCCGGCTTCGCCTGGTCCTGGCTGGGCGCGGCACTGGCCACCACGTCCCTCCGCTTCGGCGTGGTGACCGCTCCGGGCCAGCGCTACCACCCGGCCATCATTGCGCACGCCTCGGCCACCCTGGCGGACATGTTCCCCGGGCGGTTCTGGATGGCTCCGGGGAGCGGGGAGAACATGAATGAGCACATCACCGGCGATGCGTGGCCGGCCAAGGAAACCCGCCAGCAGCGCTTGGAGGAATGCGTTGACGTCATCCGGCGCCTGCACAACGGAGAAGAAGTCACCCATCACGGCCTGGTCACCGTGGAACAGGCACGCCTCTGGGACGTTCCGGAAACCAAGCCGCCGCTGATTGCCCCCGCGGTCAGCGTGCAGACAGCCCGGCGGGCGGCGGCTTGGGCGGACGGCCTGGTCACCGTCAACCAGCCGCACGCGAAGCTGACGGAAATGCTCGCTGCCTACCGTGACAACGGCGGCAACGGCAAGGCGGTGCTCCAGATCCATCTGTCCTGGGCGCCGCGGGAAGAGGATGCGGCTTCCATCGCCCTGGACCAGTGGCGGTCCAACGTGTTCGCGCCGCCCATCCCCTGGGACCTGCCCACCGCGGCGCACTTTGACGGCGTCAGCACCGACGTCGGCGAGGACCAGGTCCGGAAGGCCGTCAACATCTCTGCCAGCCTGGACCAACACGCCACATGGCTGCAGGAGTACGCGGACCTGGGCTTCGACGAGCTGTACCTGCACTTCGTGGGCCAGCAGCAGAAACCCTTCATCGAGGCGTTCGCCGAGCATGTCCTGCCGCAGCTGCGGGCCGGCAGCGGGACGCAGGCGGTGACGGCATGAGGATCGCCGAGACGTCGGATCTGTGGTGGAAGAATGCCGTGGTCTACTGCCTTGACCCGGAAACCTTTTTCGACGACGACGGCGACGGCACCGGGGATTTCGGCGGCCTGATCCAGCGTGTGGACTACCTGGCGGCCCTGGGCGTCACGTGCATCTGGCTCATGCCGTTCTATCCCTCGCCGGACCGGGACGACGGCTACGACATCACCGACATGTACGGCGTGGACCCGCGGCTCGGCACGCTGGGCGACGTGGTGGAGTTCATCCGGACGGCGAAGGACCGGGGAATGCGGGTGATCGCGGACTTCGTCATCAACCACACCTCGGACAAGCACCCCTGGTTCAGGGAATCCCGGAAGTCCGTGGACAACCCTTACCGCGACTATTACGTGTGGCGGAAGGACACTCCCCCGGACACGTCGGAACAGGTGGTGTTCCCCGGTGAAGAAACGTCCATCTGGACCCGGGACAAGGCCACTGGCGAGTGGTACCTGCACATGTTCGCCAAGCACCAGCCGGACCTGAACGTCGCCAACCCGAAGGTCCGGGACGAGATCGCCAAGTCCATGGGTTTCTGGCTACAGCTGGGGCTGGACGGTTTCCGGCTGGATGCCGTGCCTTTCTTCCTGGAGCTGCAGGGCGTGTCCAAGGAGGATGCGGCCAAGATCGATCCGCACGACTACCTGGCCGCGCTGCGCAGCTTCCTGAACCGGCGCAGCGGCAGCGCAGTCCTCCTCGGCGAGGTCAACCTCCCCTATAAGGACCAGCTGAAATACTTCGGCGGGCCGGACGGCAACGAACTGAACATGCAGTTCGACTTCCTGAGCATGCAGAACCTCTACCTGTCCCTGGCAAGGGAGGACGCCCGGCCGCTGGCCAAAACCCTGGCCGCCAGGCCGGCTATCCATCCGGACAACCAGTGGGCCATGTTCGTCCGCAACCATGACGAGTTGACGCTGGACAAGCTCAGTGACGAGGAGCGGGCCGAGGTCTTCGCCGCCTTCGGGCCGGACCCGGACATGCAGATGTACGGCCGGGGGCTCAGGCGCCGCCTGCCAACGATGCTCGACGGCGATTCTGCCAGGATCCGCATGGTCTATTCGCTCATGTTCTCCCTCCCCGGAACCCCGGTTCTGTTCTATGGCGAGGAACTTGGGATGGGTGAAGACCTGCGGGCCAAGGGCCGCTCCGCAGTACGGTCCCCCATGCAGTGGACTGACACGGCGAACGGCGGGTTCTCCACCGCCCCGGCGGACAAGCTGGTGGCTCAGGTGGTTGACGGTTACTTCGGGCCGAAGAACATCAACGCCGCACAGGCAAAGCGCGACCCGGACTCGCTGTGGAATTTCATCGCCGCACTCATCCGAAGCTACCGGGAGAGCCCGGAACTTGCCTGGGGCGACTTCGAACTCATCAAGCAGTCAAATCCCGGCGTGCTCCTGCACAGCTGCACCCGAGCCGGTTCAACACTGGTCCTGGCCCACAACATGGCCGCGCAGCCGGCCTCCGTCGCGGCAAAGGTGTCGTCGCCGGAAGATCCGCAGGAGACGTTCGGCGGCGCCATCCTGCTGGACCTGCTCGACGGCGAAAACGTTCCGCTGGCGGACGACGGCGGCTTCGAACTGGAGCTGGAGCGCTACGGCTTCCGCTGGTTCAGGATCCAGCGACCGGCCGACAGGCGGATATAGCAACGACGGATATCGCGCCGCCGGATCTGAGGCGGCACGGCCCGACGCCGCCGCCCCTTCAGCTGCCACAGGGGCGCGGAAACAGCATGGGCGCGGAAAACTAACGCGGCCATTACCGGCGTGAAACGCGGCGGCAACAATGGCGCAGGACACTGGATGTTGCCGGCAATTGCAGGCAACAGCACAAGCTCCAGCTCAGGAGGCCCGCCATGTTGAAGGAAGCCAAAGCCCATGTGACCCGCGTTCGCGCCCTGGACCAGCTGCACCGCGGCGACGAGATCGAAGCCCGCCTTTCGGTGGGTCCCAGCTATGACGATGTGGTGATACGACGGGGCCGCGTGCAGGAAACTGCGCCGGGAATCGGCGTCGTGTGGATCATGGACCGTCAGACCGGGATGCGCAAGGCGATCAATTCGGACGAGTGCAGCATTTGGCGAGTAGCCTGAGCCCCTCAGCCGCCGGCCACGGACTGGATGATCACCACTTCCTGGCCGGCAGCCACTTCAGTTTCGAGTCCCTGCAAGCGCCGGACCTCGTCCCCGTTCACGTAAATATTCACGTAGCGGCGGAGGGTACCGGTCTCATCCCTCAACCGCCTCGCAAGCACCGGATAATCCCCGGCCAGCGAGTCCAGCAAAACCCCCACAGTCACCGCCCCGTCGGCGGGCGTAGTCAGGATGGACTGCCCGCCGGCGAGCGGCTGGAGGACACTGGGCAGCACAACGCTGATGTCAGCCACCACGGACCCTAGGCGGGGACCGGAGCGCCGGGCACCAGGGCTGCGGACACCACGGCGGCGCGGACACACAGGACGTCCGGCAGATGTGACGCAACTTCGGTGAAGTGCTCGCCCTCGTCCGGGCTGGCGTAGACCGAGCCACCGCGCGTTCCGAAGTACACCCCGGCAGGTTCTGCGGAATCCACCGAGGCAGCGTCACGGAGAACTGCGTTGTATTCGCCCTGCGGCAGCCCTGAATCAAGGCGCTTCCAGGTCCGTCCGGCGTCGTCCGTCCGGTGCACGGCCAGTTTCCCGTCCGGCGGGATGCGTTCGCCGTCGGCCTTCAGCGGGATCACCCACGCAGTGCCGGCCCGTCGGGGATGCGTCAGCATCACAAAACCAAAATCGGCGGGGAGTCCTTCAGCGATTGACTCCCAGTTCTCACCGTTGTCGTCCGTGCGGTAGACGCCATGATGGTTCTGGGCGTAGAGCCGGCCCTCGACAGCGGCATCCGCCGCGATCTTGTGCACGCACTGGCCGAACTCCGGGTTGGGGTCGGGCATAAAGTACGCCGAGATCCCCTTGTTCCGAGGCTCCCAGGAGGATCCGCCGTCAAGCGACCGGTAGACGCCGCCCGTGCTCATGGCGATGTGCACGTTTTCCCCGGAGGGATTGACAACGATCGAGTGAGCGGCTGCTCCGCCGTACCCGGCGCCCCACTCGCCGCGGTGCGGATGGTCCCAGAGCCCGCGGTTGAGTTCGAAGTGTTCACCGCCGTCAGTCGATTTCCATACGGATATGGGTTCCGCGCCGGCCCAGACCACCCCGGGGCGGGACTCGGCGTCCGGGTAGATCTGCCAGATGCGCTCCACCGCGGTGTCGGTGCCGTCCGGGAACTTAATGGCGCCTTGTTCGGGCTCGGTCCACGTCGCGCCGAGGTCATCCGAGTGCGCAACAGTGGGCCCCCAGTGCTCGGAGCGGACACCCACCATGATGCGGGTACGCCCGTCGCGGGTGTCGATGCCGATGCTGGGGACTTCGCTCATCAGGAAATGGGGGCCGGACATGGACCATGTCCGGCGGTCCTGGCTGGTCGCCAGCCACAGCCCTTTTTTGGTTCCGATTGCTAGGACATAACTCTGTTCGATGGCCATGCACCCCATGCAACCACTCAGGCACGGAGGCCGCAATGGTTTTGGCGCGACGTCATGCGCCCTGCGGATCAGTCCACGAACTCAGACTGCGTCTCGATGAAGTCCCAGTCCGCGTAGGTCAGGACTCCCGTGGCGGTGTCCGGGTGCGGGCCGCCAGCCTCTGCAATCCCCTGCAGCACAAACAACGGGAGTTCCTCGGCGCGCAGGTTCTCCCGCAGCCATTCCTTGCTGGCCAGATCCAGGTCAAGCCACCACATGTAGATTTCCACCGCGGACCACCTCTCCTTCTGCCTCAACGCTATTCCGCGGCGGCGAGGTGTACAAGGGTCCAAGGGCCATGGCGCCCCGTTTCCGGCCCCCGCGCCCATTGCCCCTTGTGCCGGCACTTCCACTGCGCCAATCTTGTCTTGTAGGCCTGCCGGGCGCACCACCACAGGCGTCGGAGGCCCGCTGTGGAGGTACTCCGCACGTCATTGAGAAGGTTGTCATGGACGGCGACATAGAACTCGAACTCGCATCAGGTTCCGAGCCGGGTGAGTACACCGTGCGCGTGGTGCAGGCCCCGGCCGGAGGCAGCGCATCGGGGCTGTTCAGGCTGGACGTGGACGGGATCCTGGCACGTCGCGCGGAATTGGAGTCCACCGTCCTGGCCTCGTCCGTGGCCGCCCGCCGCACCACGCCAGTCGCCGAGCTTCCGGTGCGGGGCGTGGGCCAGGAACTCTTCCAGGCACTTTTTACCCGCGAGGTCTATGGGACGTACCGGGCAAGCCTGGGTGCCGCCCAGCATAGCGGCCAGCAACTGCGGGTCGTGCTGCGCCTTGCTGCTCCTGAGCTGGCCGCGATGCCGTGGGAAATGTTGTTTGACCCGGAAACCGAGAGCTACCTGTGCCAGACGGAACCGCTGCTTCGCCATATTCCCGCGCCCGACTATCACCTGAACCCTCTGGAGATCGTCCCCCCGCTGAGGATCCTGGGCCTGATCGCATCCCCGCGCGACCTCCCCTTGCTGGATGTCGAAGCGGAGCGGGACCATCTCACCGCAGCCTTGGCGGGGCCTGTTTCCGAGGGACGAATCGAACTCGTGTGGGCGTCGGGCGGGACCTGGGACGAGATCCAGTCGATGTTGCTTGACGGCCCCTGGCACGTTGTCCATTTCATCGGCCACGGTGACTACGACGCCAGGAACGATGAAGGCCGGATCGCCTTGGTGGGGGCCGACGGCCGCGCCTCCATGGTGCGGGCCATCCGGTTCATGGCCTTGTTGAGCGTGGCGGTACCCCGGCCCCGCCTGGTGGTCCTGAATTCCTGCTCCTCGGGAGAAACCGGCCGGGAGGATCTCTTCTCCGGCACCGCCTCCACCCTGGTCCGCAGCGGCATCAGCGCGGTGGCTGCCATGCAGTTCGCCATTAGCGACGGCGCCGCGATCTCCTTCGCCCAGGGCTTCTATGCTGCGATAGCGAACGGCCGCGGCGTGGACGAGGCCGCACGGGTGGGGCGGATCTCCGTGATGGGAAGCCCTGACGGAACCCTGGAATGGGTGACGCCGGCACTGTATGTCCGGGGCGGCGACACGAAGCTGTTTAACTTGAAGGCACCGGGCCGTCCCGCGGCGGCACGCAAGGTGGACTCTGCCGTGCCCGTCACGGCTGCTTCCGGGAACAACACTGCGGGAACACCAGAGCGGTCCGATGCCCGGATCCGGCAGGCCGAACTCCGCGCGCTGTATGTGCAAGCCTGTGCTGAGCTGCGGACCAAGCATTACGCGGTGGCCATCGAGCTGTTCGATGACCTCCTGACGCTCGATGGCGGCTACCGCGACGCGGCGGTACTCCGCGCTTCCGCTGCGCAGCATCTGGAACGTTCCGAGGCATACCGCCACGCCCGGGAGGCCGAAGACGCCGGGGACTGGACTGCGGCTGCCGATGGCTACACCGCGGTGGGGGACGATCCGGACTTCCCCGACGCCGCAGCCCGGGCTCGCGATTGCGCCAAACGGCAGCGGACAGCCGACCTGCAGGGTGAACTGGAGTACCACGCCAGCAGCGGAAACTGGCAGGCGGCGGTGGACGTGTCGGCCGAGCTTTACGGTTTGGATCCCGCCGCCTCTGACCCGGACGGACTCGCGACCAGGGCACGGAACGAACTGCGTCGCGAAAACGACGCGCTGCGGGCCGCGCAGCGGAACGCCCAGAAGGCTGCCCGGCAGGCGGAACCGGAGCGGAACGGCATGGAGGGCCCCGCAGCGGAGAGCGCCGGCGTAGATGCGCGGCTGCGCACGGCGTCAGGTCCCGATCCGCGCTTCCTTGCCGCCGGCGGCGCCGTCCTGGCCGTGGCCGGCGCCCTCCTGGCAGCCTTCTTCGCCTACCTCAACTGGGTCGATCACGACTGGTGGTACTCCGGCGGGGAGGTCAGCGTGCGCCTGGTCTACGCATTCCTGGCGCCCGCGGGTTATCTCCTGCTCCTGCTCGCCGGGTTGCCGGATCAGACCGAATCAGGCCGGGTGACTCTGGCCATCGCAACCGGAGCCGGCGGGCTGCTGGGCGTGGTTGGCCTGGAACAGGATCTTCTGTGGGCCGCCACCGCCACCACCCTGGCTCAGGCACTTTTCGGCGGGTGGGCGGGCATCCGGGCCATCCGCGCTCCGAACACACCGGCTTTGGCCGGCTGGCTTCTCCTGGTCTGCCTGGTCACACTCCCGCTGATGTGGCTGCCGGGAGAGGACCTGTCAGCACGGGCAGCGTTGCTGACGGTGCAGAACGCCGCCGTCGGCGCCAGCGGTTTGGTCTTCCTGGGACTGGCACTCAGACGGAAGAGGAAGGGCTAGAGATGACGCGGCTGGTGGAATTTCCTACGGACGGGGGCGGAACCGTGCTCCTGGAAGTATCAGACAGCACGGGCGGCCTGGTAACGCGCGGGGGCGGGCAGGGCGGCGTTTTCGCGCGGGCGCAGCAGACCTTTGAGCGCGCCCTCAGCAACATCCGGCCGGCCGTCCAGGGTGTCATTGATGAACTCACAGCCCTCCCCGACAAGCCGGACGAAGTGTCGGTCAAGTTCGGCCTGGACCTGCATGCCGAGGCCGGAGCATTCATTGCCGCGGCCAGCACCAGCTCAAACTTCACGGTGACTCTCACCTGGCGGCGCCCCAAGCCTGCGCTGGAGGCTCCTGACGCCGACCCTGACTAGGCCGACCCGGCCCAGGCAGTGCCGGGTGACCCGGTTGCGTGGCGGCGCTGTTCAAGGAATGCACGCAGGGCCACAATGGAGTATGTCTCCTGAACGCTTTAGCGGCCCGCCTCCCCTGGTAGTCGGGGTGTTGCCTGGCCAGCACTCCGAGGTACTGCAGTTGGCCTCCGGCCTCGCGGAAAAGCTGGGCGTTCCCTTGTTGTGCGCCTACGTCGACGAGGCGAGCTACCTCGTCGAGTGGGACCCGGCACGGTCGGCGCACCGGCTGTCCCTGCACCCGGACAGGGACGATGCCGATGTCCGGGCCGTGAGCGAGGAGCTCCGCGGCACCGTAGGGGCTGCCTGCGCCACGAAATCGGTGGAGTGGACCCTGCGGATCCTGTCCGGAGACCCGGCGCGCGCCCTGGGGCGTGTGGCGGCGGAGGCCAACGCCTCCATGATCATCGTGGGAACCCCCGAGCGCGGACTGGGGCACCGCCTCTCGGCAGCCCTCAACGGTTCCGTGGCCGCGTGGCTGACCCACCACCAGGACCGCCCCGTCCTGGTAGTCCCCGCACACATGGGCGCCCACCGGGACATGCCCGAGTGACCACAGCTCCCGGCGCAGTCCAGCACGGCTACGAGCGCAACTGCAGGGAGCTCGAGCGCTGGCTGGCCGCCGCTTCCGACGCCGATCTCCGCCGCAGGAGCGCCGGCACCCGCTGGACCAACGAGGAGCTTTTGTTCCACATGGTTTTCGGCTACATGGTGGTGCAGGCCCTGCTGCCCCTGGTCCGGATTTTCGGGGTGCTGCCGGCGCCTTTCAGCCGGGGGTTTGCGCGCATGCTCAACGCCGGAACTGCACCGTTCGACGTCGTCAATTACCTGGGTTCCAAGGCTGCGGCCCGCGTTTTCAACCGCAGGCGGATGGCCGCGAAGCTCCGGCGGGTGACACACTCGCTCGAGCGGCGGATTCGGCGAGAGACAGCCGCGGCAATGGCACGGGGGATGTCCTTCCCGGACCGCTGGGACCCCTTCTTCACCCCGCGGATGTCCCTGGCGGACGTCTACGCCTATCCCATCGAACATTTCGACTTCCATGCCACCCAGCTCAGCCTGGACCGGCGGGCACCCTGAACGAACATGCTTCAGAAAGACAGGACGAAAGGCCCTGTGAAAGTAAAGCGAAAGTAGTTATTCAAGGTAGTGGCGCTCACCGCTACCGCCAAGTAAGCTGGAGTTCGCAGGAAGATGTTGGACCTGCCCCATAAGCTGCTCCGGAGTGCGTATCCCCCAATAACGCACTCCGGAGCTTTTTAATGTCGCGCCGGATTCCGGGGATAATCAAGCGAAAAGCGGCGCCGGCCGCCTGCCAGGGGAGCAATCCGTGACCACAACGCCAGTCCATACGCCGACCGCCGCCGTCACGGCTCCGCTCTACGCCGCCGGCTTTGTCACGGCCTTCGGGGCGCATAGCATCGCAGCCGGGATGGGGGCCCACAGCGGTGATATCGGACTGAGCCTGCTCAATCTTGGCATTCTCCTGGCTGTTTACGACCTTGCCGAGGTCGTGCTGAAACCGGTTTTCGGAGCTTTGAGCGACCGAATTGGCGCGAAGCCGGTGGTCGTGGCAGGGCTTTTCGCTTTTGCGCTGATGTCGCTGATCGGGTTGTGGGGCTCAAACCCCCTGATGCTCGGGCTCGCCCGAATCGGCCAGGGCGCCGCCGCCTCGGCGTTTTCGCCGGCGTCCTCGGCCATGGTCGCGCGGCTAGCCGGCCGCAACGCAGGGACCTATTTCGGCCGCTACGGCTCGTGGAAGAGCCTGGGCTACGTTGCGGGACCGCTGATCGGCGCCGGCCTGATCTTCCTGGGCGGTTTCACCCTCCTTTTTGCGGCCCTGGGCATCCTCGCGGGGGCCACTGCGGTGTGGGCGATGGTGACGCTTCCGCAGCTGGCCCCTTTACCGCGGCCGCGGTACACACTGTTGGATCTTGCCCGCCAGGTAACGCATCGGAGCTTCCTCGTGCCTACGCTCGTTCTCGCGGCAGCCACCGGAGCCCTGGGCACAGCCATTGGCTTCCTCCCCGCCCTGGCCACCCGGCACGGCCTGGATCCCATGGCTGCCGTAGCCGCAGTCAGCGTCCTGGCACTCGCGTCCGCTGCCACCCAACCCTGGATCGGCCGCCTGCGTGATCGGGGCCGGCTCCAGGACGGCCCCGGCATGACAGCCGGGCTGCTGCTGACGGCGGCCGGAATCGCGGCGGTGGCACTGTTTCCCGGACCGGTCACCCTTTTCGGGGCGGCGGCGGCCATCGGCACGGGAATCGGTGTTGCCACGCCGCTGGGCTTCGCACACCTGGCCGCTACTACGCCACCTGAGCGTTTGGGCCGGACCATGGGATCAGCCGAGCTGGGACGCGAGCTTGGCGACGCCGGTGGTCCGCTCCTGGTTGGTGCCGTGGCTACGGCTTCCACGCTGCCCCTGGGCCTCGGAGTCCTCGCCGCCGCGGTCGCCGCCGCATCCCTGCTCGGCATCGGCAGCATCGGCCGCGGGGCGCCGTCTCGTCCGTCAGGGAGAGACCGGACCGCGGACAAGTAGTCCGGGACACCGCTCGCAAATATACCCCCTGGGGGTACTTGCCATATACCCCTTGGGGGTATATGTTTGGGACATGGATTCAGCAGAAGACGCCGACCCCCGGACCGCGGACGCCGAAACCGTCCCCCAGCATGGCTACACCTCGAACAAAGAAGCATATCTGCGCCGACTCAAACGGATTGAGGGCCAGGTCCGCGGAATTGCCCGGATGGTTGATGAGGACAAATACTGCATCGACATCCTCACCCAGGTTGCGGCCGTGAACAAAGCGCTGCACGCAGTGAGCCTGGGCCTCGTCGAGGAGCATATCGGTCACTGCGTCGTCGGCGCCGCCGCAGAACCCGATCCGGCACTCCGCGCGGAGGCCATCGACTTCAAGGTCAAGGAGGCTACCGATGCCATCGGGCGCCTGCTGCGGTAGCGGCAATCCGACCCACCACACCATCCGGATGATCCGAACGGGTCAGTCCGGCGCCGCCGACACCACCGGCACCACCGAGAAAGAGGAGCACACCATGAGCCCCGTATCCACCACCGTAAATGTGTCCGGAATGACCTGCGGACACTGCGTGTCGTCCGTGAGCGAAGAGCTGGAAGCACTGGAAGGCGTGGAAGCGGTCGACGTCGACCTCAACGCCGGCGGCATTTCCACCGTCACCATCACATCCGACAAGGCCCTCTCGCGCTCCGAGATCGGCGAAGCCGTAGCCGAAGCCGGTTACCTGGTGGTGGCCAACGAGGCCTGAACGGTCCGCGCCGCCTGCCCCACCTACAGCGAACAGATACCGACAACGAGGACACGCCGTGAGTAACGAGCAACTGCTACACCAGCCGGGAACCCGGGTCATCGAACTCGACATCGAGGGCATGACCTGCGCTTCATGCGTCGGCCGGGTGGAACGCAAGCTCGGGAAGCTCGATGGCGTCGAAGCCTCGGTCAACCTGCCCCTTGAGTCGGCGCAGGTCACGGTCCCCGCCGGCATCACCGACGAGCAGATCACGGCCACAGTGGAGGCGGCAGGCTACAAGGCCCGGGTCCGGCAGCCGCGCTACCCGAGCCGGGGCGGCGACGCTGAGATTGCGACCGGCTCAACCACAACCGGTGGGACACCCTCGAGCGGCGACGCCGGGGGCATGCCGCAGCATGCGTCTGAGCGAGGTACGAGCGAGCCTGCAGAGCATGCCTCCGGTGGTGCCGCGGCTGGTGGCCACATGGCCCACGGTGACGCCGCTGCCCAACTTAAACCGCGGCTCATCGTTGCCGCCATCCTCACCGTCCCGGTGTTCGCGATTTCGATGCTCCCGTCGTTCCAGTTCGCCAACTGGGGCTGGGTGGCGGGGATTCTGGCATTGCCAGTGGTCACGTGGGCGGCCTGGCCGTTCCACCGCGCCGCGGCCATTAACGCACGGCACCTGGCGTCCACGATGGACACACTGGTGTCCATCGGCGTCACCGCCGCATACCTGTTCTCCGCCTGGCAGTTGCTGGCCGATCCCCGCATGACCGAACACCCCGGCATGGAAATGGGCACGGGCGGGCTGTACTTCGAGGTGGCCTCCGTGGTCACTGCCTTCCTGCTGCTGGGCCGCTTTTTGGAAGCCAACGCGAAGCAGAAGGCGGGCGATGCCCTGAAGGCACTGCTGAACCTGGGCGCCAAGGATGCCACGGTACTGGCCGATGGGGCCGAACTCAGGATTCCCGCCGACCAACTGACGGTGGGCGATGTCGTGGTGGTCCGCCCCGGCGAGAAGATCGCGACGGACGGCGTGGTTGTGGACGGCGCCTCGGCCGTGGACACCTCCCTGGTAACGGGCGAGTCGGTACCGGTCGAAGTGGGTCCGGGCAGCCCTGTCACCGGGGCCACAATCAACACTTCCGGCCGCCTGCTGGTCCGCGCCACCCGGGTTGGCTCCGAAACCACCTTGGCCCAGATGGCCCGGCTGGTTGCCCAGGCGCAGACGGGAAAGGCGCCCATCGCCCGCCTGGCGGACCGCATCAGCGCAGTGTTCGTGCCGATTGTGCTAGCCATAGCCGTCCTCACTTTCGTCCTCTGGATCGTCTTCAGCGGCCCGGTGATTGAGCCTGCCGACATCCGCGCGGCGTTCACCGCAGCCGTGGCGGTGCTGGTCATCGCCTGCCCCTGCGCCCTGGGCCTTGCCACTCCGGTGGGACTCCTCACCGGAACGGGCCGCGGCGCCCAGCTGGGGATTCTGATCAAGGGGCCGCAGGTGCTGGAAGATACCCGCACCGTTGACACGATCCTGCTGGACAAGACGGGCACGGTGACCACCGGCCACCTTGCCGTTGACGACACCCGCGCCTTCGGCACGCACAGCAGGACTGAAGTGCTGCGCTTTGCCGGGGCAGTGGAGGCGGCCTCCGAGCACCCCATCGCCCAGGCCATTGCGGCCGCTGCGCTGTCCGCGGAGCGCAGGAACGACGACGGCGGCCGGCTTCCCGCCGTCGAGCACTTCCGTTCCGCGCCGGGCGGCGGGGTTGTGGGCCGTGTGGCCGGCAGGCCGGTCATCGCCGGACGGACCGGCTGGTTGCGGGACAACGGCATAACGGTCTCGGCGGAACAGCAGGATGCGCTCCGGGCCGCGGAGGAATCCGGTGCCACCGCCATCTGGGTTGCCGTGGACGGGGAACCAGCGGGCATTGTCTCGCTCCGGGACACCATCAAACCGGGATCAGCTGCAGCGATCTCGCGGCTGAAGCAGCTGGGCCTCCGGCCGATCCTGCTGACCGGCGACAACGCCGCGGTGGCTGCGCAGGTGGCCGCCGGCGTCGGCATCGCTCCGGAAGATGTGTTCGCCGGGGTGCTGCCCGAAGGCAAGGTCGAGGCCGTGCGGAAGCTGCAGGCTGCCGGCGCCACCGTGGCCATGGCCGGAGACGGCGTGAATGACGCCGCAGCCCTTGCCCAGGCCGATCTGGGCATCGCGATGGGCTCCGGCACGGATGTGGCTATTGAAGCTGCGGACCTGACCGTCATGGGCAACGACCTGGCGCAGGTGGCTCAGGCCATCGAGCTGTCCCGGCGCACGCTGGCCACCATCAAGACCAACCTGTTCTGGGCGTTCTTCTACAACGCCGTCGGAATTCCCGTGGCGGCGCTGGGCCTGCTGAACCCCATGATCGCCGGGGCCGCCATGGCCGCAAGTTCGGTGCTGGTGGTTACCAACTCGCTCCGGCTCCGCAACTTCGGCAAGCCCGGCGGCCGGGGCGCTTAGGCGGCACCGAAGCGGACTGCCGCCTTGGCACGAGCCTTGGCGGCCTCCTCATCCCGGTCCTTGGCCGGAGCATGTGTCACCAGCGAATCGAGCAGGTGCTGGGTGGCATGCGCGATCTCGTGCACGGCGCGGTTGAACGCCTCCTCATTGGCCTTCGACGGCTTCGTGCTGCCACTGATTTTGCGCACATACTGCAGCGCAGCGGCTTCCACCTCGGCCGATGTGGCATGGGGCTCAAAATTATGCAGGGTCCGGATGTTGCGGCACATAGTCCCATGCTAGGCTCTGGACCGCCTGGGATCGAGGCCCGAAGCCTGTCCGGGTACCACTGGCCCGGCAGCTGCCCTCACGGACAGGGCTGCATGGGGAGCGGTGCCCATCGACAGTGTTCGGGCCGCGGGATAGTTTCTAGGTAATGGATCTTCCGGATGAGCCGGGGGCCGCTGGGGATGCCGATCGGATCGGGTCCGTTGACTGAAGGAGAAAACTAATGGCTATTTGGGGTGCAGACATTGCTCAGCTCAAGGCGCTCGGGACCAAGCTTCAGGCTGGTTCGTCCGAGATCGAGAAGGCTAAGTCGCAGCTGACGAAGGCTCTTGACAGCACCGACTGGAAGGGCCCGGACGCTGAGAAGTTCCGCAGCGAATGGTCCGGCCGCCACGTCACCGACCTGGCACGGGTGGCCCGGGCCCTGGAAGAGGCCGGCAAGCAGGCCAGCAAGAACGCTGCCCAGCAGGAAGAGGCTTCCCGCTAGGGAACGCCTCCCGCGGGTAATAACACCGAAACGGATGCCCCGGACGCAACAAGCGTCCGGGGCATCCGCCTTCTAACGCGAAGGCCGCCGCAGCAATGTGCAGGTTCGCGCGGGGCTGATCAGGGGACGGGTTCGACGTCGTTGGCGTGGTCCAGCGGTGCCGGCACCGACGCTGCACCGGACCCGCCTGCAGACGCGGCCGATGTCCGCGGGCCTCGGAGCTCGTCCACGCGGACCAGGACCACGCCGCCAACAATCAGCCCGCCGCCAAGGAGCTGGATGGGACCGGGCAGTTCACCGAGCAGGAGCCACGCCCAGATGACAGCGAAGAGCACCTCGGTAAGCGACACGAACGACGCGACCTTTGAACCGAGCGCCCGGGCGGCAACGATGCCCGAAACGTAGGCGAGGACAGTGGCAAGGATGACGAGGCCGCCCAGCGAAACCCACCAGGGGGTGACCCACGGCCCCAGCCTGGTGTCCGCGGTGCTGAACGCCATGGGTAGAAGTCCCGTGGCTGCTGCCAGCCACATCACCGCGGCACCCACCATCAGGCCGCCGGATGCCAGGACTATCGGCGGGAGGGTGTCATTTTCCTTGGCCGTGATGAAGAAATAGATCGCCAGGCAGACGGCTGCGGCGATTCCCCAGAGAACACCGACGGCGTCGATTTTCACGGCACCAGTGAGATCCAGCACCAGGATGAGTCCGCCCAGCGAAAGCAGCGTTCCCGCAATCGTGAGCGGGCGTGGACGCCGTCGGCTCGCGGCCCACAGCCAGAGGACGATGATCACCGGGGCGAGGTACTCCAGCAGCAGGGCAACGCCCACAGAGAGTCGCTCGACGGCGTTGAAGTAGAACAGCTGGCAGGCCGCAACGCCGATCAGCCCGAACAGCAGGATGGTCAGCCAGTTGTCCCTCAGCTGGTTCCAGCGGCCGCGCAATGCCGGCACTGCCGGGATCGCCAGGATAAGGGCTGCTCCGGTCAAGCGCGCGGTCACGGCAGCACCCGGAGTCCAACCGGTTTCAAGCAGGGATTTTGCAAAGGATCCGGAGAGCCCGAAGACGGCTGAAGAGAACAGCGCCACGCCGAGCCCGGATGCCAGGAAGCCGGCAGCGGGCCGGCGCCTGGCGCCAACCCTGGATGCGGCGGCCCGGTCGGACGCATCGGCGCGTTTGCTTGCGGCAGGCACGGCTGCCTCCTGTCAGGAGTAAAGTGGGGTAATGGTCATGACATTACGCCCGGACCCTGTAAGGAGTCAAGATGGTTTTTGCACCTGACACTGAAGTGGCGCTTCGCACTGTGGTGGGCCTGATCAACAGCGCGGCCAACGGCGAAGAGCATCTCGCCACGATCGCGGACCTGGACCGCTTCCTCCAGGCCGAAGGATTCTCCGGAGCGAGGTCACGCGACGCCGCCGAACTGGCCAGCGTCCATAAGCTGCGGAGCCAGCTCGCCGAGCTCTGGACCATGGATGAGGACGCGGCCGTCGCGACGGTGAACCGCCTGCTCCGCGAAGCCAACGCGCTTCCGCAGCTCATCAAGCACGATGAGTGGGACTGGCACCTGCATGCCACCACACGGGAAGCTCCGCTCGCGGACCGGATGGGCACCGAGGCTGCCATGGCACTGGTGGATGTGATCCGCAGCAAAGAGATGGACCGGATGCTCGTCTGCGCCGCGGAGGACTGCAACGCCGTGGTGCTGGACCTCAGCCGGAACAGGTCCAAGCGGTACTGCGATACCGGGAACTGCGCCAACCGCGCGCATGTGGCCGCCTACCGCGCACGGAAAGCTGCGTCGTAGGGACGGGCGCACGGAACAACCGGGGCGTGAGGGAACTGGTATCCGGGAATTTCCCCGGAGCACCTACCGGGGGTCGGCGTCGGGCGCGGCATCCGGCGCACCGGGGGCCTGCGCGTCCGGGCGCGCGGAGTAGCCTCCGTGACCGGAGGACTTCCTGGAGCTCAGGTTGACGCCGGAACCTTTGCCGAGGTGGTCGGCATTGTCCTTGTGGCTCATCGAAAGCATCGCGGCGATCACCAGGGTCACGATGAAAGCGATCCCGGCACCCGTGAAGGCGAGATCGAAACGAGGGGACCGGGCGCTGCCGCCGGACGCGAAGATCAGCACGGCAAAGAAAGCCAGGACGGCCCAAAATGCTGAGAACATGAGGGGTCCCTTGACCGAGGTCCGCAGATTGCGCGGTTCTCCTGGTTTCTGCTGTGCCAAGGTGTTTCCTCCCGTGCAGCACGGCCTGGGCCCTGCCGCTTAAATCAAGCGATTGTTCTACACGAAGTAGAACCGTTCCCTACTAGTTTACGGCCTCGCTGGAAACAGACCGCGCATCGTGCCGCAGGGTCAGGGCCGCCAGGATCCAGAGCACGCCCGAAATGATGGCGCCGCCGCCGGCCACTCCCAGCAGGGCATGCGCGCCGAGGTTGATGAAGAACGGCAGGGCCGCTGCGGTCCCCAGTCCGATCACACCAGAGGCCAGCCAGTCGCGCGCCAGGACGCTGCGTCCGCGGTACAGGAAACCCAGGTAGAGCTCCGCCGCCCCAAGCAGGCCCAGGCCCAGCGCAGCCAGGACACCGAACACCAGCTCGCTGCCCAGGAACGCCACGGCTACGCCTGCACCGGTAAGGACGGCCCCGGCAGCTGCCATGACCTTGCCGGCCGGCTGCCTGGGCGCCAAGCCAAACTTCCCGATTCCGCGGATCAGTGTCACGCCGGTCGCCAGCAGGTAGAGCCCGCCGGCCCAGCCCATTTCGGACGCCGACGGTGAGGCCCAGAATACGGTCACTGCACCGAACGCAAGGGCAAGCACGGCCCGGGTGAGCACCGGCTTCCACAGGTCCGCGGCGGGAGCGGTCAGGGCAGCGGGATCGGAAGGAGTTACGGGGAGGGTCACGGGTCCAGTTTAGTGCGCGGCCGATTCGACCCGAGAACCATCCACCTGTCGGTCCGTGCCCGCAGACCCAGCGTTACCGCCCGGGCGGACATGTAACCCAGCGAAAAGGCCGCCCACAGCCAAACGAGCCCGGCGGCGCCGTCGACGTTGGCGAGCCGGACGGCTACCAGCAGCGGCAGGTACACCGCGAGGTTCACGACGCCGGCAATCGCCAGGTACTTCGCGTCGCCGGCACCGATGAGTACTCCATCGAGCACAAAAACGTAGCCCGCCACGGGCTGTCCGGCGGCGAGCACCCACAGGGCGAGCATCAGCGTGGACTGGACGCCGGCGTCGGACGTGAACAACGCGCCGGCCCACGGGGCCGCGATGGCCAGGAGCACTCCTGTGACGAACCCGAATCCCGCACCCCACCGGATCATGGTCCGGGTCAGGTCCCGCACCATGCCTGGATTCGCCGCACCCAACTCCTTGCCGATCAGCGCCTGGGCTGCAATCGCAAGGGCATCCAGGGCGAAGGCAAGGAAGGTGAAAATGGTCATGGCCAACTGGTGGGCAGCCAGGTTCACCGGGCCCTGGGCAGTGGCCACCAGCACGGTCGCGAGGATCGCGATCCTCAGGCTTAGCGTCCGAAGCATGAGCCAGGACCCCACTTTGGCCATGGCACGCACGCCCCGCCAGTCCGGCCGGAGGGAAACTCCGTGATCACGTGCGTTGCGCTGGACAATCACCAGGTACACCAGCGCCATGACCCACTGGGCAATGCTGGTGCCCGCGGCGGAACCGGTCACGGACCAGCCCAGGCCGTAGACCAATACCAGATTGAGGAGGACGTTCAGGGCAAACCCTGCCGTGGCGACAGCCAACGGGGTCCGGGTGTCCTGGAGGCCACGCAACACGCCGGTCCCGGCGAAGATCAGCAGCATGGCCACCAGTCCGGGCATGGACCAGCGGAGATAGTCCACGGCGAACCGTCGGACGTCGCCCGTTGCGCCCATCAGGTCGACGAGCACCTCGGCACCGGCGAACCCTGCCGCTGCCAGCACCAGGCCCAGGACAAGCGCCAGCCAGACGCCATCCCGCCCTGCCGCGAGGGCTTTGGGAAGCTTGCCCTCGCCGATGGCCCGGGCGACTGCGGGGGTGGTGGAGTATGCCAGGAACACCATGAGGCCTACGGCCGTGTGGAGCACTGCCGACGCCAGGCCCACCCCCGCCAACTGCGACACGCCGAGATGGCCCACTATGGCTGAGTCCGCCAGCAGGAAGAGCGGTTCCGCGATGAGGGCGCCGAATGCCGGCACGGCGAGGCGGAGGATTTCCCGGGCGTTCCGGCTGGCGCGAACAGCCTGGGCGGGGGCACGTGAGTCTGGCACGGAGCCAGCCTAGCTGGCGAGACCTGTCACATGCCGACCCAATTAGTTGACTCTTCAACTAATAGCCTGGCAGGGTTAAGTATTGAAGCTTCAACCGCGTCCGAAAAGGGCGCACTGCCATGCCCCCGACCTTGAAATGGTGAAATTCCCATGAACCAGTCCACCCTGACCACCACAGCACTCACTATCCTGCGCGTCATAGCGGGCTTCCTCTTCGCGGCCCACGGCTGGCAGAAATTCAACGAGTGGACCATCGCCGGCACCCAGGCCGCCTTCGCCAAGATGGGCGTGCCGGCCGCTGAACTGGCCGCTCCTGCCGTAGCCACCCTTGAGCTGGTTGGTGGCATCGCCCTGATCCTGGGAGTACTGACGCGTGTGTTCGCAGCACTTCTTGCCTTGGACATGCTTGGCGCCCTGTTCCTGGTGCACGCCTCTGCCGGCGTCTTCGCCGCCACGGGCGGTTACGAGCTGGTGCTGCTGCTGGCAGCCGGAGCCCTGGCCATTGCCCTGACCGGCGCGGGTAAGGTGGCCGTGGACCGGGCCCTGTTCGGCCGCAGCAATTCGAAGGTCAGCGTCCTGGCGTAAGGCGGGAAGCAGCCCAAAAGACCATAAACGAACGACGCCGGGCCGGCCACGCCAGTGGCTGGCCCGGCGTCGCTGTCTGCGAACCACACGAGGCAGTCCCACGCCTGGGAATCCTAACCGGATACGCCCGTCAGCTCGTTGGGCACGTGCGCGAGTTCCGCCGATTTGGCTACTTTGCCCGAGGGAAGGTCAACGGCATGGATCGCGCTGCTTGCGGGCTCCGTGATATAGGCAGTGGAACCCTGCACGAACAACGTCGGGCGAGGGTCCTGCCACGTTTCCGATTCCTCCCAGGCATCAACCACGGGGATGGTGGACGTGATGTTTCCGCTCGACGGGTCGATGATGCGCAGGGCACCGTCAGTCCCCAAAACCAGGGCCTCACCCGCGGGACCCCTGCCCAGCGAGCGGAACGAATAGCTCGTACCGAGTTCCACCAGCCGGAGGGTGGCCGTCTCCGCATTAACGAGCGAGACACGCGTAGGCCGTTCCAGCCCGGCATCCTTATCCACCTTGTAATCACCCAGAACCACCGGCGACTTGGGGGAGCCCGCCTGGTTTCCCATTCGCCCGTACGCATCAGGGCTGGACACTTTCGAAATCTTTCCGTCCCGGTAGATCAGCATGCCGTTTTCGCAGCCCACCACCACCGCATCCGGGCCGGCGGCTGCTTCGCCGTGCACGCCGGGGCAGTCCTCGTTGCGTACCAGTTCCGCCCGGTCCTGTCCCGCTCCCGCTGCAAGCACGGCGATCCCCCGCCTCGACTCCTCGTCGCCGAGCGTGACGAGGAGTTTGCCCGCCTCGAGCGGCACCGCTACGCCATGGTGGGCTGCCGGGGTGTTGTAGACATCGCTATCCGGAAGGACACCCGACTCCTCCGCCAATCCCGCCGGGTCGAAGAGCTCCACCTTTCCGGAACCGTCACTGAAGAGGGCGGTCCTGCCGGCGTGGAAGACGGCGTGGCCGGACTTGCTGGCTTCGAACGAGGCAGCCGTGAGGGATGGCTCAACGGCGTAGGAATGCCCGTGATCGCCATGCTTCTCAGTCCACACGCCCGCGTCGAACACCCTGAAAGCGTTTCCGGTGGACACCAGGACATGCCGGCCGTCACCCGCGGGGTTCAATCTGGTGAAGCCCGTAAGCTCCGCCTCCCCCACGACCTCCAGCGAGGTGGCATCCAGCACCGTGATGCCCCCGGCATGGGTCAATACCAGCCTGGGCGCGGGGCCCTGGACTTCCCGGCTTGCACTGGACGGCCCGGCGGGCTGCCCGGCGGATGACACGCCGCCTCCTGCCCGTGCGCCGTCACCGCTCCGCCCCGGATCCACGGCGCATGCGCTCAGCATGAGCGTGGCAACGGCAAGTCCGGCTGCTGCCGGCAGGCCGATCGGGGAAACCCGCGCACCAGGCAGCCGTGCCGGGCAAAGCGGGGGAAGCGAGGGTTTGGGGTGGCGGCGAAAGACGCTTTTTTGGCTCTTCATAAAATAAATAATAATCATTCTCAATAGGCTGGCAAATCGGGCCGTCACTTCCGGTTCCACCCACCAGCCCCCGCATGGCGCGCCGCCGCCGCCCGCATGTGGCGGGTTCTGCGGCGTTTGTGTCATTCGGACCCGCCGGTATGCCGGGTCATCAGTAAACTCGCAGCATGAGCGAGACTGCCGCCAACTCAGTGACCCTCCGCTTTCTAGCGGCCCCCATGGACGTCGGCCACAGCGGCTCCGTGGACGCCGGAACCGTGCTCGAGTGGGTGGACAAAGCGGCTTATGCCGCAGCGGTCGGCTGGGCCAAGTCGTACTGCGTGACGGCCTACGTGGGCAACATCCACTTTGCCGATCCGGTCAACAGCGGGGACATGGTGGAAGTCACCGCAACGATCGTCTACACCGGGCGGTCTTCCATGCATATCCGCACGGTGGTGTCCTCGGGCGACCCCAAAGGCGGGGCGGCCACAATGCGCAGCCAGTGCATGGTGATATTTGTGGCCGTGGGGCCGGACGGCAAACCGGTGCCCGTCCCGCAGTTCGAGCCGTCCACTCCGGAGGAAATCGAACAGCGTGACCACGCCTTGGCGCGCATCAAGGTCCGCGAGGACATCGTCCAGGCGATGAATGCGCAGGAGTACACGGACGCCGGCACCGCGGAACGGGTGGTCCTTCGGTTCATGGCCGCCCCGACGGATGTGAACTGGGGTGGCAAGGTGCACGGCGGCATCGTCATGAAGTGGATCGACGAGGCGGCCTATGTTTGCGCGTCACGGTATTGCGGCAAGGACACCGTGGCGGTATTTTCCGGCGGGGTGCGTTTCTACCGGCCACTGCTGATAGGACACGTCGTGGAAGTGGAGGCGCGTCTTGTATACACCGGCACCAAAGGAATGCACATTGCGGTGCACGTCCGGTCCGGGGACCCCAAGGGTCGGGAGATGAACCTGACCACGTACTGCCTGACCGTCATGGTGGCCAGGGACGCGGCCGGGAACTCGGTGCCGATTCCGCCGTGGGTGCCGGTCTCGGAGGAGGACAAGCGCCTGCACGCCCACGCCCGGGAGCTGCTGGAGATCCGCGGCCGGGCGCCGGGGAACCGGCTGCCCAACCACCTGCTCTCCGCTGGCGGGGTGCAGGAAAGCGCCTAGTCGGGTTGGCTAGAAGCCGCCGCCGCCGGCGTCCGCCGCCATGTTGGCGAACCGCGAGTAATGCCCCTGGAAGGCGACCACAATGTCTTTCGTAGGGCCGTTACGGTGCTTGGCAATGAGGATGTCCGCCTCGCCGGCGCGCGGCGATTCCTTGTCATAGACGTCCTCGCGATGGAGCAGGATGACCATGTCGGCGTCCTGCTCGATGGAGCCCGATTCTCGGAGGTCGGAGACCATGGGCCGCTTGTCCTGGCGCTGTTCGGAGCCACGGTTCAGCTGTGACAAGGCAATCACGGGCACCTGGAGTTCCTTGGCCAGCAGCTTCAGCGCACGGGAGAACTCTGAGACTTCCTGCTGGCGTGATTCCACTTTCTTGCCGGAGCTCATGAGCTGCAGGTAGTCCAGGATGACCAGCTTGAGGTCGTGCTGCTGCTTCAGCCGGCGGCACTTGGCCCGGATTTCCATGAGCGACATGTTGGGGCTGTCATCAATGAACAGGGGCGCGTCATTCATCCGGCCCATGGTTGTGGCGATCTTGGACCATTGTTCATCCTTGATGGTGCCCTTGCGGAGATCCTGGAGACCGATGGTGGCCTCCGCGGAGAGCAGACGCATGGCAATTTCGTTCCGGCCCATTTCCAGGGAGAACATCACCGTGGCGAGGTTGTTCTTGATAGCGGCGGACCGGGCGAAATCCAGCGCAAACGTGGATTTACCGACTGCCGGGCGGGCAGCGATAACAATCATCTGCCCCGGGTGCAGGCCGTGGGTCAGTTCATCCAGTTCGTAGAAGCCCGTAGGGACGCCCACCATCCCCTCGCCTCGATGGCCGGAGGCTTCGATCTCGTCCACCGTGGATTCCATAACGTCCTTGAGGACCACATAGTCCTCGGCGGTGCGCCGCTCGGCAACGGCGTACACCTCGGCCTGCGCCTGGTTGACGAGGTCTTCCACTTCGCCGTCCGAGCCGTAGCCCAGCTGGACGATCTTGGTGCCGGCGTTGACCAGCCGGCGCAGGACTGCACGCTCGGCGACGATCTCCGCGTAGTATCCGGCGTTGGCTGCCGTGGGCACGGTCTGGATGAGCTCGTGCAGGTAGGCGGGGCCGCCGATCCTGTTGATTTCGCCGCGCTTGGTCAGTTCATCGGACACTGTCACGGCGTCGGCGGGTTCACCCCGGCCGTAGAGGTCAATCACGGCCTCGTAGATGGTCTCGTGCGCGGGCCGGTAGAAGTCCTGGCCCCGCAGAATCTCCACCACGTCCGCAATGGCGTCCTTGGACAACATCATGCCGCCAAGAACTGATTGCTCAGCGGGGATGTCCTGGGGCGGCTTGCGGCTGCCTTCGGAACCCCGGGTGCCCTCGATTGAGTCCAGGTGCGTAACTGACAAAGCTGCCGTCCTCCGTTGTGTACCGCGGCGCATTCCTTGATGCCGTCGGTGCTGTAGCTATCTGCCATTGGGCTGCCATGGCGCAGCGAAACCCCGCTGCGCGGCAGGACAAGTACTACCACCCGGCACTGACAGTTTTTCCTGCGCGGGATTACGCCCGACCGCTGTTCCGGCCGCAAACCCGGTTATCCCCAATTTGCAGAGGTTATCCACAATCGATGGTCCGGGTGAGCTTCGGGATCGTCCGCAATATGCTCCTGCTGACTCCCGAAACCAAGTACCACTGCCCCAAAAACAGGTATCCCGCTACGTTAGTACCCCCGCTCCCGGGCACCAAGCCCGCTTACATGCACACCTGTGGATAAGTTGTGGACTACCGGGCGCTGCTTGTGCACAGCCTGTGTGGCAACCTGTGGAAATCAAAAAACTTTGCGGCCCAATACGCCTCTGACCTGCGGAAACGTTGAAAATGACCTGTGGACTAAAGATTCTTTTAAGGAACGTTCATCCACAGCTTGCAGGTTCCCATTGGGGATACCGGGGAGTAACCCGGGGACAAGTGACGGAGAATATACCCGTTGTGTGATTTAGGCCTCGCCACGGGGTTCGAATTGACGCCTTCCTCGCAGGGCTGTATGCGCAGCCGAGAATATGCTGTGGATAACAGCGAACTGGCATAAGCTCTATTCATGGGCGATGTCTTGATGGTTATGCTGCCTGCCCTCATCCTTGTGGCAGTGATCTGGGCGGTTTCCACGGCGCTGAAGCCCCGGGACACCGGCATCTCGGATGCGGAGCGCTATCAACTGGAACTGGCCGTACGGTCGCAGGCCCACTATGCAGCACAAGTACAGGCAGCCACCGCCGCGCGGGCACGGGTCGACGCAGCCACCCGGCCAAGCCAGAACGAGCAACAGCAGTCGCAGCAGGCCGACCACGCACGGGCGGCCTTGCGCGCCCAGGCCGGGTCGAGTCCTGGCGTTGGAATGGATGGCTACCAAGGTCCGGTCCTTCCCGGCGGCCAATTGAACCCGCAGTTCGCTCTCCAACTGCAGGCTCTGGCCCGCAACGGCCAGAAACTTCAAGCCATTAAGATGCTGCGGCAGGCAACCCACTCAGATCTCCTGACCGCAAAAAATTATGTAGATCGGCTTTAGCAATGGAATCGCTAGTGATCCCCGTCCTGATCCTGCTCATCGTGGTGGCCGCCGTCCTGCTGGTGGCCCGCGCCGTGGGCCGCCGCACTGGCGGTGCAACAGCGCCCGCCGCTAGGACAGGCCGCGGAACTCCGTCCGGTGATCCCGTGGAAGCGGCCAGGGCCGCAGCAGCCAAACTCACCGAAGACCAGCACCGGCGCCTGTACGCCCTGATCGCCCAGGGCCAGGCCATGGCGGCCATCAAGCTCTACTACGAAGCCTCAGGTGACGGCCTGCGGGCCTCCCGCGACGCCGTCGGCGCCCTGGCCGCCCACCCGCAGCCGTTCCGCCCAGCGGCCCCCGAGGCCCCTGAGCATGACGACGACGATGCTCCCGAGCGTTTCCCGTACCGCTACCGCGCGATCGCCAGTAAGGGCGATGTCACGCGTGAGGTCAGCAGCAACATGCTGAATGACGAGATATACGGCCGGATCCGCACGCT
Organism: Arthrobacter sp. NPDC058288; assembly: GCF_042880995.1. NCBI lineage: Bacteria > Bacillati > Actinomycetota > Actinomycetes > Micrococcales > Micrococcaceae > Arthrobacter > Arthrobacter sp. NPDC058288. Next base: position 144,144 of record NZ_JBHVYH010000002.1, read on the forward strand.
TGCCAAGAGCGGTGACACCGAAGCAGCGGCCACGGCCCTGACCCGGCACTCGGACATTTCCATGAAGCAGGCCAGGGAATTCATTGCGCTGCTCGACGACTGAACCTCCGGCCCGGCAGCTCAGAAATCGAAGAGCTCGCCGAGCCAGCCTTCCTTCTTCTTAGGCCTCCGGCGGTCGTCATAGCGGGGCTGGTCGTACCGCGGCCGGTCCCTTGGGTCGTCATAGCGGCGCTCATCAGGTCGGCGGTCATCGCGGCGCGGGTTGTGGTTGTTATACAGCGGCGGCGGAATCAGTCCCGGAACAGGCGGGGCGGCCGGCGGCACGGGGGCCGCCGGCCCCGGACCCATCAGCTCGGCGGCGCGATCGATGATCTTGTCGAGTTCGCCGCGGTCAAGCCACACACCCCGGCACTGCGGACAGTAGTCAATCTCCACTCCACTGCGCTCACTCATCACCAGGTCAACTGAATCCACAGGGCATTTCATGTCCCGCACAACGATCGGTACGCCTGAAAAGTTCGAATCAAGCCGGGCCGGGCGCCGGGCACTGCTGCCTAGCGGCCGTTCGAGATTCCGGCCAGGAGCTGTTCAAACGGCAAGGAACCTGCGGCGTCCGGCCTCCGCCGCGGCCGCGAGGCCTTCACAAGCTCCGCAAGCTCATCAGCCGCCCTGTCGATCCGCACCGAAAGGGGCGAGCCGCCGTCGTCCGTGTTGCCCCAGTCCTGGGGTCCGGCGAAGACGCCGGTGGCAGCCGTCCGGGTCCGCAGGTAACTGAACAACGGCCGCATGGCATAGTCCAGGACCATCTGGTGGCGGTCGGTGCCGCCGGTTGCCCCGAGGAGCACGGCTTTGCCCTCCAGTGACTTGGGGTCCAGGACATCGAAGAAGGACTTGAACAAGCCGCTGTAGGAGGCGCTGAACACCGGTGTGACGGCGATGATGCCGTCGGAGTCCTCCACGCCGGCAATCACTTCGGCCAGCCGCGGCGGCGCATAGCCGGTGACAAAGTTGTTGGCAATGTCCACGGCCAGATCACGGAGCTCAACCACATCGACGGACACTTCGTAGCCGGCGGCAGTTAGCCTGCGCTCGGTTGCGGCCGCGAGTTGGTCGGCCAGCAGCCTGCTCGACGAAGGAACGCCTAGTCCGGCGGTGAGGACGGTGATACGGCGGGTTTCCACGGTTTACTCCTGAAGGTCAACGATAAGTCCAGACTACATGCGTTTGCATCTATCGAGTAAACCGGCGCCTCCCCGTGTTTATTCCAAGGCACAGGACCCCCACGTGCAAACCCTGCTGACAAGCGCAGCGGCGTCTGCCAGACTGCCGTCATGGTTGAAAACAAGACCCGCGCAACCGACGCTTCCGTGGATGACTTCCTTGACGGCGTGGAGAATCCGGCCCGCCAGCGGGACGGCCTCAGGCTCCTGGCCCTGATGAAGGAAAACACCGGCGAAGTGCCCGTGATGTGGGGGCCAGGCATCGTGGGTTTTGGCAGTTATCACTACCGGTATGAGAGCGGCCGCGAGGGTGACACAGTGGCCGTGGGTTTCTCGCCGCGGAAGGGGAGCCTCTCACTCTATGGCCTCACATACGCGCCCGAAGCCGCGGAGCTGCTGCCGCGCCTTGGCAAGCACAAGGTCGGCGCTGGGTGCCTCTACATCAACAAGCTCGAGGACGTGGATGAAGGGGTGTTGGCCGAACTCATCCGGGCGGGCCACCGGCACTCCACCACCGTGATGCACCAGGAGTAGCCCCGGACGCACCAGGACCTTTGAACAGCCGGGGATTAAAGAACAAAGGCCCCCTCCTGCGGTTCCGAAAAGGAAATCCGAGGCGGGGGCCTTCAGCAGTTCAGGACTGCGTAGCGCTCTGGCGGTTGGCCGGAGGGGCTACTTACCTGCGACTACGTCGAGTTCGATCACAGCGGCAACGTCGTCGTGCAGACGGACGTTGGCCTGGTAGGAACCGGTCGACTTGATGTGAGCCGGCAGTTCAACCTTGCGCTTGTCGATGCGGCCGAGGCCGGCGGCCTCAACAGCGTCGGCCACGTCGCCCTGCTTGACGGTGCCGAACAGACGTCCGGTCTCGCCAGCCTTGACAACGAGCTTGACCGGCTTGGCCTGCAGTGCAGCGGCCTGCTTCTGAGCGTCTTCCAGGGAAGCGTGCTCGCGGGCAGCGCGGGCAGCCTTGATGGACTCAACCTGCTTCTCGCCGCCCTTGGACCAGGTCAGTGCGAAACCGCGGGGCAGCAGGAAGTTACGTGCGTAACCGTCCTTGACCTCGACGACATCGCCAGCAGCACCGAGACCGGTGACTTCGTGGGTCAGAATGAGCTTTGCCATTTTAGTTAATCCCTTCCTTAGCCGCGGCCAGCGCCGGAGTAAGGCAGCAGAGCAACTTCGCGGGCGTTCTTGATTGCCTGGGCGATTTTGCGCTGTTCCTGCACCGTGACGCCAGTGACGCGACGGGCGCGGATCTTTCCGCGGTCGGAGATGAACTTGCGCAGCAATGCTACGTCCTTGTAGTCGATGACGGTGATGTCAGCGGCCTTCAAGGGGTTGGACTTTGGTTTGGGCTTACGGAGTTCAGCCTTAGCCATCGTGGAGCTCCTATTCTATGGAGCCCGTGGATATTGATCCACGGGATGGTGGTGGTTCGGCGGCGGCACTCACCCGGGAGCCATAGGGCATCCCGGCGGGTTCCGGCGCCGGACCTGAATTATTGGTTAGAAGGGAGGTTCGGAATCCGGGCCGTTGCCCCAGCCGCCGCCTGCATTGCTGACCCCGGGCGTTGCCCAAGGGTCTTCCTGCGCTGCGGGCTGGTTGCCGCCCCAGTTTCCTCCGGTGTTGCCGCCCTGGTTTGCACCCTGGCCGCCACCGAACCCGCCGCCGCTGTTGCCGCCGCCGAAGCCGCCCTGACCACCTTGACCGCCGGAGCGCTGGGTGCGGTTGACCTTGGCGTTGGCGTAGCGCAGGCTCGGGCCGATTTCATCGACTTCGAGCTCGATAACGGTGCGCTTTTCGCCTTCTTTGGTTTCGTAGGAACGGCTCTTCAAACGGCCGGAAACGATAACCCGCATCCCCTTTGTGAGGGATTCCGCGACGTTTTCGGCTGCTTCACGCCAGACGGATGCGCGGAGGAACAGGGTTTCCCCGTCCTTCCATTCGTTTGACTGGCGATCGAAGGTGCGGGGCGTAGAAGCGATGGTGAAATTCGCTACTGCCGAACCTGACGGTGTGAACCTCAGTTCGGGGTCATTGGTGAGATTACCGATGACCGTAATAGTGGTTTCGCCTGCCATCTACTGCCTCCTTGTTCGTTCCTGCGGGGTAAAGATTGAATGTACGGTGCTGAAATTACTCAGCAACGACCTTCTGCTCTTCGGGGCGGGTGATCTTGGTGCGCATGATGGTCTCGTTGAGACTCAGCTGGCGGTCAAGTTCCTTGGCGGTGTCCGGCTTGGCGGTGAAGTTCACCACGGCGTAGATACCTTCAGACTTCTTCTTGATTTCGTAAGCCAGTCGACGACGGCCCCAGATGTCAACCTTTTCGATGGTTCCACCATCGTTGGTGATGACGTTCAGGAACTTCTGAAGCGACGGCTCAACGGTACGCTCTTCGACCTCGGGGTCGATGATTACCATCAATTCGTAAGGACGCATATGTGAACCCACCTCCTTTGGGCTAAGCGGTTACGGCATTTCCGTAACAGGAGGTTCATTTGCGGTGCCGTGCGCATCCGGTCCCCAAAACGAAGGCAGGACGCAGCACAGACTTCAATATCTTAGTGCATTTAGGCCGGTTTCGGCGATTCGTGACCGCTCAAGGCTAGTCCCGGGTCCGTGCCGGGCGGAAACGCTCCGGGATCCTATGTGGAAAACCGGCGCGGATCCGGGCTGGGGCTGTTTGTTTGGCTAGAGTATCGACACATGGACACCAGCCCCCTGCCCGCCAGGGTGAAACGAAGCCGGCTGCGGTTTCTTGCCATGGTTTTGACCGGCCTGGCGGCCGCGGCGGTCACCGGGCTGTCCGGATACTGGGTGGAGGCGCCGGCCGTCGGCTGGGGCAGCGCGGCCCTGGTCTACGTGGCCTGGGTCTGGCTTGTGGTGGGACGTCTCGACCCCGCAGGCACCCGAGCCCACGCGACGTCCGAGGACCCGTCGCGCAGCACCACCGACCTGCTGATCCTGGTGGCCAACGTTGCCAGCCTGGCCGCAGTTGCAGCCGTGGTGGTGGACTCCCACAGGTCCGACGGCGGCTCGCGGCTGAGCGGCGGCCTCCTGGCCCTGGCGTGCGTCGCGTTGTCCTGGATCCTGGTGCAGACCCTTTTCACCCTCCGCTACGCCGAGCTGTACTACAGTCCCGGGAAGCGGGGCGGATCCGACGCGGGCGGCATCGATTTCAACCAGCACCGGCCTCCGCAGTACACGGACTTCGCCTACCTGGCCACGAGCCTGGGCATGACGTACCAGGTGTCCGACACCAATCTGCAGAACCACCTCATCAGGGCTGAAGCCCTCAAACACAGCCTGCTGTCCTATCTCTTCGGCACCGTCATCCTGGCCACCACCATCAACCTGGTGATCGGGCTCGCCTAGGAACCGGCCTGTTGCGGGCGCGCGTGGTCCGCGGTGGTGGCTAACACCGGGCCTTGACCCATCGGGCACCGAAGAGGACCATGGCACAAGTACCGGTCTCACCTCGGCAACGATAGGTGAAGGCCATGGAAAAAAACACGCCTCGCAGCACGCTCAGGGCCGGAGGAATCAGCCTCGCCTTCCTCCTTGCATCGGCGTTGGTAGCCGCAGGGATGTGGAACCAGGCGCAATCCTCAGCTTCCCCGGCGCAGGCGGCGTCTGTTCCCGCCCCCGTTCAGTTGCGCGAAGTTGACGGTGGTCCCAACTACTTCGCTAAGTTTCCCGGTTCGCTGCCTGTAGATCCCGCGTATTTTCCCATCGGGGTCTGGCTGGAGAGCCTCATAGAACCCACCGACGCCCCGAAGGACCGGCTCGTCGGGATAAACCTCTACGTTGACTTGACGAGCAGTTCAGACATTGCGCACGCCACGAACCAGGGGATGCGCGCATTGACCAGCGTCGCGGTTCCCGCTGCCGCGGGATGGGTCATCGCGGATGAGCCGGACATGTGGGCCGGCCCCGGGAATGACGCATGGACCCGCAACTGGCCGGGAGCGGGGCCCATATGCGCTCCGGAGACCGGGCGCTGCGGGTACACCGTCCAGCGCGAAATGCGTAAGACCGTGCCCGCCGGACAGATGGTGTACGCCAATTACGGGAAAGGTGTGACGTTCTGGGAGACCAACGAGCAGGCAGCCGCCTTCGTCAACGAATTCCAGGATGTAGTGTCCGCGGACAACTACTGGTTCACCGACCCGTACATCTGCGGCGCGTCCGAGGGCGGCGGCGTGTTCGCCGCCGGGGCGGCGTTGGCACCTGAGAAATGCAGGCTCGCCGCCAACTACGGCTGGACCGTCGACCGCGTACGTTCCCTGGTGCAGCCGGCATTGAGCAAACCCGTCTGGGCCTTCGTGGAAGTGGGCCATCCCTTCACGGACCCTACTGCCCCCACCATCTCAGGACCGGAAATCCGCGCTGCCGTGTGGAGCAGCCTCATCCACGGGGCACGGGGCATCGTCTACTTCAACCACAACTTCGGCGGCCCCTGCCTGTCACAGCATGTGTTGCGGGACACCTGCGGGGACGCCGTCAGGCCCTGGGTGACCGACGTCAATGCACAAATTACTCGTCTGGCGCCGGTCCTCAATTCCCCGTTCGTGGACAATGCCCTCTCGCACGGCGCGGGCGTCAGTGCGGCTGTCAAAGTCCACGGCGGATCGCTGTATGTCCTTGCCGGTTCGGCGCAAGCGGGGCAGCAGGACGCCCTCTTCCAGTTGAACTGCCTGGCTGGCACCGACTCCGCGGTCACCGTCCTGGACGAAAACCGCACTGTCACCATGACGAAGGGCGCATTCAGTGACCACTTTGCCGACGGGAATGCTGTCCATCTCTATCGGGTAGACGGAGCCGCTGCGTCCTGCGTCAAGTAGCAGGCGGATGCCTCCCGGCCTACGCCGCCGTCCGGAAGAACAACTCCGTCACCCGGGCCAGCCGGAAGGGGTCCTCAACGCCGCACAGTTCGCGCGCGGAGTGCATGGACAGCAGCGGCACGCCCACGTCCACGGTCCTGATGCCGAGCCGCGTCGCCGTCAGCGGTCCGATGGTGGACCCGCACGGCATCACGTTGTTGGAGACGAACTCCTGGTACGGGACACCCGCGTCGGCGCACAGCCGGGCCCAGAAGGCGGCACCCGGGCCGTCGGTCGCGTAGCGCTGGTTGGCGTTGATCTTCAGCAACGGGCCGCCGTTCAGCACCGGCCGGTTGACCGGGTCATGGCGCTCCGCGTAGTTCGGGTGCACCGCGTGGCCGGCGTCGGCCGACACGCAGAACGACGCCGCCAGGGCCCGCCTGCGCTGGCTGGCTGATGCCCCGAGGCCGTCCGAAATACGCACCAGGACGTCCTCGAGGAGCGGCCCGCAGGCCCCCGACCGCGAGTTGGACCCGATCTCCTCGTGGTCGAACGCCGCCAGCACGGCGATGGGCCCGCCGTCCGCCTGCTCACCGGTTTCCGCATGTGCGATGAGCGCGGCCAGGCCGGCATGGGTGGCGGACAGGTTGTCCAGCCGCCCGGAGGCGAAGAACTCACCCTTGGCCCCGAAAACCGCGGCCGGCTGCGTGTCCGCCACAACGACGTCGTACCCGCCGATCTGTGCCGGATCCACCGGCGCGGAACCGGGAGCCGCTGCGGTGGCCCGTTCGGCGAGCAGCGCAAGAAGGTCCTCGCCTGCCGGATCGCCGAGCCCAAAGACGGGATTCATGTGCTGCTGCTTGTCCAGCGCCAGGCCCTCATTGACTGCGCGGTCCAAGTGGATGGCGAGCTGCGGGAACCGCAGCAGCGGCCCCGTGGCGGTCAGGCGCTGCGTTCCGTCCAGCATCACCAGCCGGCCGGCCAGCTGCAGTTCCCGGTCCAGCCAGGAATTGAGCAGGGGGCCGCCGTAGATTTCCACGCCGGCCTGCAGCCAGCCGAATTTTCCCGTGGTGGGCTTGGGCTTGAGTTTGAACGACGGCGAATCGGTGTGCGCCCCCAGGATGTTGAAGCCCGTGGTCGGTCCGGCATTCTTCGGCGTCACCCATGCGATCAGGGCACCGTCGCGGATCACGTAGAACCGCCCTGCCGCCCCGCCATCGGTGCCGCCGCCAGCCGGCCAGGCCGCCAGTTCGTCCAGGCCTGTGAATCCCGCCTGGTCCAGCCGGCGCGCGGCTTCCTGTACCGCATGAAAGCTCGACGGCGAGGCGCTGACGTACGCGCCCAGGTCCTGGATATGGTCTGCGGCAGTGGCGTGGGAAGGCATGGCTTCGAGTCTAGCCGGGACCCGGCGGCCCGCGCCTGGGGCCTTGTCCTAGACCGTGACGTTGAGTCCCGCCGCGTAGCCGCGGGCCACTGAACCGGACATGGTGGCCAGCTGGTGGATGCCGCCGTCGTCGCCAAACACGTTGTCCGAGGTGAGCGTGGTGTTCGGGAAATTCCGGGCACTGGCCTCATAGCCTGCCGTGGCGTACACCTCGTTGCAGGCTGCCTCAGTCATGGCGATCTGGGAGACCGCCAGCACCTGGCCGGCCGCAGTGGCGTTGCTCATGGACTCGAAGACTTCGAAGTGGATGTGCGGCCAGCGGCCGTTGTATGCCCCCGGGTAGATGGTGGCGAAAGAGACCTGGCCGTTGGCGTCCGCTTCCTGGACACCGCGGAGGAAGTTCTCTTTTTCAAGTCCGGCGTCGTACATCGAGTACTTGCCGTCCCGGTCGCAGTGCCAGGCGTAGACGGCGGCACCGGCAAGGGGTTTGCAACCGTTGGCGTTGTCCAGGAGGGTCAGGGTGACCGTCAGCGGAATGCCTTCCGCTTTGGTGGTGGAGGTCCCGAAGCTGGCTGTGATGTCCTGCCGGACCACGCCGGACGCCGTCAGGGCGTTCGGGCCGTTGGAACCGTCGCCGGGGTAGGGCCCCGCTGTTTCCTGCGGAATTTCCACGCCGCATTCGGCGATGGCCCGGGTCAGGGTGGGTGACGCGGAGGGCGTGGCGGAAACGGACGCAGACGAAGTCGGCGTGGTGGTCGCGGAACTGCTGGCGTCCGCCGCCGTCGTCGCGGCTCCGGAAGCGGACCCGCCGGGCGTGCACGCTGCCAGGGCGGCCGCCGCTGTGCCGGCACCGAAGAAGAGGCCCAGTGAACGGCGGCTCATCAGGGTGGCAAGGTCGAATTCCAGGCCGCGGTCGTGGTTGGGGTGGGGTTCGTGCGGAAGGGGCGGTGACGTTGTCATGCACCCATCAAACGATGACGCGCTATGCCGCGCATAGGCCTTTCCTGTGAGCCCGCTGTGCGACTGCCGACGGCGCGGGGGTCTTCATGGCGCGGGGTTTCTCGGGCTCGTGGACGGTGGGACAGAGGTTGCTGATCAGGCCCGTGCCGGCGCATTCCCGCATCGCCTCGATGCCAAGGGCCGCCGCACTGGTATCCGGAAATGGCCGCGAAACAGCCAGCACCGTACCGTCCGGGGCTATCATCCTGAAACGCACCCCGGCTGCATCGTCCGCGAAAAGCTCAAATTTTCCCGCCATGGTTTCCTTCCGAAAGTGGTCGTGGGGATTCCTCTCCATGCTGCCCTCATGTCGTCAACCCGGTAAGGGACGAAAGTCCTCTGCTTGGATAAATTCCCGGACATGAACGCCGGCCCTGCCTGTCGGCGCCTCCGCTTCTGCACCATCCGGGGACTTTGGGCCCTGTTGTCCGCTCCGGGGATGGGTATCTACTGGGGTTTGGGTCCGGGCCGCCAATGGCTGCCGGCTTGCCAGGAGAACAATCAGGAGAGAGTTATGTCCGGTGCGTTGAAATGGTCCCCGTTCGAGTCGGCCCGGTGGCCCTCTTCCCAGGACGGGGCGGACAGGAAACCGTCGCAGTTCGTCGGCGCATTGGGGCGCCCCTTCGAACACACGGACGCGCCCGTCGGTGTTGAGGAAGTCAGAGTCGACGAGTACGTCGACCAGGAGACCCTGGTGGTCCGGGCACAGCTGCCCGGCGCGGATCCTGACAAAGACATCGAGGTTTCCGTGGCCGGAGGAGTGCTGCATATCCGCGCCGGACGTGACGAGGCCGGCGGCCACGCCGACGGGGAACGGTTCTCTTCCGGATTGCGTTACCGCCGCTTCACCCGCAACCTGCCGCTGCCGGAGGGTGTGACGGACAAAGACATCAAAGTGTCCTTCCGGAACGGCGTCCTGGAAGTCAGGACCCCTCTTCCCGCGGCACCCGGGACCGCTGCCGCCGAAAAACGGCTCCCCATCAGCCGCGATTAGCCGCGGCTGCACCATCGAACAGCTGCCCGACCGGGAAAGAGGCAAGACAACACATGGAACGGGTCCCCTCATGGAACTGAAATCACACTGGGACCGGCTGGATCCCGAAACCCGCCGGTGGCTCATCGATAATCCGGGGTGCGTGGTGCTGCCGAGGACGATTGCCACCATAGTCGCCAGGGTTGCTGATGAGCCCGTGGTCCGGGATCAGCACGGCGCCATACAGCTCACCCCGGCAGACGTCAGCTTCATCCGCTCCCGCGTTCACGGATCCTCCGCCGCAACCGGGGAGCATCGTTTCTTCGACGCCGTGCAGCCGGACCCGGACGTAACGGAGTCCGGACACCTTGGCTGAAGGTGGCCGGACTCCGTTTCCTGGCGGGCTGTGCCCACTCCTGCTGCGCTAAAGCCTTTCCCGGGCTAGCGCCTTCGGACTACGAGGCCGGGCCGGCAGTTACCCCGGCTTCTTCCGGCGCGGCTTCGGCCGTAACGGTGCCGGTGGCGCCGAGGCCCTTCCGGTAGCGCCACACACCCACGCCCACCACCACAGCGGCCAGGCCGAGTGAGAGCAGCAACGACTCCCGCGTGGATTCCAGGATCACCATGCCGATAAGCAGCGCGACGATGCTGGCAATGGCCACCCAGGTCAGGTACGGGAAGAGCCACATCTTCAGGGCCAGGTCCTTGGCGGCGGCACCCATCCGCTGGCGGAGGACGAGCTGTGAGGAGGCGATCACCAGCCAGACGAACAGCGCAATTGCACCCGAGGTGTTGACGAGGAACAGGAACACGGTGTCCGGGGCGATGTAGTTCAGGCCCACAGTGATGAACCCAACGACGGTTGAGGCCAGTACTGCGGAGGCCGGCACGCCGCGGCCGGAGATCCTTGTCCAGGCGCGGGGTGCGTCCCCGCGGCGGGCGAGGGAGAACAGCATGCGGCTGGCCGTGTACAGGCCGGAGTTCAGGCAGGACAGCACCGAGGTCAGCACCACAATGTCCATGATGGTTCCGGCGCCGGGGATGCCGAACAGTTCGATGACTGCGACATACGGGCTCTTGGCCACGGATGCGGAGTTCCACGGCAGCAGGGTAACCACGATGGCGATGGAGCCGATGTAGAACACCAGGATGCGCCAGACAGTGGACTTTACGGCCTTCTTGACGGCGTCCACCGGGTTCTCGGATTCACCGGCGGCAATAGTGGCAATTTCGGCGCCGAAGAAGGAGAAGACAACTACCAGGATGCCGGCGAGGACGGCTCCGGGGCCGTTGGGCAGGAATCCGCCGTTGTTGACCAGGTTGTCCAGTCCGGGTGCCGGAACTCCGGGAATCAGGCCCAGGATGGCGGCCACGCCAAAGATCAGGAACAGCACAATGGCGGCCACTTTGATGGAGGCGAACCAGAACTCGAATTCTCCGTACGACTTCACCGAGCCCAGGTTGGTGAGAGTCAGGAGCACCATGAGGACCAGGGCCCACACCCACTGGTCGATGCCCGGAACCCAGCGGTGCATAATGGCCGCACCGGCGGTGGCTTCGATCCCGAGGACGATGATCCAGAACCACGCGTAGAGCCAGCCGATGCTGAATCCGGCCCACCGGCCCAGCGCTTTGTCCGCGTACGTGGAGAATGATCCGGTTTCGGGATTGGCGGCCGCCATTTCGCCGAGCATCCGCATCACCAGGATCACCACGATTCCCGCGGCCATGTAGGCGAGCAGGATGCCGGGACCGGCCTGCTGGATGGCAGCACCGGAACCCACAAAGAGTCCGGCGCCAATCACGCCGGCAATGGCGATCATGGAAAGGTGCCTTGGTTTCAGGGACTTGGAAAGCTGTTGGTCAGCGTGCATGGAAGCGCCGTCCTTCGTTGAGGGTGTGGGCCCCGGGCTACACGGATCACCGTGTTGCAGGCCACATTTCTTTTTCACCCTAGACCCGATGACACCGCCCGGATCATGTGCAGTCGAACATTTTGACGTTACCGCAAAGGGAGCTTCACACAATAAAGAGTATCAATACGCAACACCAGTGACCTTGGGGGCAACTATGAAATGTGCCCGAAATCTACCTCCGAGTAGCTAATAGTCGGGATTGCTGGGTACCACCAGCCCGGTCTCATACGCGTAAACCACCGCCTGCACCCTGTCCCGGAGATGCAGTTTGGCGAGGATCCGGCGCACGTGCGTTTTCACCGTAGCCTCGGAAAGGAAGAACTTGTGGGCGATCTCCGCGTTGGACAGTCCCTCTGCCATGGCCTCCAGCATTTCCGTTTCACGGGGCGTCAAGGCCTCCAGCAGGGGGTCCCTCTGCTGCTCTTCGCCGTGTGGATGCCGGCCCCGGCCGGCCGCCGGAGAGGAGGTGCCCGTTCTTTGTCCGGGAACTGCCGACGGGCTGCCCGCACGGACATAGGCTTCCAGCAGGCGGCGCGTGACGCGGGGCGCCACCACGGCATCGCCGCTTGCCACCACGCGCACGGCACTCACCAGTTCGGCCGGGGCCACGTCCTTGAGCAGAAACGCCGAAGCTCCCGCCTGGAGGCCGGCAAAGGCGTATTCGTCGAGATCGAAGGTGGTCAGGATGATCACCTTCGCCCGGGAGCCGGAGGAGGTCACTGCCCGGGTTGCTTCGATTCCGTCCAGGACCGGCATCCGAACATCCATCAGCACCACGTCGGGGTCCGCTTCCCTGACCTGCCGGATTGCTTCCGCCCCGTCAGATGCTTCGCCCACGATCCGAAGGTCATCCTCGCCCTCAAGGATCAGGCGGAAGCCCATCCTCAGCAGCGGCTGGTCATCCACCAGCAGGACTGTGATCGGTGCACTGCCATTCATGTTTTTCCTTGGTCCCCATTCCAATTCAGAACTGCCCGGACACGCCATCCGCCGCCGGCAGGTCGTCCGGCTTCCACCGTACCGCCGTAAATACCGGCCCGCTCGCGCATCCCGGTCAGGCCCTGGCCGGAACCCGGCACCTTTCCGCCGCCGACCGCCGACCCCGGCCCGCCCGCTGGCCCGTGGCCCACCGTGCCCTTGCCGTCGTCGAGCACGTCAATGGTGACCGTACTTCCCGCACGGACCATGCTCACCTCCACCCGGCTGAGCGCCCGGCCATAGCGGAGGACATTGGTCAACGATTCCTGCACAATCCGGTAGACGGTCAGCTGGAAGGCTGTGTCCTCGGGAAGGGCCGGCCCGGTGTGCGAGTAGTGCAGCGGCAACCCCGCCGTTCGGAAGCCCTCGAGGAGCTTGGCCAGGCTGTTGCCGGCGCTCAGCGGCTGCCGGGGCGCCTGGGCCGCCGGCGACTCGTCACGCAGGACGCCCAGTACCCGGCGCATGTCTCCCAAGGCCGTGCGTCCCGTCCGGGAAATCTCGGCGAGGACCTCAGCGGCGCGCTCCGGGCTCTTCCTGACCACCACGGCGGCACCGTCGGACAAGGTGAGCATCACCGTCAGGGAGTGGGCCACGACGTCGTGCATCTCCCTGGCGATCCGGTTGCGTTCGGTGACTGAACCCAGCTCCGCAGTCCGGGCCGCCCAGGCGGCGATTTCCTCTTCGTGTTCCCGCCGCTGGCGGATGGAAATGCCGATGCCGGTGGCGATGATGTTGGACAGCGTGATGGTGATGCCGGCAACGATGCCAAACACCAGCTGCGAGTTCTCCGGCGCCGCGGGACCGCCGTTGGGAAGGGCACGTTCCAGCGGGCCCACGAGGGTCAGGAAGTACATCAGTGACAGCGGGGCGTTTGCCAGTGCCAGCGCCGTGATGGAGAACCTGCGGGACCGCTGGACGGCCAGCGCATAGAGCGCAAACCACAGCCCCGCGGACACATTGGAACCCCAGGGATGCAGGACCGTGATGCACACTTCCAGCACAGCCACTGTGGCAACAACGGCCACCGGATGGGACCGGCGGAAAAAGAGGGCAGCGGCGACTGCGGCGAGCAGCGCGGTGGCCGCCCAGCCGCCGCCGGGCACGGCATCCACGGCCGTGGGCGTGACCAGCAGCAGGTAGCAGAGCACCACCACCGCATCCATGACCCGGGGCCGCCGGTAAAGGTAGCGGCGGAGCCGGCCGCGGCGGCGGTCGGCGAGTTCGGCAAAGGACGCATCGACCCGGATAAGGGTTGATGCGTCCTTTGCCGATGATTCATGGTGCATCTGACGAGCCTAGACGGCGGTCCCGCCGCCCGCCCCGCTCAAACGTCCCGCTTTTTGAGCAGGACCATGGCCAGGACTGCCGGGATGACCACCCACGCGCCCAGCACCAGGGCCGCCTGCCAGGCCTCGAGGGTTCCGTTCATGTGTTCGACGGCGGTCAGGGGCGCCACCGTGTTGCCGGGGAGGTACTTGCGGGCTTCTTCGAAGAAGTCGCCCGGAATGAGCTGGAAGGCGATGGGGGCCACGAAGAACAGGCCCACCAGGCTCATGATCCCGCCCGCGGAATTGCGGATGATGCTGCCCAGCGACATGCCGATGGAAGCCACAGCGGCCACATAGAGGCTGTTGACGAGCAGGAGCTTCACCGATTGGGAACTGGCAAGGTCCAGGCCCAGGCCGTAGTTGTCCAGGATGGGGACGGACACCAGGCCGGCCAGGAGTGTCGAGACCCCTGTCAGGACGAAGGACACCACTACCACCACAAGGAATTTCGCCACGAAGGCCGGAGTTCTCTTCGGCACGGCTGCGAAGGTGGAACGCGCCATGCCGGTGGTGAATTCGGAGCTCATCAGCAGCACGCCGAGTGATCCCAGGATCAGCTGGGCAAATGCGATGCCGGACGTGGGGGCAGTCACCGCAATGTCCCCGCCCTGGGCCGCCATCTGGGCTGCCGCTTCCGGGTCGGACGCCATCTGCTCGCGGAACTGGCCGGTGGACCACGCGGCCAGGGCACCAAAGCCCACCATCACCAGCATGGTGGAGCCGAGCAGGATCAGCGTGGACAGCAGAGTGCGGAACTTGATGAATTCCGAGTTCAGCACCCGGAGGAAACTGGGGCCTGGTCCGGGGGACGCCGAGTTGCCGGCCGGGCGCGCGGGCTGACCGGAAGGACCACCGGCCCGGGGCCCTGCGTCGCCCTCCGCCCTGCGGCCGGAGGGGTTGGGTTCCAAAGTCGTAGAGCTCATGGCTTACTTCCCTCCGGTCTGCACGGGAACCGCGGCACCCGTAGTGATAAGCGAGTGGTATTCGACCTCATCCTTGGTCAGCTCCATGTACGCCTCTTCGAGGCTTGCCTGGAGCGGGGTGAGTTCGTAGATCATGACGTGGTTGTCCAGGGCCGCGCGGGCGATCTGGCGCGGGTCCAGGCCCTTGACCTCCAGCAGTTCGTGGTCCTGGGCCTCCACTGAAACCCCGGTGCCTGCAAGGAGGTGCATCAGCTGGTCCGGTTGGTCGGTGCGGACCCGGGTGCGGCTCGCGCCCTTCCCGGTGATGATGTCCTTGATGGGCGCGTCCGCGATGATCTTTCCGCGGCCGATCACAATCAGGTGGTCCGCCGTCACAGCCATTTCGCTCATGAGGTGGCTGGACAGGAAGACGGTCCGCCCTTCCGAGGCCAGGTACTTCACCAGGTTGCGGACCCACACCACCCCCTCGGGGTCCAGCCCGTTGACCGGCTCGTCCAGGATGATGGTCTGCGGATCCCCCAGCAGTGCCGCGGCGATGCCCAGCCGCTGCCCCATGCCAAGGGAAAATCCTTTGACCTTCTTTTTGGCGACGTCGGCCAGGCCGGTCATTTCGATGACCTCGTTGACGCGCTTTTTGGGAATGCTGTGCGTCGCGGCCATCGCCAGGAGGTGGTTGTAGGCCGAACGGCCGGTGTGAACGGCCTTGGCGTCCAGCAGGGCGCCCACTTCACGCAGGGGTGCCGCATGCTTGGTGAACGGGACCCCGTTGACGGTGACCGAGCCCGACGTCGGCGCGTCGAGTCCCATGATCATTCTCATCGTTGTGGATTTCCCGGCTCCGTTAGGGCCCAGGAATCCGGTCACCCGGCCCGCCTGGACCGTGAAATCCACTCCGCCCACGGCGGTCTTCTCGCCGTAGACCTTGGACAGGCCTCTTGCTTCAATCATGGAAGCGTTCCTTTGCGTAACGGTGGATGCGGTGACGGCCCTGCTGGTCGCAGTTCCGTTCGTACCAACCACGCTACAGACGCGGGGACCCCATTTCGCCGGTCTCAGGGATGATTCAGGGTGGAATCAGGGTAGTCCCAAGGGATGACCCATCAAGCTGCCTACGCCGGCTTCGGGCAGTAGTAGGTCAGAGCCCCGGGGAGCACCGAGAACTCGACGCGGCGCACGCCCGGCATGGCTTCCCCGTCCACGGCCAATGCCATGGGCGACCCCGCTGCCTCCACCGTCACCTTCGTGGATTCACTCAGGTGTGTGATCCTGGATGTGGCCACCGTGCCGGTGAGCACGGACCACAGGAGCCGTATCCGCGCGAAGGACTCATCGGCAGTGATCATCCGCAGGTCCAGGACACCGTCGTCCATCACCGGCCGCACCAGCGGTGCATGGTCGCGGGGGTAGTAGCGGCCCCGGCCAACGTAAAGGATCCACAGCTTGTGGCGGACGCCGTTCACAATCATCGTGGTGGGCGTGCCGGCCGCGAACGTCCGGAACATTGCGGCCACCCCGGCCAGCGGTTTGCCGAGGGCTGGCTGGAGCTGTTCCCGCCGGCGCACCAGGTTGGGATACAGGCCGATGCTCGCCGTGTTGAGCATGGTCCGTTCCAGCTTTTCGGGGTTTCCGGCCAACCCACGCTCCACCAGGACGTGCCCCACATCCGCCCGGGCAGCCGCGCCGGCGGAAGCGGCCTCGACTGCATCCTCGAGGGTCGAGGTTCCGGCGTCGCGGGCAAAGTGGTTGAGCGTTCCGCCGGGAAGCACCAGCAAGGGCAGTGACAGTTCCACGGCGACCGCCGCGGCGGTACCCACCGTTCCGTCCCCGCCCCAGACGCCGAGCGCTTTCACCTCTGGCCGGCCAGCCACCGCCCTGATCTCAGCAGCGACGTCTCCGTCCTCATCAATCTCGTGTATATGCGCTAAAGGGAATACATCCTGCAGTGCCTTTATGGTTTCCGGCGCATATGAACCGCCCAGTGTGTTGACCGCAATGCTCAGCCCTTGGCCGCCGGGCAGCGTGGCCGCGTCCGTGCCCGTGCGGGCGGTGTTCGGGAAAGGCGGGCGGACGGGCCACCACTTGCGGGTGATCATGGCTGCGCCGGCTCCCAGCGCCGAGCCGAACAGCACATCGGAGGGCCAGTGGGCGCCGGTGTGGACCCGGGAGTAGGCTACGCCGGCGGCCAGGGGTGCCAGCGCGGCGCCAATGGCCGGTTGCACCAGCCCCACCCCCACGGCAAATGCCGCCGCGGACGCCGAATGGCCTGAAGGCATCGAGGAGCTGGTGGGCTGCGGGTTGACGAACCGGAACACGGGGAGGTGCTCCGGCAGCGGCCGGGCCCGGGGCAGGAGTGTTTTGAACACGACGTTGGTGACAGCCGATGCCACACCCTGGGCAATCAGCCCGTGCAACGCGGCACGGCGGGGCTTGCCGGGAATGAGTGCCAGGCCTCCGGCCACCGCAAACCACAGCTTTCCGTGATTCGCGGCGGACGAGAGCCGGCGGAACAGCACATCGTGGTTCCCGCCAGGCAGGTTGGACACGGCTTTGAGTAATGTCCGGTCCAGCCCGGCCACCAGGCCCGGGCCTTTCCTCAGCATCCTTCGCATTTCCCCACCCTACCGCCGACATTGCGGTTGCCGGGGTTGGATGCGGCTGGCGCGTATGGCCGGTTCTACTCGTTGCGGAGTGGCGCACCGGGCAAGGGCTTGGCCGCTCCGGCCAGGAGGAGCGCCACCAGGATGGGCACCATGATCGCGAGCAGCGCCAGGTGGATCCCCGTCAGGTCGCCGAGGTAGCCCAGGAGCGGGGGTCCCGCCAGGAAGGAGATGTAGCCCAGCGTGGACACCACCGAGACGCGGGCTGCGGCTTTCTTCGGATCGTCGGCTGCGGCGGACATGCCCATCGGGAAGGCCAGTGCCGCGCCGATTCCCCAGAGCGCGGCCCCGGCGGTGGCCAGCCACACGTTGCCCGCCAGCACAAAGAGGCCAAGGCCCGCGGCGGCCGCGGCCATGCTGGCGCGCAGCACGGCAACACGGCCGTACTTGTCAATGACGAACCCGCCGCAGAACCGCATGGCCGTCATGGCCAGGACGAATACCGCAAACATCAATGCGCCGGTGGATTCGCTGGTACCCAGCCCATCCACGGAGGCTTTGGCGATCCAGTCGTTCCCGGCACCTTCGGTCAGGGTGGCACCGAGAACCACAACGCCGATCAACAGCGTGCGGCTGTCCCGCCAGGCGGATGCATCCTTCGGTGCGGCTCCTTCGCCGCTGGCGGGGACCTCCGCAGCAATGTGCGGCAGGAAGTAGCGGGGCGCCACCATGGTCAGGACTGCCACGACGGCGGCAATGACCAGCAGGTGGGCGGGGAGTCCCACTCCAAGGCCGGAAAGGCCCGCGCCGATCAAGGCGCCCACGAAGGCACCGCCGCTGAAAGCCGCGTGGAACTGCGGCATGATGGTGCGCTTAAGCCGGTGTTCGACGTCGGCCCCTTCGATATTCTGGGAGACATCCCACAGCCCGACGCCAATGCCAAAGAAGAAAAGCGACACCGCAGTCCCTGGCACCGACTCGGCCGTCAGTGAGAGGGCGATGCCCACCCCTGCCGAGGCGGCCAGCAATCCGCTGGCGCGGACCGTGTTGGCGGTCCCGATCCGGCCCACCACCCATCCCGCGGTTGGAAGGGCGATCAGTGAACCCACTGCCGTGCAAAGGAGCAGCGTTCCCATTTGTCCGGACGTAACGTGCAGGATTTCGGTGACGGCGGGGATGCGGGCTGCCCAACTGGCAAACACGAGACCGTTGATCCCGAAGACCAGGAAGGTGGCGGCAGCCGCAGCGTTCAGCTTCCGGGTGGAGACGGCGATGCTCATACATTCACTACTTTCACTGAGTGTTTTCCAAATTGCTTGAGTTCCTGCGGGCTAAATGACCTGTCCGTGACGATGACGTCCACGGCGTCCAGGGAAGCCACAAGCGCCACCGCGGCAGCGTTCCATTTGGAGCCCGCGCAGGCGGCGACCACCCGGGCGGCAGATTCGAGGCCGGCGCGTTTGACGGCCGCATCGTCGAGGTCGTGTGCCAGCAGTCCGTCTTTGAGGTTGACCGCGCAGGGGGTCACCACGGCCGTGTCGAAGCGGAGGGAGCGGATGTTGGCCTCGGCCAGCGGGCCCCGGAAGCACAGCTCTCCCGGAATCAGGCTTCCGCCCGGAACCAGCAGGGCGGGGTGATGCCCGGCCTGGCCTTCCGCCGTCAAAGCGTTGAGGGCGGGCAGCGACATGGGCATGAGCGTCAGTTCGCGATGCCGCAGCTGGCGGGCTATTCCGGTTGCGGTGGTTCCGCTGTCCAGCCAGACGTGTTCGCGGTCCTGCAGCAGGCCGGCAACGCCGGCGGCAATCCGGGCCTTGGCATCCTGCCCTTCCAGCTCCCGCTGCCCGTACCCGGGGTTCTCGCCGCGGAGCACCAGGCTCTTGGCTCCGCCGTGCACCCGGCGGAGGACGCCATGGACTGCCAGCGTATCCAGGTCGCGGCGGATCGTCGCCCCGGATGCTCCGCACTCCGCGATCAACTCGTCGACGGTCACCTCTTCGCGGTTCCGCAGCAACTCACCGATCAACCGGTGCCGGTCTTCAGTCCTCATGTTCAAATGCTAACTTAAAATGATCATTTAATCAGAAGTGATGAGCGTATTACTGTCGCCGGAGCCCCGACGCTCTCTCACTTCCTGCCACAAAAACGCCATCGCTCTCTCACCGGTGAGAGAGCGATGGCGGAAAACATTCAGGAAGTGAGAGAGCGTCCGGCTTTAGCGGGTGACTTCCTCCAGCAACTCCAGCACGTGCCGGTACTGGGCACCCGTGGCCCGGGTCATGCCCAGTTCGCAGGTGCGGTTGCACGAGGCGTGGGCGGCCGCGTCCATCCCGGCCACTTCCGCGGCCTGCTTCGCGGTGGCGGATGCCGTCAGCTCGGGGTGCAGCATGCCGCGGTCCCCGGCGAACGCGCAACAGCCCCAGTTTTCCGGGACCTCAACCCGGTCGGCCACGGCTCCGGCCACCGCACCCAGGGCATCGTTAAGCCCCATCCGTGTGGACGAGCAGGTGGGGTGGAGGGCCAGGGACTCGAGCTTCCCGTGGTCCGGCAGCCGCGGCAGGATCCGTTCCGCGGCGAAGTCCACGGCGTCCACCAGGCGCAGGGCACGCTGCCCGGCCCCGGGCTCGTCCGACTCCACGGCCTGGCGCAGGCCCTCGGTGCAGGAGGACGCATCGCAGACGATCGGAAGCTCGCCGTCCCGGGTTGCCTCCCGGAGGGCAGCCAAGGTCTTCTCGCGCATAGTCTTCCGGCCGGCATCCATGCCCTTGGAGGACCAGGGTGTGCCGCAGCACAGTCCGTCAATACCCTCCGGTACGAGGAGCGTGAGCCCGGCCCGGCCGCACAGCTGCTCGAAGCTGTACTGGACGCCCCGTCCTTCGGCGTCGGGCCCCGCGCCGGCGGGTCCGAACATGGTCCCCACGCAGGCCGGGAAGTAGACAGCGTCAACTTCGCCCGCCGGCGTCGGACGTTTCCGCACGGAACCGCCGCCCGGCAGTTCGGCGGAATACAGCGGTACGGTGTCCGTGCCGAGCACTGCCCGGGCGGCCTTGTTGGGCGGAGTGATGGCGGCCGCCGGGAGCTTGTCCACCACCGTCAGCGCCAGGGCAGCACCGCGCGTGACGCCTTCCCAGTGCTTGGCAGCGGCATTCCAGACGCCGTTAGCGAACGGGCCGGCGTCGTCCTTCCGCAGCTTCTTCACGAGCGACCCCGTGTTGATGTCCACCGGGCAGGCGGTCTGGCACATCCCGTCCACGGCACAGGTATCCACGGACTCGTACTCGTAGTCCTTCTCCAGTTCCCGGACCAGCGCCGTGTCCCCGGCCAGCCGCGCGGATTCGATGGCGCGCAGCGTGACGATCCGCTGCCGCGGCGTGAGGGTGATGTCCTTACTGGGGCACACCGGTTCGCAGTAGCCGCAGGAAACGCAGCGGTCCACTTCCTCGGCGACGGGCGGTGCCGTCTTGATGTGCCGCAGGTGTGCCAGCGGGTCCTCGTCCATCAGCACGCCGGGGTTGAGCATCCCGGCGGGGTCGAAGAGCTGCTTGATGCTGCGCATGACGTCGTAGAGCTCGTCACCGTACTGCCGGCGGACGTACGGGGCCATGACGCGCCCGGTCCCGTGCTCGGCCTTCAGCGATCCGCCCTCGGTGAGGACCAGGTCCACCATGTCCTCGGTGAAGGCGCTGTAGCGGTCCAGCTCGGCCTTTGTGGCGAAGCCGTCGGTCAGCATGAAGTGAACGTTGCCGTCCTTGGCGTGGCCGAAGATCACGCTGTTGCTGTAGCTGTATTTGTCGAAGAGCCGGATCAGTTCCCGGCAGGTCCGGCCCAGCACCGGGACGGGGACCACGATGTCCTCCAGCAGGGCGGTGGTGCCTTGGGGACGGGCTCCGGCCACCGAGGCGTAGAGGCCCTTGCGCAACTGCCAGAGCTGTCCGCGTTCCCGGCCGTCACCGGTGAACCGGGCAGGCGCGGCCAGCCCGAGTCCCTGGAGTACATCCTCGCCGTTGCCCTGGAGTTCCGCCAGGTCTCCGGCGCTGCCGGCGGAGTACTCCACGAGCAGGGCGGCATGCTCCCGGACCGCCAGGTCCTGCACGACGGCGGGAGTTCCCTTGAGCGTCTGGCCCACCTTGAGTGACAGCGCATCCATCAGCTCGATAGTTGCGGCCCCGGTTCCGACAACGTCAGGCAGGGCCCCGTTGGCGGCCTCAAGGTCCGGGAACACCAGCAGTCCCGCGGCAGCATGCTGGAGCCGGGGGATGGTGCGGAAGACAGCCTCTGCCACGAAACCCAGGGTGCCTTCGCTGCCGACGATCAGGTGGGCCATGATGTCCACCGGGGTCTGGAAGTCCAACAGGGAGTTCAGTCCGTAGCCCATGGTGTTCTTCATGGCGAACTGCTGCCGGATCTTGCTAACTGAGTCCGCGTTGCTCCGGACCCGCTCCGCCAGCCGGGCCAGGCCTGTGTATAGCACCGGCTCGAGGGTACGGAGTTTCCGGTCGGCGTCGGGTGCGCCGGTGTCGATCACGGTGCCGGAGGGCAGCACCACCGTCAAGGACTCCAGGGTGCGGTAGGTGTTGTCAACAGTGCCGCAGTTCATGCCGGAGGAATTGTTGGCCACCACACCGCCGATGGTGCACGCTGCCTCACTGGCAGGATCCGGGCCGAACTTCCGTCCGTAGCGGGCGAGCCTGGCATTGAGCGCCCGGACCGTGACGCCGGGCTGGACGCGGACCCGCGCACCGTCGTCGAGCACTTCAATGTCCTTGAAGTTGCGGCGCACGTCCACCAGCACACCATCGGTCACCGCCTGGCCGCTCAGGCTGGTTCCGCCGGAGCGGAGGGTCAGGGGCACGCCCTGGGCGGCACTGGCGCGCAGCAGTCCGCCCACGTCGGCGGCACTTCCGGCCGTGACCACAGCCTGCGGGATCAGCAGGAAATGCGAGGCGTCGTGGGCGTTCGCGTGCAGATCGATCGCACGGGTCTTCACCTGGGCCGGATCCTTTACCGCCGCGCGGAGGCCGGCCATGTCCAGGGTTGCCATCAGGGGACCATCCAGCCCAGTACGGGGGTGGACTGCAGGAAGATCAGCACAGTGATGAGCACCAGCAGGCCCACGCTCCAGCCGAGGAGTTTCCGGAAAAGGGTCCCCTCGGCCCCGTCAAGGCCCACCGCAGCCGAGGCCACGGCAAGGTTCTGCAGCGACAGCATTTTGCCCATCACGCCGGCGGAGGAGTTGGAGGCTGCCATCAGTACCGGAGACAGCCCGGTCTGTGCCGCTGCGGTGGCCTGCATCTGTCCAAACAGGGAGTTGGAGGACGTGTCGGAACCGGTGAGGGCCACGCCGATCCATCCGATCAGCGGTGAGAGGATGGCGAAGAAGCCGCCCGCCGAGGCCAGCGCAAAGCCGAGGGTGGTGGTCTGGCCGGACAGGTTCATCACGAACGATAGCCCCAGGACGGCGGTGACGGTTACGATCGTCCAGCGCAGCTGTACGAGTGTGTCCCGGTAGATGCGCAGGCCCTGTGATGCAGTGACCTTGTACAGCACCATGGTGAGCAGGCCGGAGAACATCAGCAGGGTGCCGGTGGCCTTGAGGTGGTCGAGCTTGAATTTGGTGGCCGCAACCGGCTTGCCGGCCGAATCGGTGATGTCCAGGCCGGGCCAGGCGAACGTCACGCTGCCCACCTGGCCCAGCCAGGTCTTGACGAACGGGATTTGCGCCACCGAGAACACGGCGATGATGATCAGGTAGGGAGCGATCGCCATCCAAATCTGCCGTGGTTCCGGCCGGGAGTTGTCGGCGGGAACCGACGGGCCTGAGGGGGCTGCCCGGTGTTCGGCGCCGGAACCACCCGCCGCTCCGCCAGCGGAACCGCTACGACGGGAGCCGGAAACGGACCCGACGGCGGCGGCGGCGCGGGCAGCTTCCGGTGCGGTTTCCACGGCGCCGCCCATTCCGACGATTTCCTTCGGCTGCCAGACCTTCAGCATCAGCAGCACCGCGGCCACTGTCACAACGGCGGCAACAACATCGGTCAGTTCCACAGCGAAGAAGTTGGAGGTCACGAACTGGGCTGCGCCGAAGGCGACGCCGGCCACCAGGGCCACGGGCCAGGTCTGTTTCACGCCGCGCCGGCCGTCCACGATGAACACGAGCAGCAGCGGCACTATGAGCGCAATGAACGGCGTCTGGCGGCCGGCCATGGAGGACAGGTCGTGCAGCGGCAGGCCGGTGACGCCATTCAGGGCGATGATCGGCGCGGCCATCGCTCCGAACGCGACAGGAGCCGTGTTGGCCAGCAGCGACACCACGGCCGACTTCAGCGGTTTCATGCCGGCAGCCATCAGCATGGCTGCGGAAATCGCCACAGGTGCCCCGAAACCGGCCAGGGATTCCAGCAGCGCGCCAAAGCAGAAGGCGATCAGGATGGAGAGGATGCGGAGGTCATTCGAGATGGAACGGATGGTCCGGCCCAGCACCTCGAACCAGGGGGTGGCCACTGTGAGCCGGTAGATCCACAGTGCATTGACCAGGATCCACAGGATGGGGAACAGGCCGTAGAAGATGCCCGCTGCCGTGGCGCTCAGGGCCTGGTTGACCGGCATCCGCCAGCCGACGATGGCCAGGACGAGGGAAAGCGCCAGGCTGGCCAGGGCCGCCTTCGGTGCCTTGACCTTGAAGACGCCCAGTAGGACGAAGAGCAGGACGAGGGGAAGGGCCGCGCAAAGGGCTGAAATCACCAGGGACCCGGCAATGGGGTCGAGGATCTGCTGAAACATGTGTCTCCAGATTGTGTTAGGCGTCACAACACCGTGGCGCCCTACGATTGTCTAACAAGTACACATGATGGTCAAGAGAGACTTGTTGACTTGTCTGGCAAGATTGAGGTGAATCAAGAAACTCTTGGCGGGAATGGAGCTCCGGTGGCCGGCCGAATTGCAGCAGTCTCGATCGTTGATGCGATCGCCGCGGATTTGCGGAGCCGGATCTTTGCCGGGGACCTCGGTTCCGGCCAGACCCTCACCGAGACGGAAGTCGCCTCGTCCTATGAGGTGGCACGTCCCACGGCGAAGGCATCGATCGAGAAGCTCGTCGCAGAGGGACTACTGGACCGCGGAACGCACAAGACCGCCCGGGTAGTGGACCTCGGACCGGACTCGGTGCGGGATATCTACCTGGCCCGCGCCTATCTGGAAAGCGAAGTGCTCCGCAGGCTCGCCCGCACCAGGGAGGTGCCGGAAGCGGCCCTGCAGGCCAACCGCGACATCGCTGCGGTGCAGACGGGCGCTCCGCTCGACGTCGTCGAACCGGACATGCGGTTCCATACCAGCCTGATTGACGCCGTCGGCAACGAGCGGATCAGCAGGATGTACCGCTCACTCGTGGGCGAGGTGCGGCTGTGCATGGTCCGCATCCAGTCCCTGCACCTCCTGGACACAGCCCTGATCCAGGCCGAGCACCAGAAGATCCTCGAACTTATTGAGGCCGGTCGGGGGGACGCCGCCGCCGAACTGCTCGACGAGCACCTTGGGCGGGCACGGGAACGGCTGGTGGCCGCCATGGGAGGAACTGCCGGCCCGGAGGCCGGGGTACGCTCCGAACTGCTGCCGGAGTAACCGGCACACGGAGAGGCTCGTTGGCTAGCGGACGCGCTCGACTCGCTTCTCATCCCAGACCGGCTCCGCGGATTCGTAGACCTTTCCGTCCGAACCGAACACCAGGAAGCGGTCGAAGGTACGGGCGAACCAGCGGTCGTGCGTGACAGCCAGGACAGTTCCCTCGAAGTGGTCGATGGCCCGTTCCAGGGCCTCGGCCGAGTGCAGGTCCAGGTTGTCGGTGGGCTCGTCGAGGAGCAGCAGGGTGGCGCCGGAAAGCTGCAGCAGCAGGATCTGGAACCGCGCCTGCTGGCCGCCGGACAAGGATTCGTACTTCTGCTCCGACTGGGATGCCAGGCCGTACCCGTCCAGGGCGCCGGCAGCTGCCTCGCGGCCGAGCCCGGAACGGTGCTCGTCGCCGCGGTGCAGGATCTCCAGGAGCGTCTTACCCAGCAGGTCCGGGCGGACGTGGGTCTGCGCGAAGAAGCCGGGACGGATGCGGGCGCCTAGTTTCACGGTGCCTTCGTGCGGCACTTCGGCGATGTCGACGTCGGACACCGGAAGGTGCTCCCGCTCGGGGTCCGTTCCCCCGGTGGCGAGCAGCCGGAGGAAGTGGCTCTTGCCGGAACCGTTGGAACCAAGCACCCCCACGCGGTCCCCGAACCAGACCTCGGTGGAGAACGGCTTCATCAGCCCGATCAGTTCCAGCCTTTCGGCCACAATAGCGCGCTTGGCCGTGCGGCCGCCCTTGAGCCTCATCTGCACGTTCTGCTCGATCGGCAACGCCTCGGGCGGACCGGCTTCGAGGAACTTCGCCAGCCGGGTCTGCGCCGCGTGGTAGCGGTTGGCCATATCTGAGCGGAACGCCGCCTTGTTCTTGTACATGTTGACGAGTTCCTTGAGCTTCACGTGCTCCTCGTCCCAGCGTTTGCGCAGCTCTTCGAAGCGGGCGTTGCGGTCCGCGCGCGCCTCCACGTAGGACCCGAAGCCGCCGCCGTGGACCCAGGCTCCGGCCCCGTTGATGCCCGGCTCAAGCGTCACAATCCGGCCGGCGGCGTTGTTCAGCAGCTCGCGGTCGTGGCTGATGAAGAACACGGTTTTCTTGGACTCGTTGAGCTTGGCCTCGAGCCAGCGCTTGCCCGGGACGTCGAGATAGTTGTCCGGTTCGTCGAGGAGCAGCAGCTCGTCGGGGCCTGCGAAGAGTGCCTCCAGTACCAGCCGCTTCTGCTCGCCGCCGGAGAGGCTCGACGCCGGGCGGTGCTGCGCGCGGTCGAACGGAAGTCCCAGCGCGGCCATGCAGACCTCGTCCCAGACGGTCTCGACGTCGTAGCCGCCGGCGTCTCCCCAGTCGACGATTGCCTGGGCGTACTTCATTTGGGTGGGCTCGTCGTCGTGCTCCATCATGGCCATCTCGGCGTCGTCCACGGCCCGGGCAGCGGCCGCCAGGGCGGGCGGCGCCGCGGAGACGAGGAGATCGCGGACCGTGGAATCATCCCGTACCTGGCCCACGAACTGGCGCATGATGCCCATGTTCCCGGACCGGCCGATCACGCCTTCATCCGGCACAAGGTCGCCGGAAATGATGCGGAAAAGCGTGGTCTTGCCCGTTCCGTTGGGTCCGATCAGCGCCGTCTTGGTGCCGTCCGGGACCTTGAAGGTCACCCCGTTCAGCAGCTGCGTGCCGTCGGAGAGGAAGTAATCAATATTGGAAACGTCAATATGAGCCACGCTTTCAATCTTCCCACGCCGCGTGTCGGTGCCTTGGTTAACCGGCGGCGACCAGGAAGTCTTTGAGCAAGGGACCGGATGTTGTGGCTCCCAGGCCACCCTCTTCGACGAAGACGGCTACGGCGAGGTCGCCGTGCACAGCCACAATCCAGGCGTGCGTCTTGGGCGGGTTTTCATTGCCGAATTCGGCGGTGCCGGTCTTGGCCCCCACCGGTTCCCCCGGCACTGAGGCCAGGAAGCCGGCGTGTCCGGAGGTGACCACAGCGCGCATCATGTCGGCCAAGGCCGCAGCTTCTGCCGCAGTGACCGGTTTCTCCGCAGCTTTCGCGGGAGCAGGCGCGGTGGAGGACAACGACGGCGATGTTCCGGCCGCCGTCGGGCTTCCGGACGCCTCAGGGGTTGCGCTGCCGGACCCTGCTTCCGGGTTCAGCACGAGGGAAGGGGACACGGGGGAGCCCTTGGCGACGGACCCGGCCATCACGGCGGCAGCCAACGGCGAGAGCAGCACCTTGCCCTGCCCGATCATGGAAGCGGCATGCTCGGTTCCCTCAGCTTCACCGGGGACCGAGCCAAGGAAGGCATCCGCCCCCAGCCCGGGCGCCTCGACGGCAACACCGAGAGAGGTGGCTGCGGATTCGAGCTGGGCCTGGCTGACGGAATCGCGGGCCGCGATGAAGGCGGTGTTGCAGGAGTGCGCAAATGCATCCCGCAGCGTGACGGATCCCAGGGAGTCTTCCGGATAGCCCTCGGCGTTCTTGAATGTGCGGCCGTCCACCGTGAGCGTGGGCGTGCATTCAACCTTGGAGTCTGGGGTCATGCCGTTGCGGATCATGGCTAGCGAATCCACCATCTTGAACGTTGAGCCAGGAGCGTACTGTCCCAGCATGGCGGTGTTGTAGCCGTTGCTGCCAGGTCCCGACGCCGCGGCCAGGACGGCACCGCTGGAAGGGCGTAGCGCAACAATGGCGGACGCCGGCCCCACGTCCGCCAGAACGTCTTCGGCGAGCTGTTGCAGCCTGGGGTCCAGCGTGGTTTTCACCGGGGTTCCAGGTTTCATTTCAACCTGGAACAGGCTCCGGCGCCCTTCGTTGGGCAAGGCCTGCCTCTCCTCGGCGGTAAGCCCTGCCTTTTCGGCGAAGACCTGGATCCCGTCCGTGCCGCGGAGTTGGGCATCGTATTGCTGCTGAAGCCCTCCGGTACCGGTGGTGTCCCCGGCTTTGAGCGCTCCGCCCGATTTCTCGATTTGTTCGGCATTCGCTTCGGCAGCCGTGCCCAGGAGGGCGCGGGCGAAGGTGCGGGTTGGCGCCAGCGGCAGGAGGCCGGCGATGGACCTGGCGCCGGGAATCCGGGCGATCTGCTCGTCCGTGATGGTCCGGCCGTCCTGCCGGAGGGTGATGGCTGTGACGAAAGCCTCCGGGCCGGCCGCCTGGACCTGCTGCGTGTAGGCGGCGGGGTCCACTCCCACCAGTTGGGCTAGCTGGGTGGCGGATGCAGCGGGGTCGGCGGAAGCCAGCTTGGGCTTGTCTATGCCAACGTTCACCACCGGCCGGTAGGTGACGAGTTTCGCGTCACCGGCGCCGAGGATATCCGCCCGTTGCGGGGACTCGGCGGCGACGCCGACAACTTCGCCGTCCGCCAGTTCGGGGACCAGCAGGGCCGGTTTCCACACGGTCAGCCACTTGTCGCCGGACTTCTTCAGTTCGGCGGAGGCGGTGTACTTCCACTCGCCGGAGCCGACCTTCCAGCTGTAATTCAGCGGGACCGTGGCGGTGTCCTTCTCCAGCGTCAATTCTCCGGCTTCAACGGCCGGTTTGACGGGATCGAGCGCCTGGAAGACTTCTTTCAGCTTCTCGTTTGCTGCTGCGGCGTCGGTACCTTCAAAGGCGACGGAGCCGACGTCCAGCGCTGCCACCGCCGAGGCGAGCTGCTTCGCTGCGTCCTGCGCGCCGGCACGGCCGTCGTCGCAGGCCACCAGCGAGCCGCCAATAATGAATCCGACAAGAGCAAGCGAAAGTTTCTGAAAGTTCCCCATCGCGCCATTATGCCCGCAAGCCCGGACAAAGTTCTTGTCACATGGACCCTGTTGAAAGACACCTGTCCGGCGGCAGGCAGGCGACAGGCAGGCGGCAGGCAGGCGGCCTGCCGCCTGTCGGGACTCCGGTTTACACGGGCCGGATGATCCGGCGTTGCGTCGCCACGGAAATCGCCGCGGTGCGGTTGTCCACGCCGAGCTTGCCGTAGATGTGCACCAGATGGGTCTTGACAGTGGCCTCGGAAATGAAGAGCCGCCGGGCGATGGCGCGGTTCGGCAATCCGGTGGCCAGCAGCTGCAGCAATTGAATTTCCCGTGCGGACAGCGCCGGTTCGGGATTGCGGATCCTGCCCATCAGCCGGGCAGCCACCTCGGGTGCCAGGGCCGTCCCGCCTGCCGCGGCGGAGAGGACGGCCTGGCGGATGTGCTCCGGCGGCGCATCCTTGAGCATGTAGCCGCTGGCGCCGGCTTCGACGGCGGCCAGGATGTCGGCGTCGGAATCAAAAGTGGTAAGGATCAGCACCGGCGGCGCGGGCGTGCCCGCCTCGCCGGCCTTGATTCTTTGCGTGGCCGTGACGCCGTCCATGCCGTCTCCCATTTGCAGGTCCATCAGGACCACGTCCACGGGCTCGCCGAGCGTGCGGAGCCTGGCGAGATGGGCCAGCGCAGCGGCACCATCACCGGCTTCCGCCGCCACAGTGATGCCCTCGAAGTCGCTCAGCATGGAGCGGAGACCGGCGCGGACCACGGGATGGTCGTCCACCAGAAGGATCCGGATTCCGCTCATGACTGGTCCCCGATTGCCGGCATTCCGGCGGCCGCCGCACTGTCCACCAGCGGGAGCCGGATGGCCACCACCGTTCCCTCACCCGGAGCGGATTCGATGTCGAGAGTTCCCGCCAGGGCGGTCACGCGTTCCCGGAGGGACCGGAGGCCGTACCCGGAACCGTCCTTCCTGTGCGGGCTGTCCCCGGATCCCTCCGGCTCCGGCCGGAAGCCCACGCCGTCGTCGTAAATGTCCATGGCCACTTCGGTGCCCATGAAGGACAAAGTTACGACGGCGGTGCTTGCCTTCGCGTGCACCCAGACGTTGGCAAGGCTCGCCTGGGCGGCACGCAGGAGCGTGGTGGAGTACGGGTTGGACAGCTCAACGGGGGTGCCTTCGAGGTCGAAGCGGCAACGAAAGCCAGCCCCGCGGGCCGCCGCCTCGGCTTCGGTCTTTTCACAGAGCCGGCGGAGGCTGCCCGCCAGGGACATCTGCTCGAGGTCCGGGGACTGCAGGCCGCGGACGAAGTTGCGGGCCTCGGCGAGGTTGGCGGACGCGGTCTCCTGCACGGTTCGGAGCCGACCGCGCGCCGTCGCCGTGTCGCCGTCGTCTAGCGCCTTCTCGGCCGAGCGGCCCATCAGCACGATGCTGGAGAAGCCCTGGGCCAGGGTGTCGTGTATTTCACGGGCCAGGCGTGCCCGCTCGGTCAGGGTGCCGGCGTCGTGCTGGCTGCGGGCCAGTTCCCCGCGTGTCCGCCGCAACTCCTCGGCTGCAAGCCGCTGGTTCTTCGCCTCCAGGTAGAGCGCCCGGTATGCGAGGCCGGTGATCACGGCGAAGGCTGCACCAAAGACCGGCCCCAGCACCATCGGCAATTCCAGCGCAGGTCCGGCGGCGCCCCGGTTATGGAACCAGAGCGCCACCACAACCAGGACAGTGGACGCTGCAATGACAGGCAGGGCCACCCGTCGCGGCAGCACGTGCAGCTGCAGGAAGAAGAGCGGAAAGGCCAGCCAGACGAAGTCCGCGCTGGACCAGATCAGCACCAGCCACAGGGCCGAGACCGCGCCAAGCCACCACGCCGCGTAACGCCGCGGGTCGAAACGGTTGGGGTTCGTGGAGTGGCGTTTCTCCAGCACGGTGCCGATAAGGTAGACGGCTGCGAGCAGCAGGGCGAGGACCAGGCTGAACCAGCTGGACGGCACCGGCCCTGACATGAGGACGCGCGCGGTGGCCACCAGGAGCAGGACAGCGAACCCCACGTGGAGGCTGACCCTCAGTAGCCGCAGGATTATCGCGGATCCGCTGGATTCGCCCGGTATCAACACATGCCTCGCATCAATCCAGCGTATCCTCCGGCACCGGGCTTACCGGGCGAAACGGGAACGCGCGGGCGGAGATCAACCTTTTGGTTGACCCGCGGCTCCACCACCTGCCTGCAGCTGACCAACCGGCATGCCGATGTGCATTGCCCAACGCGGCGGAAGAGTGGAACGAGCACGCCACACTGCCACGAAAGGAACCCCGTGTTTCTCGCCATTCGCGATCTCCGCTTTGCCAAAGGACGCTTTGCCCTGATGGCAGCCGTCATCGCCCTGATCACTTTGTTGCTCGTGATGCTCTCGGGACTGACCGCCGGGCTGGGAAACCAGTCGACGTCGGCAATCGCCTCGCTGCCGGCCGACCAGATCGTGTTCGACGCCCCCGCCGGAAAACCGGCCAAGGCATCGTTCACCGAATCGGAGGTCCGCCGGGACCAGCTGGCCGTGTGGTCCGGACGGGATGGTGTTTCGGGGGTGGAGGCGCTCGGCATCAGCCAGGCCCGCGCCCAGGCCGTTGGTCCCGGCGGAGCCCCGGCGGGTACCGCAAATGTGGCCGTCTTTGGAACCGGTAACGGCCTGTCCGGGGACCCGGGGGACGGAACCGTTACCGTGGGCGAAACCCTCGCTGCGGACCTGCACCTCAGCCGCGGCAGCCTGCTGGCAGTGGGCGGGGTGGACCTTGCCGTTGCGGACATCGTCCCGGACGAGTGGTATTCACATACCGCCGTCATCCGGACGTCGCTGAATGACTGGCGGCAACTGTCCCGCGCAGGCAGCGGGTCCCTCGGCACTGTGCTGGCCGTGACGTTCGACGCCGGCGCCCAGGTTGACGTGGACGCCGCAAATGCTGCGGCGGGTACAGTCAGCGCCACCCGTGAAGGGTCGTTTCAGGCGCTGGGGTCGTTCAAAAGCGAGAACGGCTCGCTGGTGCTGATGCAGGCGTTCCTTTACGGCATCTCCGCCTTGGTGATCGTGGCTTTCCTGACGGTGTGGACTGTTCAACGGACCAGGGACATAGCTGTCGTCAAGGCGATGGGCGGGTCACCGGGTTATGTGCTCCGGGATGCGATGGCGCAGGCCGGCATGGTGCTGGCTGCCGGGACGGTGACCGGCGGCGGAGCAGGATTGCTCGGCGGCCTTTTTGCGGCGCAGGCTGCACCCTTCCTGGTCACTCCGGCCACCACCCTGGTACCCATCGCGGGCATCCTGCTCCTGGGTCTCGGCGGAGCCGCCGTGGCGGTCCGCGGTGTTACCCGGGTCGACCCGCTGCTCGCCCTCGGCGGCAACTGACAACTGACTTCCCCCGTTACAGCTATATTCCTCGAAAGGAATACTCAATGGACACGCCGCTCAACCTTGTCAACGTCACGCTCGAGTACCCGGACGGGGAAACAAGCCTCAAAGCGCTGGACCAGGTAAACCTCGCCGTTGGCGCAGGGGACTTCCTCGCCCTCGTAGGGCCCTCGGGGTCCGGAAAATCATCCTTGCTGGCCGTCTCCGCTGCGCTTATCAGGCCCACGTCCGGTGCCGTGACAATCGACGGCGAGGTGATCGCGCGCCTGCGGGACGCTGAACTGACAGCACTGCGTCGGGAGAAGATCGGCATTATTTTCCAGCAACCCAACCTCCTGCCGTCCCTGACTGCAGCCGAACAGCTCATTCTGGCGGACCACCTGCGCGGGAAGCCCCCGGCGGCCGCCCGCAGGCGCGCCGCTGAGCTTCTGGACGTCGTCGGGCTCGGCAGCGTGCGGGACAAACGCCCTCACCAGTTGTCGGGCGGCCAGCGGCAACGCGTCAACATTGCACGGGCCTTGATGGGCCGGCCCAGGGTGCTGCTGGTGGACGAACCGACGGCGGCTCTGGACCACGAGCGAAGCGCCGGCATTGTCCGGTTATTGCGCGAGGTCACGGACGAATTCAATGTGGCCACAGTGATGGTCACGCACGACACTGAATTCGTGTCACTGACGGATACCGTGGCCACCATGCGGGACGGGCGGATCCGTTCCCTTCAGCCTTCAGGCATTGTCACATCACGGGCTTCGTCGTAGGCGTCCCGGGCGTTCAGAATGCTGGGAACGTTGGACTCGGCCCACTCCCGGAGGACCGTAAGGGGGCCCAACAGCGATAACCCCAGTTCAGTCAGTTGGTAGTCGACCCGGGGAGGGACCTGGGCGTATACCTTCCGGGTGATCAGCCCGTCGCGTTCCAGCGTTCTCAGGGTCTGGGTCAGGACCTTGGGTGTGATGACGTGGACGTGCTTGCGCAGTTCGGAGAAGCGGACGGGACCTTCGGCCAGCACCTGAACCACCAGCGACGCCCATTTGTCGCCGATTCGCTGGAACACAACCCTGGACGGGCACCGCGGATCCATGATGTCCGCAGTGGGCGGGGCCACGGGCGTGATGGTATGCATTCGGCACCTCGTTTCTTCTGAGCCTCTAGGTATCCTAGAGATACTGTGAATTCCTACGGTACCCAATACGAGGAGCGGCATGAAAATCGCAGTGTATGGTGCCACCGGAATGGTGGGCGGCCAGATCGTCAAAGAATCGTTGCGGCGGGGTCATGACGTCACGGCCATTTCGCGGACAGGCGCGGCGGTACCCGGCGCTACGGCGTGCCGGGCGGAACTGGCAGACATGAGGACGTTTACCAGCGTTGCAAAGGATCACGACGCCGTTGTGCTGGCCACGGTGCCCAGCCGCACGGGCGGGGATCACGGCGAATGGCTGGCTGCGATGAAGGCGGCCTTCGGCAGTGCCGGCACGACGCGACTGCTGGTGGTGGGCGGAGCGGGGTCGCTCGAAATCAACGGTGTGCGCCTGTGCGATTCCCCCGACTTCCCCGAGCCGTACCGTCCCGAGGCCCGCAGCATGGCCGCCGCCTATGACGAGATCCGCTCAGCTCCGGAGGCCCTTAACTGGACCATGCTGGCGCCCGCCCCCGTCATGCAGCCGGGGACCCGGAGCGGCAAGTACGTGACAGCGGACAATTCGCCTGCGGGGCGGTCCATCACCACCCAGGACTTCGCCGTGGCCCTGCTGGACGAGCTGGAGACACCGTCCCACCGCCGCACCCGTTTTACGGTGGCAAACCCTGAAGCCAAGACGGACGCGTCCGCGCCGGTGCAGCCCGTGTCCTGATTCCGGGACCCGACGCCCCTAGAGACTGAGCGGAGGGACCGCCAGCCCGAATATGTCCTTAAGGGCATATCTTGCCGCATGGAAGCCGGGCATGCCGGTAACGCCGGGGCCGGGGGGTGTCGACGAGGAGCACAGGTACACGCCTGCCAGGGGCGTCCGCCAGGGCACGGGGCTGATCACAGGCCGCTGGATCAATCCGCGGAGGTCCATGAGCCCGGCCGCAAAGTCCCCGCCCACGTAGTTCTGGTTGTATTCCGCCAGCCCGGCCGCCGTCGTCACCCGCACTTGGACCACAAGGTCCCGGAAACCCGGCGCAAAACGTTCCAGCTGGGCTGTCACCGCGTCCGCCATGTCCACGGTTGACCCTGACGGAACGTGGCAGTACGTCCACAGGATGTGCCGCCCCTCCGGGGCGCGGGAATCGTCAAACCGTGTCGGTTGGGACACCAAAACGTAAGGCCGTTCCGGATGCTTCCCGGAAGCCACCTGGTTTTCGGCCTGGGCCATCTCTGCGCGTGTGCCGCCCACGTGGACGGTTCCTGCATCGGCCAATCCGGCAGCCGCCCACGGGACCGGTCCGGACAGGATGAAGTCCACCTTGCAGGCGGCATTTCCGAAGCGGAACGATTCCAGCGACCGGCGGTATCCGGACGGCAATTTGTCCCCGGCGAGCCTGGCCAGCGCGGGCGGGGCTATGTCCAGGAGCGTCGCCCGGGCCGGCGGCAGCTCCGCCAGGGATTCGATCCGCCGTCCGGTTTCCACTATCCCGCCATGGGCTTCGATGTCCGCCACCATGGCGCGGGCGATGGACGCGGACCCGCCCACGGGGATCGGCCAGCCCTGTGCATGTGCCAGGGTACCGAGCATCAGTCCGGCCCCTGCGGGTGCCAGCGACGGCAGCCGCCCCACGGAGTGGGCTGCGACACCGGTCAGCAGGGCGGGCACCAGCTCGTCGCTGAACCTGGCGTTCCAGGCCGCTGAGCCCTGCTCCAGTGTCCGCAGCCCGAAAAGCACTGCGGCAAGGGGGTCGCGCGGGATCCGCAGGAGCTGGTTGAGCGTGAAGTCGGCAATGCCGTCCGCCCGGCGCACGAGGGGTGCCATCAGCCGCTTGTAAGCGGGGCCGTCCGGTCCGAGCCCTGCGGCCGTGCGGTCCAGGGAACGGTAGGCCAGTGCAGCCCGGCCGCCGTCCAGGGGTGATCCGAAGGAAAGCTCCGGAGTGACGAGGTCAATCCGGCGGGACAGTTCGAAGGCCTTGAAGAACGGTGAGGCAAGGGCCATCGGCTGGACGGCCGAGCAAATGTCGTGCAAGTGGCCGGCCTGCATGAGTTCCGAGGTCCGCAGCCCGCCCCCGGGGGTTTCTGCGGCTTCGAACAAGTGCACCTTGAGGCCTGCCCTCGCCATGGTCACGGCAGCGGCAAGTCCGTTCGGACCGGAACCCACGACGGTGACGTCAGGCATTGCCTGGCCTCCGCCAAGGGAGTATCGACGTCGCGGGGTCTGCCGGATTAAGGCGCAGCCAGTCGCGCGCGCCGTCGAACGGGCCTCCCTGCGGATCGTCCAGCGAGTGGCGGCGGACCACGTCGCAGCCCGGGTCCCAAATGTCCCAGGCCACGCGGACCATCAGGTAGGCCGTGGCAATCATGTGCAGACCCACCGCGAGTACGTAATAGGGCATGTCGATATTGTGCTGCGTCGGGCCTCCGCTGGTCACCTGTCCCAGGTACATCCACACGGCCGCCCAGTGCAGCCCTTCTATGCCCTGCCAGATCAGGAAGTCCCGCCAGCGCGGACGGGCAAGGGCCAGCAGCGGGATAAGCCAGATGACGAACTGGGGTGAGTACACCTTGTTGGTTAGGATAAAAGCCGCAACGATCAGGAACGCCAGTGCGGCCAAGCGGGGCCTGCGGGGTGCCGTCAGTGCCAGGACGGCAATGAGAACGCAGCTGACGAGGAACAGGTTGAGGGCCAGGGTGTTGATGGCTTCAGGGCCCAGAGGCAGCCACTGCAGGCGCCCGGCCACGAGGTTGTACGCAAACCAGGGAGAGCTGTAACCGGCCGGGCGGTCTTCAGTGAATTGGTAGAAGTACTTCCAGCCGGAGGGGTTCATGGCAGCGATGGGGGCATTGACGACGAGCCATGCAGCGGCGGCGGCCGCTGCCGTAACCAGCAGCGGCCGGATTTTTCCTGTCCTCAGGGCAAGCAGGAGGATCGCACCAAAGACCAGCACAGGGTACAGCTTGGTGGCCGTTCCCAGGCCGATGAAGACGCCGGCCAGCACCAGCCGTTCGCGCGAAAAGAAATACATGCCGACGGCAAGCAGGCCCACCGCCCACATGTCCCAGTTGATCACTCCGGCAAGGATGATTCCGGGGGCCACTGCCACCATGGCGGCGTCCCAGGGCCGGACCCGGCTCATGCGCGCTGTGGCAAGGACCGTCACGATCCAGACGGCGGCGATGAGGGTTGCGTTGACGTCGAAGTATCCGAGGATGCGTGCGTCGGTGGCGCCCTGTCCCGGGACCAGCATGGCCGTCAGCCCCGCAATAATGCCCATCAGGACCGGATATTCGAAGGAACTGCCTTCACTAAAGAAGGGAAAGGCGCCCTGCCCGAGTCCGCGGTTGCGGAAGAGTTCCGGGAAGTCCGAGTAGCACGTCGAGTAGAACTGCCCCGGCGATTCCCAGCCGTTCGCCCGGCAGTAGTTCTTAACCATGATGCTTGCCAGGGCCGCAAACACGGTGAGAATGATGAGGACGCGTTCAACGGTGAAGAATCCCGGCGGGACGATCCCAGGCGCGGACCGTTTTCCCATCGGTCCGCCAACGAGCTCGGTGAAGTTCCTGAGCAGGAGATCGGTACGGCTGGGGATGACCAAACGCGTTGTCTTTCGGTGCGCCGGCGGCATTGTCTCCTGCATCCCCCGAGCTTACCGTCGCAGTTGCGCTCCCACAGTCCCGGAATGTCGGCCACTCCGGCAAACAAAAAGCCCACGCGTCGCCGCGTGGGCTTTTTGAGCAGGGACATGGATCGTTGCCATCGGGTCCTCCTCGATATTTCCTTTCCCGGCTGCAGCACGGGACGTCCAGGAACGAAGGCCCGAGGTCAGCGCATGCCGCCCATCTGGTGGAGTACGACGAACACGTCTTCCCGTCTCTGATCCAGGAGCCGGCCGTTGAAGGGTGCTTTGTCGTTCAGCACGGGCAGCCTGCCAAAGCGTAGGACGCTTCGGAGTCTTTTCAGCATGGTTACCTCCTTCCGGGATGTAGCTCGGCGTCGCCGGCCATGATCGGCCTGCGGGGTTGCACTGGCGGTGATGCTCACCTTGGATCCTTTGATGGTTGATGGCACCGATGGTTGCTGGCACCCGAAATTGGGCATGACAATTAAGGCCGATTAATTGATTGAATTAATGGCGGAATTCAGGACAGAGGAATGCCCGGTGGATATGCCTGGACATAAAGCCCAAAGCAATTGATGGATTTCGCCAGCCGAAGGATCGCCCCTGGATGCAGCTGCGCCGCAGTCCCCAACAAGAAGCCGGGTTCCGAACTATGGGGTGTTGCGCAACCGCATGGGCCCGCGTGGACGGCTGACTGCCGGGCAGCTTCCCTGCCCGGGAGGCCGCTCAACAGGATTCGGGCCGGGAGGCCGGAATCCGCAGGTCAGGAGGCAGCCAGTCCGAGAAGTGGGCGCGAGGCAGCAGCGGAGGCCGGGAAGGCGGTGATGGTCATCTTCCATCCGCTAGTCAAAGTAATCATTTTCCCAACCTCCTTTTCTGCTTTGCCGCGGCCCAGTTGACTAACTGAACGGCGGGCGCCGGCGACCCTGGCAAAACGCACTGGAGTCAGAAATAAAATTACACTATCCTCAGGGTCTTTGACTACTGAATTGAGAAGATTCCCCGAAGATATTTATAAATCGTCTTTATAGTCCCCAGCGGACAATGGCAGGGGTCTTCTTATCCCATCCAAGGGTGCAGACTTTCGCGGTCCCCAGGACGAAATGCCGGCCTTCGTGGGCGTCCAGCCCCAACCAGCGCGCAGTCAGGATCCTGGAGAAGTGTCCGTGGGCCACAATGAGCACGTTGTCCAGTCCGGATTCCAGAACGCGGGCCACAATCTTGTCCGCCCGGGCAGCCACTTCCTCCAGGGCTTCACCGTTAGGCACACCGTGGGTCCAGATCAGGTACTCCGGGTTGTCCTTCCGGATCAAGTCGGAACTGATTCCTTCGTAATCGCCGTAGTTCCATTCCACCGCAAGGGGTTCCTGTTCGGCGTCGGGAAATCCCGCCAGTTCCGCCGTGCGGCGTGCGCGCCGCAGCGGCGAGGTCAGCACCAGGTCGAAGTCCACGGCGTCAAGCACCTTGCGTGCCTCCACGGACTGCTGCTCGCCCTCCACTGTCAAAGGCAGGTCGGTGAGTCCGGTGTACTGGCCGCTCTTGGACCATTCGGTTTCGCCGTGGCGCAGGATCCACAGCTGGGGGCGGGCAGTGCTGTTGAGTGAAACCACTTATGACTCCTCGGTAGTGGAAAATTCGACGCCGGCGGCCGGCTGGTGTTCGGCGGCCTCGGGCTGGGCCGCCCACCACTCGCGCAACCTGGCCTCTGCCACTGCAGGATCGAGCGGGCCGTGCTCCATCCGCTGTTCAAGAAGGAACTTGTATGCCCTGCCCACCACAGGCCCGGGCTTCAGCCCCAGCAGTGCCATGATCCGGCCGCCGTCCAGGTCGGGCCGTACCGCTTCCAGCGATTCCTGCTCACGCAGCGCCGCGATGCGTGCCTCAAGGTCGTCATAGGCAAAGGAAAGCCGGTCCGCCTTGCGCTGGTTACGGGTGGTCACGTCTGACCGGGTCAGCCGATGCAGGCGCTCCAGGAGCGGCCCTGCGTCCGTAACGTACCGGCGGACCGCGGAGTCGCTCCAGCCGGCCTCGCCGTAACCGTAGAAGCGCATATGCAGCTCGACGAGCCGTGCCACGGCCTTGATGGTGTCGTTGTCGAAGCGGAGGGCCTTCATCCGTTTCTTGGTCAGTTTGGAGCCCACCATGTCATGGTGGCGGAAGCTGACCGCGCCGCCCGGTTCAAAACGGCGCGTAGCCGGCTTGCCGACGTCGTGCATCAGGGCCGCAAACCGCAGCACAAAATCGGGGCCGGGCACGGCGCCGTCGGAATCCGTCTCCAGGGAAGCGGCCTGCTCCAGCACCTGAAGTGAGTGCTGGTAGACGTCCTTGTGCCGGTGGTGTTCGTCCGCCTCCAGGCGCAGGGCGGAGACTTCAGGCAGGACGAATTCGGCGAGGCCGGTATCCACGAGGAGGTCGATACCCACGCGGGGGTGGGCTCCGCAGATGAGCTTTACCAGTTCCTCGCGGACACGCTCAGCGGAAATAATGCTGATCCGTTCCGCCATCTGCGACATTGCCTGCTTGACGTCCCCGCGGACCGCCACACCGAGCTGGGAGGCAAAGCGTGCCGCCCGCATCATGCGCAGGGGGTCATCGGAAAAGGACGTCTCCGGTGCGCCCGGGGTGGCGAGGACGGAGGCGTGAAGGTCGCGGACACCGCCGAAGGGGTCGATCAGTTCCATCGAGGGCAGCCGCAGCGCCATGGCATTGATGGTGAAGTCCCGCCGAAGCAGGTCATCGGTCAGCGAAGACCCGAAGGCGACCATGGGTTTCCGCGACTCGGGGTCGTACGCTTCGGCGCGGTAGGTGGTGATCTCGATCTGGAAGCCGGACTTCCGCATTCCGATGGTGCCGAATGCCCGTCCGATCTCCCAGAAGTTGTCCGCCCACTTACGGATCAGCGCCAATGTCTGGTCCGGCGTTGCGTCCGTGGTGAAGTCGAGGTCGGGGGAGGTCCTGCCCAGGAAGAGGTCACGCACAGGGCCGCCCACCAGCGACAATTCATGCCCGGCATCGACGAAGCGCTGCCCGAGCTCCAGGACCACCGGGTCCACCTGGAAATCGACGGTGTGCGGGTCGGACTTTTGATGTGCGTGCGCCATAGTTACTTAAGCTTGTCAGAAAACCACGCCAACAAGCACCAATCGGGGCCGCCTGACCGCGCCGTTACGCCGCTGCTTCCGGAATTCGCGTCACACGCAGTCCACTTTCTTGTCATGTTCCGGTCATCACCAACGGGCAAGAGTCGTTAGAGTGGACTTCATGGCCCATCCCGTACCGAGTGCTCCTGGCAGGAGGACAAACCCACCGTTGCCGTCGGCAATCGGTGCCCATGTCGCGCCCGCCCCGCACCCCGGGCCGGCCTCGCTGCCCACCGTCGAGGAAATCTCCGCCGGGGGCGTCGTCGTTGACACGTCCGACGGCGAGCTGAGGGTCGCGATTATCGCCCGCCTCAACCGCGGTGGACGCCTCGAATGGTGCCTGCCGAAGGGCCACCCGGAGGGCAAGGAAAAGAACGAGGAAGCGGCAGTCCGCGAGATCGCCGAGGAAACCGGCATCAGCGGAGACATCCTGGCCCCGCTGGGAAGCATCGATTACTGGTTCACCGTCAGCGGTCACCGCGTCCACAAGACTGTCCACCACTATCTGCTCCGGGCCACGGGCGGCGAGCTGACCATCGAAAACGATCCCGACCAGGAAGCTGTGGATGTCGCCTGGGTGCCCATCCAGGAACTCGCCCGCAAACTCTCCTTTCCGAATGAGCGCCGCATCGCCGACCTCGCCAGGGAAGTCCTGCCGGAACACCTCTGAGGTCCCGTGACTGATTCCATGAAGCGCCGCCCACGTGCCTAACTGCGCACCCTTGAGACGATGAAGGCCATGTCAGCAGCCAATCCAGCTTCCCCCGAGTCCGGCTCCTCCGATTCCCAGGCCGAATCCCGGACCGTCCAGCACGGAGAGGCCCGTTCCAGCGCCATTATGGCCGCCGGGACGCTGGTCTCCCGCTTCCTGGGCTTCGGCAAGACCTGGATGCTGGGATGGGCCCTGGGCCTGGGCTCCACGGTCAATGACACGTTCATCAACGCCAACAACCTGCCGAACCTGATCTTCCTGCTGGTGGCCGGGGGTGTGTTCAACGCCGTCCTGGTGCCCCAGATCATCAAGGCGAGCAAGGCGCCGGACAGGGGAGCGGATTACATCAGCCGCCTGCTCACCCTGGCTGTCGTGGTGCTTCTCAGCCTGACGTTGCTTGTCACCCTGCTGGCTCCCTGGGTCATTGAGCTGACCACGCAGGGGTATTCGCCAGAACAAAAATCTCTCGCGGTTTCCTTCGCATTCTGGTGCCTGCCCCAGATCTTCTTTTACGGCCTGTACGCCCTTCTGACGCAGGTATTGAATGCCAACGGGGCATTCGGTCCGGCAATGTGGGCGCCCATCCTGAACAACATCGTGGCCATTGCCGGCCTGGGCATGTTCATCTGGATCCTCGGGGCCAACGTCACCAACCCCCACACCCTGGACAACTGGGGACCCACCCAGACCTTCCTCATTGCCGGATTCTCCACCATCGGCGTGGTGGCCCAGACGGCCATCCTGCTGATCCCGGTGTTCCGCCTGCGGCTGCGGCTACGTCCCAGGTTTGGCTGGCGCGGGGTGGGACTCGGCCAGGCGGCACGGCTGAGCGTGTGGACGCTTCTGACCGCCGCCGTCGGACAGCTCGCCTTCCTTTACGTCATGCGCATAGCTACCATCCCCGGCGCCGAACGGCTCCGCCTCCAGCGCGCGGGAGACCTCACCGGCGCGGCCACCCTGCCCGGCAATGCCGTGCTGGAGGTGGCCAGCCAGCTGTACCTGCTGCCGCACTCCATCATCGCGCTGTCACTGGCCACGGTGCTGTTCAACCGCATGACCCGGGCATCCCAGGACGGCGACCGCGCCGGGCTCCGGGAGGCACTGTCCCACGGGCTCCGCACCATGGCGGTGGCCACGGTCTTCGGCGCGCTGGCGCTGTTTGCGCTGGCCGGTCCGCTGGGCATGTTCTTCTCCGGCGGCAAGGTGCAGGACGGCGTGATGCTCGCCCAGACCCTGACCATCCTGGCCCTGAGCACACCGTTCATGAGCGCCAACTTCATGATGTCCAGGGTTTTCTACGCCAATGAGGACGCCCGTACGCCGTTCTACATCCAACTGGTCCTGGCAATCGTCAATGTGGTGGCGGCCTTTGCCATCCAGTTCCTGCCCTATGACCGGATCATCTTCGCCATAGCCATCCTGTATACGGGCGGCAACATACTTTCCGTGGTTGTTAGCTCGTTCTTCCTCCGCCGCCTTCTGGGGCACCTGGACGGCCCCCGGATCGCCAATTCGTACATCCGGATGGGATATGCAGCGCTAGGTTCCGCGCTGGCCGGCTCAGGTGCGCTGTGGTTGATGGGGAGCTACAGTTCCGACGGCTTTGCCTGGAGCGGCAGGATCCAGGCCCTGGTGACCATCGTCGTCGTCGGGCCTGTAATGCTCGTGGCGTACCTCTTCCTGCTGAAACTCTTCCGCGTCACGGAGTTGCGCGACCTGCTGCAGCCGCTGCTCGGCCGCCTGGGCCGGGGGTCGAC
The DNA here is from genome assembly GCF_042880995.1 of Arthrobacter sp. NPDC058288. Classification (NCBI taxonomy): domain Bacteria; kingdom Bacillati; phylum Actinomycetota; class Actinomycetes; order Micrococcales; family Micrococcaceae; genus Arthrobacter; species Arthrobacter sp. NPDC058288. Next base: position 186,383 of record NZ_JBHVYH010000002.1, read on the forward strand.
TCCTACTGCCGCGCCGGCGGAACCTGCCCCGGGTTCCCCGGCCGGCGCGCCCTCCGCCCGGCAACGCACGACGCCGGAGCGCGCCACTGTCTCGGTGGACACCGGCCTGATCCCGCGGATTTCCGGCGAATTCGACGCTGCGTCGTTCCGTGCGGGACCGCAGGTTGACGAACCGGAAGCACACCCCGACGTGCGGCAGAGCGGTTCCACGGGCGAATACCTACCGGCCGAGGAAGTGCCCAACACCGCGAGGGGCGGCATCCTGAGGGAGGAAATCCCGCTGCCCGGCCGCCGCACCTTCCAGGGCACGGCCGGCCGCAACCCGCACTTCAAGAGTCGGTCGGAAAATCGGCGAAAGAAGAAAAGGTGACACCGCCGCGGGTCCACCGAGCCTGTCTCACACGGCCGTAACGCACCATCGGCTAGGATCAGAAGCTAACTAGGGTAGTAGTTACAGACCAGAAATTAACCGGCTAACCGGCGTATCCGCTTTCGCATGATTGGGGCGCGGTTCCCCGGACAGTCTAGGAGGAACCCGTGTCCCACCCGATCGATGTTGGATCAGTGCTCGGCGGCCGCTACAAGGTCACCGCCACCGTATTGACCTCACACGACCATGATCTGGTGCTGGATGGCGTTGACCAGGTCCTCAACCGGCCGGTCAGCATCCTCGTTGCAGGTCCGGACAACGCGGAGCAGGTGGCCCAGAGCGCCCGCGAGGTTGCCACCGGCGAGCGGCCCGGAAATGTACAGATCCTGGACCTTGGCGTCAGCGATTCCACTACCTACCTGATCACCAACCACACGTCTGCTGCCGACCTCCTTGACCTGGTGGTTGCCTCCAACCCGCCCTACGTTGAGCCCTTCTTTACCGACACCCTTGGCAGCGAAATCTTCGGTCAGGCACGGTCCCACGAACCGGAAACGTATGACGGCCAGTACGACGAAGAAGAGGTCGAGGCCGGCTACATCAACTACGGCAACAACCAGCCGGCCGCCCAGGAACGCAAGCAGTCATCCCCGCCGGTGGTCCCCCCTGTAGTTCCACCACGGGCCGCGCCGGTGCGCCCGGCGTCGGCCCCGTCTGTTGGTTCCTCCGGCTCCGATGCCGGCGCTGCGCGTCCCGGCGGTGGGCTTGGCGGCGGTACGCGTCCCGGCGGTGGCCGCGGAACAGGTGCTGGGGTCGCGGGTGCTGCGGGTGCAGCAGGACTTGCGGCCGGAGCCGCAGCTGCGGCCAAGGAGTCCAAGGACCCTTCCACGGCACCCCAGGCCACCACACCTCAGCAGGCTGTTCCCGCCGGCGGGCGTAATACCGAAGCCATCAGTACGCAGGCTCCGGCTACAGATTCTCCCAAGGTGTCCCTCTGGGAGAACAGCGACTACGACTACCCGGAGGAGGAGGCGCCCTCCACCGGGCCAGCCAGGACCGCCCGTGAGCGAATGGCAGCCACCTTCCCGGCGTTCGCGGGCGGCGGCGGCCGCGACGAAACGGACGAATATTACGACGACGAAGAGCCTCCCGAGCGCGAGCCGCGGTCAATGCGCTGGCTGGTGGGCGGGCTACTGGCCGCCGTATTGGTCGTCGGACTGATCTTTGCCGTCTCCAACCTGGGAAGCCTGTTTAAGAGCGAACCGCAGGGCAATCCCGCGCCGGCAACCTCCAGCAGCGCCTCCCAGCCGCAGACTTCCGGGGCTCCGACAGCCAGCGGGTCCTCAGCGCCGGAGGCAGGTCCGCCGGCTGTCGAGGGTGTCTCCCGCCTGGGCAACTTCGATTTTGCGGCCACTTACGATGGAGATCTTTCAAAGACGTTCGACGGCAACGGGGCAAGCTACTGGTCTGACATGGAGTTTGCCACGGACAATTGGGGCGGCCTTGCTCCCGATGTTTCCCTCGTCGTGAAGCTCAAGAGTCCTTCGAAAGTCTCTTCCATCACTCTCAGCCAGCTAGGCGGAAGCGGCGGCAACATCAGCGTCCTGACGAATGACAGGCCGTCACTGGAAGGTGCCAAGCAGGTAGGAACCAACAGCTTCACCTCACCGGACCTGACCATGCCGCTGTCTGAGCCGGTCACGGCACAGTACGTGATCGTGTCCATCAAGAACCTCCCCAAGCTGGCAGCACCGAAGACCCGCTTCGGCTACGGTCTCCGCCTCGCCGAGATCAAGGTTCAGTAGCTCCCTCACGCGTGGCAGGAACGGGCCCAAAGCACTTTGGAGGCCCGGTAACACGGGTGTCTCCCGGCCCGGTCAGACGGTACCCTGAGTGGTGGCGTCTTGTTGGTCTGCCTCCATGCCCGGAATATTCAGGATCAACAACGGGTTGTGCCATGTGGCCGGCCAGCAACAGCAGGCGCATCGACAAAGGAAGAGGTTCACCGTTCAGTGAGCACCGCAGAAAACACCGCGTCCCAGGTACGTGATGTCATCATCGTCGGCTCCGGCCCTGCAGGCTACACAGCTGCAGTTTATACGGCGCGAGCCAACCTGAAGCCGCTGCTCCTTGCCGGTTCCGTCACGGCTGGCGGGGAACTGATGAACACCACCGACGTGGAAAACTACCCCGGCTTCCCTGAAGGCATCATGGGTCCTGACCTGATGGAGAACTTCGAGAAGCAGGCTGCGCGCTTTGGCACGGAGATCCAGTTCGAGGATGTCACTGCTTTGGATCTCGACGGCGACATCAAGACAGTCACCATTGCCACGGGGGAGACCTTCCAGGCGCGCGCCATTATCCTGTCCACCGGATCGGCGTACCGCGAGCTCGGCCTTCCGAATGAGAAGCGGCTGTCCGGCCACGGCGTTAGCTGGTGTGCAACCTGCGATGGTTTCTTTTTCAAGGACCAGGACATTGCCGTTATTGGCGGTGGAGACTCCGCCATGGAAGAGGCACTGTTCCTCACCAAGTTCGCCAAGTCCGTCACGGTAGTGCACCGCCGGGACTCCCTCAGGGCGTCCAAGATCATGGGCGACCGCGCACAGGCACACGAGAAGATCAAGTTCGTGTGGAACACGGGCGTCGAGGACGTCCTCGGCGGAGACAAGGTCACCGGCCTGAAGTTGAAGAACCTCGTGGACGGCACCGAGTCCGAACTGGCTGTGACCGGAGTCTTCGTGGCCATCGGAAACGATCCTCGCACCGAGCTCATCAAGGACACGCTGGAGCTCAGGCCGGAGGGAACCATCGCCGTTGACGGCCGCAGCTCCAGGACGAGCGTCAAGGGTGTGTTCGCCGCCGGCGACGTTGTGGACCCCACGTATCGCCAGGCCATCACTGCCTCCGGCTCGGGCTGCGTGGCAGCTATTGACGTCGAGCACTACCTCGCAGACTTCCACGCCTAACAGCGCACCATTGATCCGAAGGGAAACAAGAAGATAATGAGCAACGCAAAAGACGTAACCGACGCAAGTTTCAGCACCGATGTACTGTCGGCCGACAAGCCGGTCATCGTAGACTTCTGGGCTGAATGGTGCGGCCCCTGCCGCAAGCTGGGTCCCATCCTGGATGAGATCTCCGTCGAGTACAGCGAGAAGGTGAACGTCGTGAAGGTGAATGTTGACGACAACCCGGCGATCGCTGCCGAATACGGCATTACCTCCATTCCGGCCGTCTACCTGTTCCAGGGTGGCGAGGTGAAGAACACCGTGATCGGCGCCAAGCCGAAGCAGTTCTTCGAGAAGGAATTCGCGGACGTCCTGTCCTAGCAGAAGTGCCGTCTGCGGATTACCCGCGGCGGGCGCGAGCATAGCTATTAGCGGTGGCCGGTACTCAGTCAAGAGGACCGGCCACCGCTTCCGCATTTAATGGCTTGCGGCACGGGCTCGGAGCGTGCCGCCTCCCAGGCAAGGACTAGATCGAACTGGCCATGTTTTTTTATCAAACTGATTCGGGCTGATTAATTGACATGTTTGCGCTCCAAACTGTTCCCCAGTGGCGGCACTACTTCGCCCTGAGTAGGGGTAGGCTCTGGTTCGCCCTGCTAACCGCTGGCACAACTGGAGCGATGGCCAAGACCGGCCACCGACGGACCAGAGCCGGTAACCCCGAACCGGTCAGTGTCCGTAAAGGCGTCGCTGTTGGCCGGTCGCTCAGCTCGGCGAACGGACCGCCTCATCGTTCAGTAGGGCGGCCTGCCATGATCCCGCGTGGCGTAACGACTGGAGGATCCAAGTGGATCACCCAGCCCCGTGCGGTGCAGTTTCACGTGAAACACTAGGCGTCGGATTCCCGGCTTCTAGCCCATTCGGATTGTCGGAAGGGACCACGCCTGCCACGACCGGGAGTAATGACCCTACGCAACGCCTGCGAGGTCCCAGCACGGGAAGAACCTCATGAGCCGATGGCGCCTCACTCCTCAGATGCTTAGAGGAGGGACGGCGCGATCTCAGGCTTCCTCCTCGAGGCATTGTTTCACGTGAAACACTCCGGGGGACCGCGGGTGGCCGGCTGGTGCGTCACCCTGGACGCAGCCTGAGTCCTCCCGGCCCCAATGGCCAGCCTGAGCCCTCCCGGTACAATGAAAGATGCCATCTTGGCAGATCCAAAGGGCTGCGACCACCGCAACCTTCCCAATGCACGCAGTATCGGTATAGACGCCTTTAGTGTCTCCGCGGCAATATGGAAGATCCTGTTATCGGAAGGTACTGGGGATATTGTTCAGTCCGCACTCAAGCCAAAGCGGCCGGTTAGTTCCGGCAGGAACTTCCCAGTCGGGAGTCACTGAAACCAGGGCCCAAGTGGTCTGACCTGCGTTTTGCGCCGACCCTCGAACTCCGTTCCATCCCGTCTACCTCCGTGTACCTCCGGGGCGAGGATTCCCGGTCATGTGAGGGCGGACTGCGGATTCGCCCACATTCGCAGCTCAGCGACCGCCAAGAGTTGCATTCGACAAATTGTCTGCGGACCTGGTCGAATGTAACCTTTCCGGTCCCAGCGCGCACATGAGCGCGCAGGCTCCGCACATGTGAACCTCAGGCAAGTACGCGCCTGAGGTGCACACCGGCGATGGGAACCTTCTGAGAATGTCGCTCTTGTGCCGGCCACTGGAGTGCGGGGGGATGTGCGCTGGGCCGGCGTATCGGGAGCGGGAGATGCGGACAGCACCCCAATGCTCCCGTCCATAGGTCTCGGATGGAGAATGCGGCGGCTGATCAACAGTTTGGAACGTTAGGGCTACTACCAGCCCTATTATTGCGGACCGCTCCAAGAGGCCCGCTACGTTTCACGTGAAACATAGTGCCATCTCAGTCTCTCAATGACCCGATTCGGCCGTGCCGCGAAACAGGGCATGACAGCGCGGTCGCCGGCATGCAAGCAACACACGCTGAGGACCGCTATAGCCCGCACTCATCAGGGCTGCAACCCGTCGCTAGCCCAATTATCCCGAGTCCCGGCCCCTATAGAGCCTCCCTCCAGTCGACCAGCACAAACGACGCCGGCCTGCAATCGCAGCGGCAGGTCGTAGGGGCGGGTCGCTGCCGAAACCTGGCTGATTCGGCGGCAGGAACATCCTGCCCGCCGTCCGCCCTGGCGAACCTGGTTCTCTTCGCCTAAGCATTGTGAGGCTTGACGTTGTGTCGTGCATCGCGATCGCCAACCAGCCAGGCTTGGCGGGGGGATTCCCCACCAGACAGGTTGAAGGGAGGCAGCTCGGCGCAATCAGTGGTTCGATGAACCCTCACCTGCACCGCCACAACCCGTGGTCCTCCCGCGGACGCGGTCGGGTGCGCCGTCTTGTTTCACGTGAAACACTCGAGACGTCGTCATATTGCCCGGACCGAAAGGTCAGCAGGTCAACCCAGAACGAATGATCGGAAAGACTTCGACGTCCCTCAGCACGGCGTGGCGCGTGTTGTGCACCGCAGGAACCACAGAATAGTTGTCGCACGAGCCCTACCCGACTACCTGGTAGCGGACCCTTAGTTACTGCTGTTTCATCCTCCGAACGGGACAGTCGGGACAGGCAAACCAAGACCAGGCTAAGGAAACGAGGAGTCGGTACTACTGCTCCGTCGGAATGGCATCGCAGCCCCAAACGTAGGCGCTAAGGGAGTCACGATCCGCGGCAGTCCTACGCACCTCCATCGGCACAGTATCGACATCAGGTGCCGTCGCTCGTCCCAGCGCAGCGTTTCGACTGGGGTGCCCGGGGGACTGTTCCACAGTCCGCGTAGACGTCGGACGGCCATCTTGATGACACAAACATCGAAGTATCACTCTCACCGCCAGGTCGACGACGTCCACAAACGGCCGAGCAGACCAGATTAGCGGTCCCATCAGCACGGTAGCCGCGCCGCCGCATCGAGCCAGTGCATCGATCGCCTGCGGGCTACTGCCTCGATGGCCGCTGCATATAGCTGACCCTGCCAGCAGTCAGACACGGGAGAGAATCCGAACGAGCACAGCCTCAACTGGATCTTTAGTGTGCACTGTTCACGCAGCGACATCCTTTGTCTTGGTGGTCATGGCCCCTTAGTGCCCTGGGAGCGCGGTGCCAGTACAGCCGGCCTAGCATAGATAAGGCCCGCAGCTGCCGCACTACACATGCATCCCGTCTCAGACCCCAGAGACGAGTGCGGTGGCACATGCATATGTTGTCCGAATATACGACGCTGGTATTACCCCTCGTGGCCCAATGTTGCGTAACGCGTGAGGGCTCTCGAGGAGGGCGGTAGCCGGGTATGGAGTCCGCAAGGTGCCTAGGGACAGGGACCGGCCAACGGCGAGCGAACGGACCCAGATGAGGAACAACGGCGCCCGGCAGCATCGTCAGCCAGGCCCAGTCGCAGACGGACTACAGCGCCACTCAGAAGCGTTTCGATCTGACTGTGCGAACAACCCGTGCTCCGCATGGAAGGCTAGTACCGTCACTTCAGCCCCAGTGCATGGCAGGTGCAATGGCAGACGGCATTAGCTGGAGCAGTAGCGGCACAGGCCCGTGACAGGCTCCCCGCCGCTTCGCCGCCTCTCCGCCGGGCCGTACAGTCGAGTTCGTTCCCAGAGATGGCCAACCATGCATGACGCTCCGCCCTGGACGTTCGGGTACGGCCTTGGCAATTTGTGGCCCCAATAGCAACCCCCTGTTCCGACCCGAAGGGCCCGCCGCGAACGCAATATCCAAGCCGGTGGCGTGGGTGTGGTGAGCAGTTGTCCCCATGGCTCTTTCATTTCTCCACAGAAGTTATCCACAGCGTTGTCCACAGTGCTGGCTGGTGACCATCATTCGTGACTTTGGACATAGCTTCACCCAGGGTGCGCGAGCCCGCTCCGGTGGCGCGTGTCACGTTCTGTGTGCAGTGTAAACTGCCATGGCCACACGCCTCTAAAACGGCTCCAGTGGCCGAAATTTGCTGCGTTTTTGGCTGTTTTCCTCAGAACTAGGCGATCTGGGGATGCTTTTGTCCGAGAGGGACGATGTTTCACGTGAAACCGAGCAGGTGGTACGCGTAGCCCACTGCATGCACCTGGCTGCCCTAGGCCCGGGTCCGCACGCGGTCCGGCCTGCAGCACGGATTTATCCCCAAAGTTATCCACAGAGATATCCACCACGTTATGCACCGCTCTATCCACCGATCCAGGCCCTCATCACCGACCGAACTTGGCCGTCCAGCCGGCGGTGAAAACGGGTTCGCTGCGGCATCACTATCAGGAAACCACCAAACCGCGAAGTCGCACGATCCCGACTTCGGAGGATCGGCCCGCAAACAACAGCCTCAACTCACCAAGGAAGTCCGTGAGAATACCCGCACTAAATACCACTGTGCATCCAACGTCGAAGCTCCCACCAATAGGAGCACGCAACTCCATGCCAAGTCTCGACAGGAGAGGAGCTTGGGCGACAACGGAACCTCGACCTCCGTACGAACCCCCTGTCACTCGAACGCCGGACGACTCGATCCACACTTCGACGTCCTATATTTGCGCCATCGGACAGAAGCAGGAAACCCATTGACCGTCACTGCAATTGCGCGTCAGACCATAGACACAGCCACAAGTCGGCCGCTACCACCGCGAACTCGCTAAAGGTCACCTGTGTTGGCGTTCTGCTCCGGAGCCAATTCACTTAGTGGCGAGATCAAATGGTGCTTCGGTCTGCCCGCTGATACTCAAGGGTCCAGTGGCCACTGCGGCTCCGTCCTACGACAGGATCAGCTACGAACGACGGCCGACCCTGCGTCGGGGTGAGCCACCCTGGAGCCCGCCCGGGGTTCCGAAGGTCCACCCGCGATCTCAGCTCCATCGTCGCGAGGCCCTCTGTCAGCCATAGGTCTGTTGCCATGACTGCCACGGTTCGCCTCTTCTCTAAAGGATCCCGCTCCGGCCTCCGACCACGTTCCTCCGTGCGGGACCGTCGCTGCGATTTCGGTCGCTCCCACGCAACGCAACCACATCTTCATTCCGGGGGAGTACGCATCCTCCTGGACCCTTCTTCGTTCACCGGATATGGACGCCACAACGACGGTTCTTCTGGTTCGTAGATCAGAAGACAGAGGCGGATGCGGGGGCCATTGTGGACGGAGGGTCGTGACTAGGTACTGGACGATCGACCACTGTGGGTCCATTGACGTCAGCACTGCATTCCGGCTCGCCCGGGTTTGACCACTGACCTACACCTGTCAGCGAGGAGCCAACACCTGGCACCAGTCACGTCAAAGAAGTATGACAACATCGGGCCAGATCCGGAGTCCGTTTCACGTGAAACATCCTTGATGCCTGCCCCAGCTACGGACCTTCGTGCTCCAACTGATCTAGGCAATGACAGCTTCGTCTCGCAGAACTGGCAACGGACCAGCCAAGTATATTCCTGGAAAACCCGGGAAGCACCACAACGATCTGTTGACCAAATAGCTGCACCAAACCGGGTGAGGAAATCCGCCACAGGACCATAACAACCCGGATCCTGTTGATGGCCAATCATCACATATAGACCGTGTAGAGAGATCGTGCCGTGGGGAACTACTAGGGGCCAAGCAGAATCACAGTATTTCGCGGAGGGGAATCACCTCATCCACGACTTTTGGACCTGCCATCACGGCGAAATACCCGTTTCTACCACCAGCACATTGCCTCTAGAGACCTGGGTTTCACGTGAAACAGGAACATCATCCCACGGGCCGAGTCTCCCGCGCGTCCATCATCCCCACACTTGATTTCAGAAGCCCACGACCTTCGCCACACGCGACAGTCATCCTCAGGAGTGGCCATCAGGCTCACGGCACCACACGTGTCGCTCGCTTGGCGCCGGAATCGAACTGCTGCAGCCCGCGAACGCCGTCCAACACTAAAGACCACATTCGGACGTCAGGACATTACGGAACAAACGCCGTCGAAACGAAAGCCCGGCCCGATCGACCCAAGGATACATCGCTAGCAGATCAGCGTGCTCACAAACAATATCGGCAGCCTGGCTCCGTTAGCTGCCGGCGCCGTATCCCCGCGCTGTGACTGAATGCAAATCATGTCGCATGGCATGCCCGGTTCCGCCACCTGAACGAGAGTTGCAGCGGTTGCCACAGTGATCGTGTAGGCCCTCCGAAGCAGCGGCGCCAGTTGCTGCTGTCAGGCCGCACACGCCCCGCTTGGAGACCCCCAGGGCCCAATCTCACAGCGCGAGACGGCAGCAGCCGAGCTGGGGGCGGGGAAGGGAGCACGCGACGCCGGTGCCGCCAGCGTGGCCCTGAGTCCGGTTTGCCTTCTTTGTTGCTGGAATTGCCCGGCTACCTCCTTTGCCGCACACGGCAACGAAAGGAAAGGGGGCGGTGGCACGAGCTGGAGAGACTTCAATAGCCGTCACTTCTCAGCCGGACTGCAAACAAAAAGGGCCTGTTTCACGTGAAACAGGCCCCGCATGTTGGCTAGAAACTCAGTTTTCGGATCCCGGCGTCAGAACCTCCATGATCCGGTTCAGGTCCTCCACGCTGGCAAACTCGATACTTACGCGTCCCTTCCTGGCGCCAAGGGAGATCTTCACGTTGGTGTCGAGCCGATCCGACAGGGACGATGCCAGATAGTCCAGGCGTTCATGACGGGCACCGGGACGGGGAACATTGTTCTTTGTGGGCGTTGCCGGGCTCTGATAGAGCGTTACAGCTTCTTCAGTTGCACGTACCGACATTCCCTCAGCGACGATCTTTTGCGCCAGGCGCTCCATTGCTGCCGCATCCGGAAGAGCAAGCAGGGCACGAGCGTGACCAGCGGACAAAACACTCGCAGCTACCCGACGCTGCACCAACGGCGGCAGCTTAAGCAGGCGCAGCGTGTTCGAAACCTGGGGACGGGAGCGGCCGATCCGGTCAGCAAGCTGTTCATGCGTCGTCCCGAAGTCCTCGAGCAGTTGCTGGTAAGCGGCCGCTTCTTCAAGAGGGTTCAGTTGGCTACGGTGCAGGTTCTCAAGAAGGGCATCCCGAAGCAGGTCATCGTCCGTAGTGTCCCTGACAATTGCCGGGATAGTTTCCAGTCCCGCAGCCTGGACTGCACGCCAGCGGCGCTCACCCATAACGAGCTCGAAGGGTTCGCCACCCTTTTCGGTTGAAGTACGGACAACAATTGGCTGGAGAACGCCTATTTCTCGTACGGAGTGGATGAGCTCCGCCATGTCGTCCTCATCGAAGACGGAACGCGGCTGTTTGCGGTTGGGATGGATATCACCGACCGGAATCTCCGCGAACCTGACTCCGGGAACTTCCACGAGTTCAGGTCCGGCATCGGTGACGGCAGCTGATGCCGAAGCGGCAGCAGACTCCTCGGACTCCTCGGTGGCAGTCTTCCTGGCGGGGGCTGACTTGGTTGCAGGTTTCCGAACCGGGGCCTTCGAATCCGACGCCGCGGCAGCACCGGCGGACTTCTTGGGTGTCTGCTGACCCGACGCGGTCGTGTCATCCTCGACGACAAGGGCCGGGACTGGTGAGGCCGTCTTCCGGGCTTCCGGGAAAAACAGGTCCACTGGTCGCGAAGGTGCTGCGCCATTGCCGGATGCGTTAGCCGGAGCGGAACTTGGAATGAGTGCGCCAAGACCGCGACCGAGGCCGCGTCGCTTATCGCTCATGGATAAATCCCTCCAATGGAAGAGCCCGGCAGATCCGGCTCTGGCTAGTGCAATTGTTGAAAATTCTAACGTTCAGCGATTTCCGCTGCGGCTTCCAGATAGGAGAGTGCACCGCTGGAGGACGGATCGTAGGTCATCACCGTCTGCTGGTAACTCGGCGCTTCGGAGATCCTGACCGACCTCGGCACCACAGCACCAAGAACCTGCTCAGGGAAGTGCTGACGGACCTCGGCAGCTACCTGCGCAGCAAGGTTTGTGCGGCCGTCGTACATGGTGAGGAGGATGGTGGACACCACCAGCTCGGCGTTGAGGTGCTTCTGAATCATTTCGATGTTCTTCAGCAGTTGGCTGAGACCTTCCAAGGCGTAGTACTCGCACTGGATGGGGATCAGAACCTCGCTCGCGGCACAGAAAGCGTTGACCGTCAGAAGGCCCAGGCTAGGCGGGCAGTCAATGAAGATGTAGTCAAGACGGGCCTCGCCGGCCTTCTGCCGTTCCTTGGCGTAAACGTCGATCGCACGGCGGAGGCGTTGTTCCCTCGCGACCAACGAGACGAGCTCAATTTCTGCGCCGGCCAAATGAATGGTGGCGGGTGCACAGATCAGGTTCGCGACGTCGGGGCACTGGGCCACGACGTCCTTGAGGGGTACGTCGTTGATCAGGACGTCGTAGATGCTGTCGACGTCAGCGTGGTGCTCAATGCCAAGGGCGGTAGACGCGTTGCCCTGGGGATCAATGTCAATGACCAGGACGTTCAGACCGGCAGCAGCAAGCGCGGCGGCAATGTTGACGGTGGTGGTGGTCTTGCCAACCCCGCCCTTTTGATTCGAAACGGTGAAGACGCGGGTCTTTTCCGGCTTTGGAAGCTGCCGGCCGATCAACCGCTCCCGCCGCTTGTTTTCGTGAGCCAATTCACGGGCGATGGGGCTCGAGTCATCAATGGAGTCCATGATGTTCCCACTTACCGATGTCCCGGTTTCACGTGAAACTGCACCGGACTTGGACCGATTCGCCACCGAATTCAGGTGATTCCACGAGTCAGTCGGCGCAATCGAGGGCGCGACCATAGCCCGTGCGGACCCCAGGGACACGAACGGGGGTATCCGCTGTGTGGAGGCTTCGCTACTGGTCACTGTGACACACTCACTCTCATTCGGCTTCTACTGCCGTTCACTAGCCTAACCGCTTCCCCCAAAAGACCGGCGGCACCGGGCCAGCGGCTAGGCAATCTTTTGCGTCTTATTAACGATGATCCGGACGACAGTGGTGGGTTCCTCGAGGAGGTCTTCCCCGACGACCAGCACGGACGTCTGAACGCCGCCGAGCTTGCGGATGGCCTTGGCAGCCTTCTCAATCTCCTCGCCGGCGCTGCGTCCCTTGATAGCCACAACCTCGCCCTTGCCCGCGAGCAGGGGGATGGTCAGACCGGCCAGGTTGGACAATGCGGACACGGCGCGGGCCGTGACGACATCGGCATTCACCAACCCGACCGCCAGTTCAGCCCGGGTCCGCATCACCGTTACATTGGTCAGTCCAAGGTCGTCTACGACCTCCTGCAGCCAGATCACGCGGCGTTCCAGCGGCTCAATCAGCGTCAGTTCCAGGTCGGGACGTGCGATGGCCAGGCACAGCCCGGGCAATCCGGCGCCGCTCCCCACGTCCGCGACATGGCTTCCCTGTGCGATTTCGCGCTCGATGACAGCGCAATTCAGAACGTGGCGGCTCCAAAGCCGAGGCACTTCGCGGGGGCCGATCAGGCCACGCTCAGTGCCGGAAGTGGCCAGGTGTTCGACGTAGCGCTTGGCAAGTTCGAGGCGGTCACCAAAGATCGCTTCGGCCGCCTTGAGCTCCGCCGCAGTAATCTCAACCATCGTCAGCGTCCCGGCGTCCTCAGTCTGCGGAGACAACGATGTGCCTCCCGGCACCTTCGCCTTCAGATTCGCTAACGAACCCCAGATCAGCCACGGCGTCGTGGACAATCTTCCGCTCGTAGGCGCTCATCGGCTCCAGTGCCACCGCATTTCCGGATTCCTTCACGGAGGCGACTGCGTCCTCCGCGATCTTCTGCAGGTGCCCTGCACGCTCCTGGCGATATCCGTTGATGTCCAGGACCAGGCGGGAGCGGTTCTCGGTGGCGGAGAGTACCGACAGGCGGGTCAGCTCCTGCAGGGCTTCCAGTACTTCGCCGTCGCGGCCAACAAGGCTTTCGAGCCCCGCTGATTCTTCCTCGGCCACGATGGAAATGTAGGTCCGTCCGTTCCGGACCTCGATGTCGATGTCGCCGTCGATGTCGGCGATGTCCAGCAGTTCCTCGAGGTAGTCTGCTGCGACGTCGCCCTCTTCTTCCAGCCGGCTTGCAGAAGAACCCTTGCCAGCATCCTGGATCTCGTCCTGGGCGTCGTCCTGGTCTTCAATGGCCTCGGCGGAAACGGCGTTTTCGGTGCTATCGACAGACATTACTTCTTCTTCCTGTTCTTGCGTTGTGGCTGGATGCGCTGGCTCTTGGCCTCGGCAACCGCGGCGGCAGCTGCAGCTTCAGCCTCTACGTCGGCCTTCTTGCCTCCCAGAATGGGCAGGGCCGGAAGGCCCTTGGCGGCACGGCGCTCGGCGAGGGCCTTGGCGGCGGGGGATCCCGGCGTCGGCATGCGGCGGATGACGAAGAACTGCTGCCCCATTGTCCAGAGGTTGGTGGTGGTCCAGTAGATGAGGACACCGATGGGGAAGTTGATGCCACCCACGCCAAAGACAATCGGCAGGATGTAGAGCATCATCTTCTGCTGGCGCATGAACGGGCTGGCCATGGCCTCCTCGGACATGTTCTTGGCCATGATCTGCTTCTGCGTGATGAACTGCGATGCCGTCATGGCAAGGATCATCACGATCGAGAGGATCCAGACGGCGGTCTGGTTGCCCGCGCCGCCGTGCAGGAGGGAAGCCGAAAGCGTGGCCCCGAAAATGCTGGAATCGTCGAACTGCACAACCTGCTCGTGGCTCATCGCCCCGATACCGGCGCCCTTGGTACGGGCCGCGGTGATGCCGGAAAGCACCTGGAACAATGCGAAGAAGAACGGCATCTGGATCAGCATGGGCAGGCAGGCCGAGAAGGGGTTGGTCCCGTGCTTCTTGTACATCGCCATCTGCTCCTGCGCCATGGCCTGGCGGGACAGCTGGTCGGTCTTTCCCTTGTACTTGTCCTGCAGCTTCTTCAGGTCCGGTTGCAGGAGCTGCATGCCCCGCTGGGCCTTGATCTGCTTGACGAACACGGGAATCAGGGCGGCACGGATGACCAGCACCAGCCCGATGATGGACAGCGTCCACGTCCAGCCGTTGGCAGCCGGCAGGCCAATGGCACTCAGGCCTTCATGGAAGCCCACCATGATGACTGACACCAGCCACTTGAACGGAAACATGATTGTTTCAAAGAAGTCCATACGATATCCCTATTCGTTAGGCCGCAGTGCGGCCTTCTCCATCAGACTGCGCAACCAGGTACTTGTCCGGGTTGTTCAGTACAACAATTGTGGGGGTCTGGTTTTCAGGCCAGTGGCGGTGGCCAGCGGGGACGTGGTCCACACCGCCGGCGTTCCAAGGATGGCAGCGCACCAGGCGCCGGGCCGCGAGCCAGCTTCCCTTGACGGCGCCGTGCACCGTGATCGCTTCGAGGGCGTACGCCGAGCACGAAGGAAAGAAGCGGCAGACCTGTCCATACAAGGGCGAAATCACCTTGCGGTAGGTCATGAGCAGCAGGATAAGAAGGTTGCGGGGCAGGTTCCAGATCGTCCTGCCGACCAGGACGGCTGCCGGTTTGAGGAAGCGGACGACGGCGGCAATGGAATTACGCACGCGGTGTCCCTTCCTGTGTTGTTTCCCGTGGAACCGCTGACGCGGCCCGAGGAAGGCGGCCGCCCAGCCGTTTCATGGTCGTTTCCAGAGCGGCGTTGTAGTCTGCCAGCAGTTGGTCCCAGCTGGCAGCCGCGGCCGCAGGCAGTGCCCGGACCACAATGGCGAACCCGGTACCGTACTCCTGCAACGACAAAGCACCGGCTTCCCTCAGTCTCCTCTTAACGAGGTTCCTGACCACAGCGTTCCCGACACTCTTGGAAACGATGAATCCGATCCGGCTAGGTTCGTCAGCAGCAATAGCTACCGTATATAACACTACGTTCCGGCGTCCATTGCGGACGCCGGAACGTACAGTTGTTGAAAAATCGGTTGGTGTCCTCAGACGGTTCCTGGTGGCTAGCACCGTTAAACTCGCAAAGGGATGGTGACCGACGAGTCAGTGTATTTAGGCCGACAGTTCGGTGCGGCCCTTGCCACGACGGGCTGCCAGGATGGCACGGCCGGCACGGGTACGCATACGAAGGCGGAAGCCGTGCTTCTTGGCTCGACGGCGGTTATTCGGCTGAAAAGTCCGCTTGCTCACGTTAGTTACTCCAGTGGATCAAAGGTGCGCCCACCCGATCAAAAAGGGGAAGAACTGGCCGACGCTAAGTTTTGTATGTGCACACGCTGCCCTCGGCTCGTAGGACGCAGAACGTCAGAGAGATTCAAATGAGGTCGAAAAGCGGACACAAAGGACTTCACAACGTTAGGCCAAGAAGCGTCGCGTAGTCAAACCGGACCGGACTTCACGATCCTGCGGCAGTTGTGGTTAACCTCTGCCCACAGCCTGTGGATGAAGTGGCTCACAGGGTGCATTTTCGAACCACAGCGGTGTAATTATCCACAAGCCTGCACCCAGCTATCTTCTAGGCTTTTCATCCCCTAGAGTGGCTCAGTAGCCGATTATCCACGCTCTGTGCATAACCCTGTGGATTAAGCCGGAACCAGACCCCTGGTTCAGGACTTGTGGCTGCAGGTAATGCAGGCAAGCAAGTTTGAGGAACTGATTGATGACAGTAGACGAAGCCAACCACGCGAATACTGTCGGAAGTTCCTGGCGGCGGGTTGTGAGTCTTCTGGAGCAGGACCACCGGGTTTCACCCCGGCAGCGCGGATTCGTCATCCTCGCCCAGGCACAGGGTCTCATCGGCTCAACACTCCTGGTGGCAGTGCCCAATGAACTCACCCGCGAAGTCCTTCAGACCCAGGTCAAAGAAGCACTCGACGACGCCCTTCACAACGTTTTCTCCGACGACATCCGCTGCGCCATCGATGTGGACACCGATCTGGTGCCCCTCCACACGGAGCCTGAACCCGCCGTCGAACTTTCCCTCGCCACTGATCCCACTGTGGAGCAGAAGCCGCAGCCCATGCTGCCGAGCACCTCCCACGAATTCGGCCGTCTCAACCCGAAGTACGTCTTCGACACGTTCGTCATCGGTTCCTCGAACCGGTTCGCTCACGCCGCGGCCGTCGCCGTCGCCGAAGCACCGGCCAAGGCCTACAACCCGTTGTTCATCTACGGCGATTCCGGCCTGGGCAAGACCCACCTGCTGCACGCGATCGGGCACTATGCCCGGCGGCTCTACAGCGGCATCCGGGTCCGCTACGTGAATTCCGAAGAGTTCACCAACGACTTCATCAACTCCATCCGGGACGATGAAGGCACCAGCTTCAAGACCACGTACCGCAACGTGGACGTCCTGCTGATCGACGACATCCAGTTCCTGGCCGGCAAGGACCGCACGTTGGAGGAGTTCTTCCACACGTTCAACGCGCTCCACAACAACAACAAGCAGGTGGTCATCACCTCCGACCAGCCGCCCAAGCTGCTCGCAGGATTCGAGGACAGGATGAAGTCCCGCTTTGAGTGGGGCCTGCTGACCGACATCCAGCCGCCGGAACTGGAAACCCGTATCGCGATCCTCCGCAAGAAGGCCCTCAGTGAAGGTCTGTCCGCACCGGATGACGCCCTGGAGTACATCGCGTCCAAAATCTCCAGCAACATCCGCGAACTCGAAGGCGCACTCATCCGCGTCACTGCATTCGCCAGCCTGAACCGGCAGCCGGTGGACGTTGCCCTCGCCGAAATGGTCCTCAAGGACCTCATCACGGACGATGGCGCCCAGGAGATCACTTCCGCTCAGATCCTGACGCAGACGGCAGACTACTTCAAGCTCAGCATGGAGGAACTCTGCAGCAAGTCCCGGACCCGCACCCTGGTGACGGCACGGCAGATCGCCATGTACCTGTGCCGCGAGCTGACCGATATGTCGCTTCCCAAGATCGGACAGGAGCTCGGCGGCCGGGACCACACCACGGTGATCCACGCAGACCGCAAGATCCGTGAACTGATGGCCGAGCGCCGTGTGATCTACAACCAGGTTACGGAGCTGACCAACCGCATCAAGCAGCAGCAGCGGGATTCCTAGGCCGGACTTCCGCCCCGCACTCTTACCTTATTAACAGGCGCATGTGGATAAGCCTGTGGATAGTTAAGGGGACAACCGCGCTTAATGGGCTTAAAACCCTTAAGGCATCTGTGGATCAGCGAAACGGCCAAAAAAGTTGTCCCCATCCACACCCTGTTTAAAACCTGCTTCGCCCACAACGGATGAACAGGGCTTAACCGCGGAATCGTGCCGCCAAACAGAGTTATCCACAGTTTCCACAGCAGTTATTAACACTACTAATCCCAAAAAATTGAAATTCCCTCAAACAACAATCTCGTTCCCGGCCGAACACAGCCACGTTGCCTCGGCCCCCAAAGGCCTGGTGGGCTGCCGGGGATGGGGAAATCCTCAATCTTCCGGCTAAGCTGTCAGCAGCGCTCCCATCCTTGGGTCTGTTTGTGGTTCAGCAAGCGCTGACCATGCAGGTTCCGGTGTCCGGGGGCAGGTTTTTCGAACTCCCCAAGGGAGTTCCCGTTGAGAAAATGGCAGCAGCAATGAAAGGCGGCACCCTTCCGTGAAGTTCAGAGTCGAACGGGACGTCCTGGCAGAAGCCGTCACATGGACCGCCCGGTCGTTGTCTCCGCGGCCGCCGGTTCCGGTCCTTTCCGGACTCCTCCTCAAGGCCGAAGCAGGCACCGTCAGCCTTTCGAGCTTTGACTACGAAACGTCAGCGCGCCTTGAAATTCCGGCAGACATCAGTGTCGAAGGCACCATCCTGGTTTCCGGTCGCCTGCTCGCGGACATCTGCCGCAGCCTGCCCTCTGCTCCGGTTGACGTTGAAACCGATGGCAACAAAGTCACGCTCACCTGCCGCCGCAGCAGCTTCCACCTGGCCACCATGCCCGAAGCCGAATACCCGCCGCTGCCGGCATTGCCCACCATCAGCGGAACCGTCCCGGGCGATTCCTTCGCGCAGGCCGTATCCCAGGTGATCATTGCTGCCAGCAAGGACGACACCCTGCCGATCCTCACCGGAGTCCGGATGGAAATCGAGGACGACCTCATTACGCTGCTGGCCACAGACCGCTACCGTCTGGCCATGCGCGAAGTACCGTGGAAGCCTGTCACCCCGGGGATCTCCACCAGTGCCCTCGTCAAGGCAAAAACCCTCAACGAAGTGGCCAAAACGCTGGGCAACAGTGGCGACATCAACCTCGCCCTGGCCGATGACGACAGCCGGCTCATCGGCTTCGAAAGTGGCGGCCGCACCACCACATCCCTCCTCGTGGATGGCGACTACCCCAAAATCCGTTCGCTGTTCCCGGACGCCACCCCCATCCACGCCACGGTGCAGACCCAGGAACTGGTCGAGGCCGTACGGCGCGTATCCCTGGTTGCCGAACGCAACACTCCTGTCCGGTTGGCATTCACCGACGGACAGCTCCATTTGGATGCAGGCACAGGCGAAGACGCACAGGCTTCGGAAGAACTTGAAGCGCAGCTCACCGGCGACGAAATCACGGTTGCATTCAACCCGCACTACCTCATCGAGGGCCTGAGCGTCATCGAAACCAAGTTCGTGCGGTTCTCCTTCACCACGGCACCGAAGCCCGCCATGATCACGGCACAGGTCGACGCCGACGGCGAAGACCAGGACGACTACCGTTACCTCGTCATGCCGGTGCGCCTGCCCAACTAGGTAGCAGCTGATGTCGTTATGGAACCCTAAAACGACATCTAATGCGGCCCAGTTGGGCTCCCGACCGCAGCCCCTCCACCACCAGCGCAGAAAAGAGTTCCCACCGTGCACATCGGACTGATCGGCCTTGGAAAAATGGGTTTCAACATGCGCGAAAGGCTGCGCAAGGGAGGTGTGGAAGTCACCGGCTTCGATCGCAACCCTGACATCACGGACGTCGCCACGGTGGACGAACTCATCGCGGCTGTTCCGGCTCCTCGAGTCATTTGGGTCATGGTTCCGGCAGGCGAAATCACCGACGCCGTCATCACCGAGCTGGGTTCCAAGCTCGACGCCGGGGACCTGGTGATCGACGGCGGCAACTCCCGCTTCACGGAGGACCAGAAACACGGCGCCGCGCTGGCCGAGAAGGGCATCCGTTTCGCTGATTGCGGTGTATCCGGCGGCGTCTGGGGCCTGCAAAACGGCTACGGTCTGATGGCCGGCGGCGATGCCGCCGACATCGAACGGGCGATGCCCGCATTCGATGCCCTACGTCCCGAAGGCGACCGCGCGGACAGCTTCGTCCACGTGGGCGGAATCGGCGCGGGGCACTACGCCAAGATGGTGCACAACGGCATCGAGTACGGACTCATGCAGGCCTACGCAGAAGGCTACGAACTGCTCGCCGCCAAGGACATCGTGACGGACCTGCCGGGAACCTTCCGCGCCTGGCAGAAGGGAACGGTTGTGCGCTCCTGGCTCCTGGACCTGATGGTCAAGGCCCTGGACGAGGATCCGGGCCTGGCGTCGATCGATGACTACGTAGAAGATTCCGGCGAAGGCCGCTGGACCGTTGAAGAGGCAATAGCCAACGCGGTTCCTGCGCCGGCCATCACGGCGGCGTTGTTTGCCCGGTTCTCGTCCCGCGAGGACAATTCCCCGGCCATGAAGATGGTGTCCGCCCTGCGGCACCAGTTCGGCGGCCATGCCACCCGCCCGGCCAAGTAGCGGCAGTCCGAGCAGTCCGGGAATCCTGAAGACGGCGTGTACCTAGAAAAGCTTTCGCTGACCGATTTTCGCAGTTATGCCCAGGTGGACCTCACCCTCGAACCCGGGGTGACGGTGCTCGTGGGGTACAACGGCATTGGCAAGACCAATCTCATGGAGGCCATCGGGTATCTGGCCACGCTCAGCTCGCACCGCGTCAGTTCGGATGCCCCCCTGCTGCGCTTCGGCACTGAGCGCGCCCTGATCAGGGCCAAGCTGGTCCGGGGCGGGCAGTCCACTGTCCTCGAGCTGGAAATCAACGGAAACCGCGCAAACCGGGGGCGCATCAACCGCAGCAACCCTGTCCGTGCCCGCGACATCCTAGGTATCTGCCAGACGGTGCTTTTTGCCCCTGAAGACCTCGCCCTGGTGAAGGGGGATCCTTCCAACCGCCGCCGTTTCCTGGATGAGTTGATGGTCAGCCTCATGCCGCGCCACTCGGCTACTCGATCTGATTACGACCGCGTCCTCAAGCAGCGCAACGCCCTGCTCAAGTCAGGCCGGGCCGGTAAGTTCACCGCTGGTCACGAAGCAACCCTGGACGTTTGGGACCAGCACATGGCCAAGGCCGGTGCCGAGCTGCTGCACGCCCGCCTGGAACTGCTGGAACGGATCAGGCCCCACCTGAAGGCAGCGTATGCCCAGTTGACTGACGGGTCCAAGGAAGCGGACGCGATCTACCGGTCCACGCTCCAAGGAATGATGGACGACGACGGCGCCGGTTACGGTGCGGAACCCGCCGCCGTCGAACGCGTTGAGGACCTCCGCCTACTTTCCGTCGATGAACTCACCCAACGCTACGTGCAGGCGTTTGCGGCGTCCCGCCGCAAAGAACTGGAGCGGGGCATTTCCCTTGTGGGACCGCACCGCGACGACGTCGAACTCATCCTCGGCGAGGCGCCGGCAAAAGGATATGCCTCGCACGGCGAAACGTGGTCCATGTGCCTTTCCTTGCGGCTGGCGTCCTACTACGTGATGCTCGACGACGCACGCACCGGCGGTTCCGCCCCGATCCTCATCCTTGACGATGTGTTCGCGGAACTCGACGTTCAGCGGCGGCGTAAACTGGCGGCAATAGTAGCCGGTGCCGAACAGGTACTGGTGACCGCCGCCGTCGACGCCGATATTCCGGAAGAGCTTGCCGGGCGACGGGTGAAGGTGGTCCCCGGAGGAATCGATGAGCCGGAATCCCGATGAATAAAGATGCTGGCGGCCTGCAGCCGGGCCGCGAACCCGATGACATCGATGCTGCCCAGGCGGCGCTCAACCGGATGCGCGAAGCGGCCGCCGCCCGCGGTGAAATCCGTCGCAAGGCACCCCTTCCCGGCGGCGCAGCCAAGAAACCGGGGCGTGGCGGCGCAGGAACCCGGGGTTTTACCCAGTTCCACGGAACAGGCCGGGACCCCTTGGGCCTTGGCAAAGTGGTGGGCCGGCTGGTGGCCGAACGGGGTTGGACCTCACCGGTAGCGGTGGGTTCCGTCATGGCGGAGTGGGGAACCCTTGTAGGTCCGGAAATTTCTGCGCACTGCACCCCGGAGAGCTTCACCGACACCACCCTTCACGTGCGGTGTGATTCAACGGCGTGGGCCACCCAGCTGCGCCTGCTCAGCTTCAGCCTGCTGGAGAAGTTCCGGACCGAACTGGGCGAAGGTGTCGTCACCAAAATCCAGGTCCTGGGGCCGGCGGCTCCGAGCTGGCGGAAGGGCGGCCGGACCGTCAACGGCCGAGGTCCCCGCGACACGTACGGATAGCGAAGAAGACCGTGATAGCCGGCGCGGTCCCGGCTGCCGCTGGCCTGGACTCTTGAAAAATGGCCAAACGGCGTGTAGGGCGCTCTAACGCCCCATGGCTGTATAGGAACCCAGAGCCCGGACCCCTGGAGCCTTGCAGGCGGGGCCAATGGCCTGCCAGCACCATATTCCCGCGCGTTTACGGGCCTGGAATGCGGGATTACGCTCTCCAACACGGTAGAATCGTGGTAGATAACTGGGCGCCGGTGAAACGTTGACTGAGTCCGTTTTCCGGCGTTTTTTGCGGCCGGGGCACGGTTCCGCCAGTCACCCGAGTAAACGGCGTTATCAGTGACGTGCCTGTTGGCAGGAGCCTCTTCTATCGGAGACGGTGACGGCCGGCCATACGAATATAGAGGAGTCGAAAGCGCCTGTGGCTAACGACAATGCAGATATCCCGGCAGTGGAACCCGCAGCTGAGGATGCCCGTACACCCGATGCGCCGGCGGAGGCAGCCGAACGCAAGGGATATGGTGCGAGCGACATCACCGTCCTTGAAGGACTTGAAGCTGTTCGGAAACGTCCCGGCATGTACATCGGTTCAACGGGACCCCGCGGTCTCCACCACCTCGTGTACGAAGTGGTGGACAACTCCGTTGACGAGGCCCTCGCGGGGTATTGCACCCACATTGAGGTTGTGCTGCAGGCCGACGGCGGCGTCAAGGTAGTAGACGACGGCCGCGGTATCCCGGTGGACATGCACCCCACGGAGCACAAGCCAACGGTTGAGGTTGTCATGACCATCCTTCACGCCGGCGGTAAGTTCGGCGGCGGCGGATACGCCGTCTCCGGCGGCCTCCACGGCGTGGGCATTTCGGTGGTCAACGCGCTTTCCAGCCGGGTGGACACAGAAGTGCGGCGCCAGGGCCACGTGTGGCGGATGTCCTTCGCCGACGGCGGCAAGCCCCAGGGCAGCCTGGTCAAGGGCGAAGAGACGGACCAGACCGGTACGACGCAGACGTTCTACCCCGATGCCAGCATCTTCGAGAGCACGGAATTCGACTTCGAAACGCTTCGTGCCCGCTTCCAGCAGATGGCGTTCCTCAACAAGGGCCTGCGCATCACGCTGACGGACGAGCGCCGTGAGGCGCTGGAATCGTCCGAAGACGAGGACCTGGATCTCGATAACGTTCCCACCGAAGGCGAAGTCGCCGCCGAATACCGCACGGTTGTGTACCAGTACGACGACGGCCTGCTGGACTACGTGAAGCACCTGAACTCCGGCAAGAAGGTTGACGTGGTCCATGAGGACGTCATCGCCTTCGAAACCGAGGACAAAGACCGGAAAATCGCCCTGGAAATGGCGATGCAGTGGACCAACGCGTACTCCGAGAGCGTCCACACGTATGCCAACACCATCAACACGCACGAGGGCGGAACCCACGAAGAGGGCTTCCGCGCCGCCATGACGTCGCTCATCAACCGCTACGCGCGGGAGAAGAACATCATCAAGGAAAAAGACGACAACCTTACGGGTGATGACATCCGCGAAGGCCTCACCGCCGTCATTTCCGTGAAGCTGGCGGAACCCCAGTTCGAAGGCCAGACCAAGACCAAACTCGGCAACTCCGAGGTCAAGGGATTCGTCCAGCGCGTGGTCACCGACGGCCTGGGCGACTGGCTGGAGCGCAATCCGGGCCCGGCGCGCGACGTCATCCGCAAGGCGATTTCCGCTGCCCAGGCCCGTATGGCGGCCCGCAAGGCCCGTGACAACGCCCGCCGCAAGAGCCCGCTGGAATCCTTCGGCATGCCGGGCAAGTTGTCAGACTGCTCCTCGAAAGACCCGGAGAAATGCGAGGTCTACATCGTGGAGGGTGACTCCGCCGGCGGTTCGGCCAAGCGGGGCCGGAACCCGGAAACGCAGGCCATCCTTCCGCTGCGCGGCAAGATCCTGAACGTCGAGCGGGCCCGGCTGGACAAGGCCCTCGGCAACAATGAGGTCCAGTCCATGATCACCGCGTTCGGTACGGGCATCGGCGAGGATTTCGACCTCGCCAAGCTGCGTTACCACAAGATCGTGCTCATGGCCGATGCCGACGTGGACGGTCAGCACATCACCACCCTGCTGATGACACTGCTCTTCCGCTACATGCGGCCGTTGATTGAGAACGGCTATGTGTACCTGGCCCAGCCGCCGCTGTACAGGATCAAATGGTCCAACGCTCCGCACGATTACGTCTACAGCGACCGCGAACGCGACGCGCGGCTCGTGGCCGGGCAGGCCGCAGGGCGCCGTATTCCCAAGGACAACGGCATCCAGCGTTATAAGGGCCTTGGCGAGATGGACTACACGGAACTGTGGGACACCACCATGGATCCGGACCATCGGACACTGCTGCAGGTCACCATGGACGACGCCCTGGCGGCCGACCAGATCTTCACCGTGCTGATGGGCGAGGATGTTGAATCACGCCGAAACTTCATTCAGCAAAACGCCAAGGATGTCAGGTTCCTGGATATCTGACGGGCCTTCCGACGGCCCGCAAGTATTCCTGAATAGACATATACCTGAAACGGAAAATATAGACTATGAGTGACGAAACACCCGAGGTTCCCGCGGATTCCGCCGGCCCCGTCGAGCCCGTTTTGGAGGGCGACGTGCTGGTCGACCGCGTGGAACAGGTGGACCTGCAGACGGAAATGCAGCGCTCCTACCTCGACTACGCCATGGCCGTCATTGTGGGCCGCGCGTTGCCGGACGTCCGCGACGGTCTCAAGCCCGTCCACCGCCGCGTTCTCTACGCCATGTTCGACGGCGGCTACCGCCCGGACCGCTCGTTCAACAAGTGCGCCCGCGTGGTGGGCGAGGTCATGGGCCAGTACCACCCGCACGGCGACACGGCCATCTACGATGCCCTGGTCCGCCTGATCCAGGACTGGACCATGCGGTACCCGCTGGCCCTGGGACAGGGTAACTTCGGTTCGCCCGGCAACGACGGCGCTGCAGCACCGCGGTACACCGAAACCAAGATGGCTCCGCTTGCCATGGAAATGGTCCGCGACATCGATGAGGAAACCGTCGATTTCCAGGACAACTATGACGGCAAGAACCAGGAGCCCACCATCCTGCCGGCCCGGTTCCCCAACCTGCTGGTCAACGGCTCCTCGGGCATCGCCGTCGGCATGGCCACGAACATCCCGCCGCACAACCTCCGCGAGGTTGCCGACGGCGTGCAGTGGTACCTGGCCAACCCCACCGCGAGCCGCGAAGAGCTGCTGGAAGAACTCCTGCTGCGCATCAAGGGCCCTGACTTCCCGACCGGCGCCACCATCCTCGGCCACAAGGGCATTGAAGACGCTTACCGGACCGGCCGCGGCTCCATCACCATGCGTGCCGTGGTGAACGTTGAGGAACTCCAGGGCCGCACGTGCCTGGTGGTCACCGAACTGCCCTACCAGGCAAACCCGGACAACCTGGCCATCAAGATCGCCGAGCTGGTCAAGGACGGGAAGATTTCCGGCATCGCCGACCTTCGGGACGAGACCTCCGGCCGGACCGGCCAGCGCCTGGTGATTGTGCTGAAGCGCGATGCCGTGGCCAAGGTGGTGCTGAACAACCTCTACAAGCACACCCAGCTGCAGGACAACTTTGCAGCCAACATGCTGGCCATTGTTGACGGTGTGCCCCGGACGCTCAGCCTGGACGCCTTCATCCGCCACTGGGTCGCCCACCAGATGGACGTCATCGCCCGCCGGACCCGGTACCGCCTGCGGAAAGCCGAAGAAGAGGCGCACATCCTGCGCGCCCTCCTCAAGGCGCTGGACATGCTGGATGAAGTCATTGCCCTCATCCGCGCGTCCAACACCACTGAAGCGGCCCGCGACGGCCTGATGCAGCTGCTGGACA
The DNA here is from genome assembly GCF_042880995.1 of Arthrobacter sp. NPDC058288. Lineage (NCBI taxonomy): Bacteria > Bacillati > Actinomycetota > Actinomycetes > Micrococcales > Micrococcaceae > Arthrobacter > Arthrobacter sp. NPDC058288. Next base: position 212,068 of record NZ_JBHVYH010000002.1, read on the forward strand.
TCGACGAGCTGCAGGCCCGCGCCATCCTGGACATGCAGCTTCGCCGCCTTGCAGCGCTGGAACGCCAGAAGATCCAGGACCGGCACGCCGAACTTGAGGCCCTGATCGCAGAGTACAACTCGATCCTCGCCTCGGAGGAGCGCCAGCGCGAGATCATCAGCACCGAGCTCTCCGAGATTGTCGCCAAGCACGGGGATGACCGCCGCACGAAGATCCTGATGGGCTTCGACGGCGACATGTCCATGGAGGACCTCATTCCCGAAGAGGAAATGGTGGTTACCATCACCCGCGGCGGCTACGTCAAGCGCACTCGCAGCGACAACTACCGCTCACAGCAGCGCGGCGGCAAGGGCATCAAGGGTGCCCAGCTCCGCGGGGATGACGTGGTGGAGCACTTCTTTGTCACCACCACCCACCACTGGCTCCTGTTCTTCACCAACTTGGGACGCGTCTACCGCGCCAAGGCCTACGAACTCGTGGAAGCGGGACGTGATGCCAAGGGCCAGCACGTCGCCAACCTGCTGGCATTCCAGCCGGACGAGCACATTGCCCAGGTACTGGACCTCCGGGACTACCAGCACGCACCGTACCTGGTGCTGGCCACCAAACGCGGCCTGGTCAAGAAAACCCGCCTGGAGGACTATGACACCAACCGTTCCGCCGGCGTCATCGCGATCAACTTGCGCGACGGCGACGAACTGGTCTCTGCCCAGCTCGTGTCTGAAACGGACGACCTGATGCTGGTTTCACGGATGGGCCAGTCCATCCGCTTCACGGCCACCGACGATGCGCTGCGTCCCATGGGCCGTGCAACGTCGGGCGTGACCGGAATGAAGTTCCGCGAGGACGACGAACTGCTGGCGGCCGACGTCGTCAAGGACGGCTCGTTCGTCTTCATTGTCACCGAGGGCGGCTACGCCAAGCGGACGGCGGTGGAGGAATACCGCCTGCAGGGCCGCGGCGGACTCGGCATCAAGGTCGGAAAATACCAGGAGGAGCGGGGCCACCTCGTAGGCGCCCTCATCGTCCAGGAAGAGGATGAAGTCCTCGTCGTTATGGAAGGCGGCAAGGTGGTCCGGTCCTCGGTGGCCGGGGTGCCTGCCAAGGGCCGCGACACCATGGGCGTCATCTTCGCCAAGCCGGACAAAAACGACCGCATCATTGAGGTGGCCCGGAACAGCGAACGTGGCCTTGAGGCTGAGGAGGCCGAAGCCATCGACCCGGAAAACCCGGCTGAAAGCCCGGCTGCGGCCGGGGATGACGTAACGTTGGCTGAAGGTGCCGGGTCCCATGAAGGGTCCGCAGAGGCAGATTCAGCACCGGCCGTGGAATCCGACGAGTCATCGGACGACGCTGAGCTGGACGAAGAAAATACCGGAGGTAACGAGTGAGTAATTCCGACTCATATCCCAAGCCGAACAGCAACACTCCCGGCGGGATCAGGCAGCCGGCGTCCGCTCCGCGCGTGAACGCCCCCGTACGTCCCCAGCAGCGGCCGTCGACGCCGGGTGCCCCGGCCCAGCGCCCGGTGGTCCCCGGTCAGCGCCCGGCACAAGGCCAGCGCCCCGGCCAGGCGCCCCAGGGTCAGCGTCCCGGGGCCCCTGCCCAGCGGCCCGCCCAGGGCGGCGCCCAAGGAGCGCCGGGTCTGGTTAAGCCGGCACCGAAGGCCAAGGTCCGCCGTGCCCGGCTTCTCATCAGCAAAGTGGACCCCTGGTCCGTGCTGAAAATGGCCTTCCTGCTGTCCGTTGCCCTCGGCATCGTCACTGTCGTGGCCGCAATCGTCCTGTGGACTGTCCTGGACCTGACCGGCATTTTCGACCAGGTGGACAGCCTGCTTGGAACGCTCGCCGGTTCCGAGGGTGGCGGGTTCGAACTGAAAAAGGTCGCTTCGCTGGGGCAGGTGGCCTCGTTCGCGGTCATCATCGCCGTGGTCAATGTGGTTCTGCTGACCGCACTGTCAATGCTTTCGGCCGTGCTGTACAACATCTCCGCGACCCTTGTCGGGGGCATCGGTGTGACCCTCACGGACGATTAGTGGCCGAAATTTCACGGGAATTCCACCCGCGAAATACCTCGATTTGAGATCGGGCCGGGATGTGCTGTAAAGTCATGTCTCGGCCCGATGAGGCATCGGGGCGTATAGCTCAGGCGGTTAGAGCGCTTCGCTGATAACGAAGAGGTCCCAGGTTCAAGTCCTGGTACGCCCACGGAACCTGCACAGGTTTTGGAAATGGTTCGGATAAAACCGGACCGGAACGGGGTGCATGTGAAGAAGTTGCTGGTTGTTGCAGTGGCTGTCGCAGGCGCGTTGCTCTTCAAGAAAGTGCAGGAGTCCGAAGCCCGGAAAACGGTCTGGAGCGAATCGACTGACACGGTCGATTAGTTCAGATTCCCGGTCTGAAGGCTGGTAATAAGGCCTCCGGAACTAGGGTATGATAGTCGGGTTGCTTCTTATGGGGGCATGGCGCAATTGGTAGCGCACCTGCTTTGCAAGCAGGGGGTTCGGGGTTCGAGTCCCCGTGCCTCCACCATAAGGAAGGCCCCGGAATGCGGAAACGCAATCCGGGGCCTTTTGCTTTGCGTTCAGTCTTTGCGCTTCGCGTAGTCATCCATGCCCTGCCAGTCGATGAACACGTAGGGCTCATCGCCCACCACCCAGGCGTCATGACCTGGCGGGATGACGCCGAAGTCGCCGGGGCCGTACTCCATCTCCTCGCCGTCGTCCATGACAACCTTCAGGCGCCCTGAAATCGTGTAGCCCGTGTGGCTAGCCTGGCAGCTCTCTGTCTTGGCGATCGGCTTGACGTGCTTGGACCACTGCCAGCCTGGCAGGAACGTAGCCCGGCCCACGGCGCCGGCGCTGATGTTGACGAGCTCCACCTGCCCTTTGCCGTCTTCGACGGGACGGGTTTCCTCCGGCTTGTCCAGACTCATGCGGATCATTGATGCCATGGTGGTCTCCTTCGTGGATGGTGGTGAGACCGGGAATTTAAGAGTGGCACTGCGGTATGGCACCGTCAAGGAGTCCCTCTCTGCGCCACGGTGGACGCCGGCGGAAGGAGTTCGTCCGGGACCGTGCGGGCACCACTACTGTTGGAACGGTGAACCTTCTCCTTGCCACCCTGGGCGTGCTCGGTGTGGCGTCATCCGGGCCCCTCATCGCCGCCACACTGGGTGCCACCACGGTCAGTGCTCTGGCTATCGCTTTCTGGCGGAATGCCATCGGTGCCGCAGTGATGGCCACCCCGGTCCTGGTGGCGAGTCCCCGTCAGTTCGGCAAGGTGACGCGCCGCGAGTTCCGCTGGTCAGCTCTGGCCGCAGTGGCGCTGGCACTGCACTTCGCCTGCTTCATTACCTCCCTCCAGCTCACGTCCGTGGCGGCGGCCACGGCGCTGGTATGCCTCCAGTCCGGATGGATCGCCGTGTTCCAGCTCTTCCGCGGCGTGCGTCACCGCTGGCAGGTACTGGTAGGGCTGGGAATGGCATTCGGCGGCGTTGTCGCCATCACGGGCTTCGACATGGGCACCTCGCCGGATGCCCTGCTCGGGGACGTTCTGGCGGTGGCGGGAGGTGCGCTGGCAGGGCTCTACACACTGGCGGGCGGTAAGGCGCGCGAAACCATGACCACTGGTACCTACACGACGCTCTGCTACGGCATGTGTGCGGCCCTGGTGGCCTTGCTGGCCCTCGTCTCCGGACAGCGGCTGGTGGGCTTCGAGGCGGCCGGCTGGCTGGGAATCGTGGCCATTACCGTGTGCGCCCAGCTGGTGGGCCACACGGCGTTCAACCACCTGCTGGCCACGATGAGCCCGCTCCTTGTTTCGATGATCATCCTGCTGGAGATTCCGGGGGCCGCTCTGCTGGCCGCTGTGTTCCTCGGTGAGACGTTGCCGGGCGGCACCTACGCAGGGCTGGCACTGATTCTGGTGGGGCTCGCCGTGGTGGTGGCCGGCCAGCGGCGCAGACGGCCCCCGCCCGCCGGCGAAGCCCGCCTGGCGGAACTGGGAACGGACTGAATCCGGCTGGTCCTGAATGGGCCGCCGGGTCGTGACGCCGGGCTGGAGCTACTGGCCGCCGCGGCGCACAGGCTGGGCGGAGTTCACGGTGTGGATGGCGCGCAGGAGCTTGGCCGGGAAGTAGACGGAGAAGAACACCACCATGGGCGCCTTGAGGGCCATCTTCTTGACGTTATGGGCCTTGTAGGTCCTGTCGAACCTGGTCACGTAGTACCGATAGTCCCGCGGTGAGTCCTCGAGGCGCCGGGCGGACATTCCGGACACCATCTGGGGCCAGTACTGCACGCGCAGGTCGTGGTCCGCCAGGTGCAGGGACAAATCAATGTCCTCGTGCATCTCGTCCTTTTCATCCCGGCAGGTTTCGTCCCGGATGGTCTCCCAAGCGGAGCGGCGCAGCGCCATATTGGAGCCGAAGAGGAAGTGGTACTGGTGCTTGGCGAGTTTGAGCATTAGCTGGCGCATCTTGTCATCCGCTTTGAGCCCGAACCGGCGCATTGGCATGTCGTAGTACACCACAGGGCCGGTGGCAGCCTGGACGGTCGGGTCGAGGAAGGCCTTCTGGACTTGCTCCACCCAGTCCGGTTCCACCACGGAGTCCGCGTCGATCCGGCCCAGCACATCGCCGGTGGCGTGGTTGAGGCCGAAATTTCGGGTGGGGATGAGGCCCTGGTCGCGGTCCTGGCTCAGCAGGATGATGGGACTTTCCGGGTATTCCTGCTGCATCTGGCGCACTATGTCGGCCGTGCGGTCCTTGGACATGTTGTCCACAACGATGATTTCCGCCGCGGGCACCGATTGGTAGATGGCCGCGATAAGGCACTGCCTGATGACGCTTGCTTCGTTGTATGCCGGTATCACGATGGATACGCCCGGCATAAGCGCAGCGTCGTGCGAGGCGTCGTCGGCGGATCTATCGGGTGACATCACCACAAATTTAGCACTCTTGTGGGCGGGAGCCCTGGACCGCGGGTGAAGGCCGGGGAAACAACAGGGGAGCCCCGCACTTACATGCGCGGGGCTCCCCTGATGTTGTGCCGTCCCGTGACGGCCGCTTTTTAGTTCTCGTTTGCCTTGCTGGAACCGTTGTTCATGCTTGATGCGATGTTCTTCACTGCGGTCTTGGCATCCGTGGCAACCTTGGCGGCCTCGTCCTTGGCATCTTCGGCGGCGTCGGCAGCCTTCGCTGCTGCGTCGTCTGACGCATCGGCGGCAGTGTCTGCTGCATCAACGGCCTTTTCGCCGGCGGTTGCCGTGGCGTCCTTCGCAGCGGCCGCGACGTCGTTGACCGTCGTAGCGGGCACGGGCGCGGGCGTTACCGGGGCGGGGGTCTTCCAGGGATCCTCAACCGGCTTGGATGCTTTCCATGCCGCCACTCCGGCGGCGACGGCGGCGGCGATGACGCCGAAAATCAGCAGTCCACGGTGCTTCGGCTTCTGCGGCTTGGCCACTTCCCCGGTGACAACCCGGGTGGCCTCTGCTGCGGCAGCTTTGAGCTGGTGGCCTGCGGCCTGGGCCTGGTCCTGGATGGAATGAACCACGCCGGAGTCCGCAAGCTTCTGCGCGACGGCATCCACGTGGGCCGGTGCGCTTTCGAGCGTGCGGTGCACCGCTTCGGAAGCGTGCCCGATCTGGTCCGAGAGCCTGGGCAGGTATTCCACCACCACGCGGTCGCGGGCCTGGGAGATGACGGGGGTGGCCTTATCCAGTGCTTCGTGGAGGCGCGGGGTGGCGCTGTCCACAACGTCATGGATCTTCGGCGCGAGGTGCGCGAGGCCGTCCTGGATGCGCGGCGTTACGGTGGCAACGCCGTCAGCCAGGTTGTGGGCTGCCGATTTGAGCCCTTCCTGAATCTTCGGGGAAGCTGTGTCAATGCCGTGCTGGAGGCGGGGAACCGCCCAGTCCACGGCTGCTTCTACGCGGGGGGCTGCCCAATCCTTGGCGTTCTCTACCGCGCTGCTGACTGACTGCTCCAGGTCACGGGCAATACGATCCGATTTCTTCACAACTACCTCCCGATTAATGTGACGGTTCTGTTGTTAGCCTACGTGGATTGCCCCCCACCGGCTATTCTTCAAAGCCATTTCGGGCCGATTTCACCTAGCGCGGAACTGCGTGGAAGGCCTGATGCCGTGCTGGGCCGACGTGGAACAATGGGCCTATGACTGCCATCGCAACTGCAAAAGCAACCATCCACACCAGCCTCGGCGACATCGTCGTCAACCTCTTCGGCAACCACGCGCCCAAGACGGTCAAAAACTTCGTTGGCCTGGCCACCGGCGAGCAGGCCTGGACCCACCCGGAAACCGGTGAGGACAAGACCGGAACCCCCCTTTACAACGGCACCATCTTCCACCGGATCATCAAGGACTTCATGATCCAGGCCGGAGATCCCCTGGGCCGCGGCGTGGGCGGACCGGGCTACAAGTTCGACGACGAAATCCACCCGGAGCTGACCTTCAACGAGCCGTACAAGCTGGCCATGGCCAACGCCGGCATCCAGATGGGCAAGGGCACCAACGGCTCGCAGTTCTTCATCACCACGATCCCCACCGACTGGCTGCAGGGCAAGCACAGCATCTTCGGTGAAGTGGCTGACGAGGAATCAAAGAAGGTCGTGGATGCCATTGAAGGTGTCCGCACGGGCATGGGCGACCGCCCGGTCGAGGACGTCGTTATCAACAGCATCGACGTCGAGCAGCTCTAACACCTCATGAGCTACGGAATTCCGGCGGCTGAGCCGTCCGCGCAGATTCCGGTGTGCCCCCGGCACCCGGACAGGCCTTCCTATGTCCGGTGCCAGCGCTGCGGGCGCCCGGCCTGTCCGGAATGCCAGCGGGCGGCCGCCGTCGGATTCCAATGCATTGACTGCGTCAACGAAACAAAACGTACGACGCCGGCCGCCCGGACGGTCTACGGCGGAACCGCCGTTGCCGGCCGCCCCCTGGTGACGTTCGCCATCATCGCCGTGTGCGCGCTCGTCTACATCCTGCAATGGATAGTTCCCAATGACGGGATCTACCAGAACTTCGCTTTCGCGACCGTCTATGCCACCCCCGAGTACGGGGTCTTCGAACCATGGCGCATGCTGACCGCCGCGTTCCTCCATTCCCAGGGCTTCATCCTCCACATCGTGCTGAACATGTACATGCTGTGGATGTTCGGGCAAGCCCTTGAACCCCTCCTCGGACGCATCCGCTTCCTGGCGCTCTACCTGCTGTCTGCAGTGGGCGGATCCGTCGGCTACCTCCTGCTGACGCCGGCCTATACACCCGGCCAGCAACTCGCCGGCGTCGTGGGGGCCTCCGGTGCCATCTTCGGGCTCTTCGGCGCCATGCTGGTGGTCCAGCGCCACCGCGGCGGCGACACCAAGCAGCTATGGGTTCTGATCGCCATCAATGGCGTCATCGGCTTCATCGTCCCCCAGATCGCCTGGCAGGCCCACCTCGGCGGCCTGGTCACCGGTGCTGCCTGCGCCGCAGCAATTGCGTATGCCCCCCGCGGTCCGCGACGCTGGCTCTGGCAGTCGGCAGGCCTTGTCCTCGTGCTCGGTCTGCTCGTCGGAGCCACCGCCTTCCGAATGGCCGGCGCTTAAGGCCTCACTGCCTCCTGCCCGCGCGGTCGTTGACTGTGCGCGGTTACGCCCATGCCGCGGCCCCGTGGCCGCTTGCCCTCGACCCCTCCTGACGTCCGTCCGGCAGCCCATTCTGCGGTCCTTTGACCTTCCCGCCGGCCACTGGCCCGTTTCGGTGCCTCACCGGTTCGGCGTCGGCCGGACTGTGTTGTGCTGCCGTTAGCTGCCTTGCCTCCCGCGCCTGCGCGACCTCTTCCCGCCAGCGCTCGGGCAAACAACCTCCCGTTACGAAGTTTTCCACAGCAGTTATCCACATTGTTGGTAACTTACATGCGTGTAGTTCAGAGCCGCTCCCCTGCGCAGCCCTTGCCAGCTGGCGATTATCGACAGCAACCCCGATGATTGTCCACATCTGTGGATAACCAGGTCCCTGCAGCCTGTGGTTAAGTGGACAACTTGCCGCCCCGGTGCCGGCCCTCGATCGGCTGCCGCCATGCCAGGGCTCTTAGCCGATCCCGCTACTACCGGCCGCGTTGAACCCATACAGCGTCCTCAGCCCACATCAGGGGTCTGGAAGTGCAGTCTGGCTGCCTTATTCACGATTGCTCCGGCACGCGGTCAACAGGTTATGCACAGTGTTAATAAATGGCGGGATCCCGGCCTTACCAAGGAATTCGGCGGGAGGACGCCCCAGCCGCCCCCTCCAGGCCTAATTATCCCCTGCTTTATCCCCAGCTGTGGATAACTTCTGGGGATAGCGTTGTTCGTAAGTGGATAAGTTCAGTTCCGGCGCGCTGTGCTTCCGAAGCGGGCGGATGGCATCGGCTGAGTCCAAATATCGGCGAGTCCACGCTGTTCGGATGGTTATCCACAGACAATCCACACTGTTAATAACTTACGGTCCTGTCATTCGATCTCTCAGCAAGGCCGGACTGGCGGTAGCCGGCGGAACCTGCCGCTCCTGAGTACCCGAGTTATCAACATTGTGGATAAGTTTCCCCACAGGCCGGGATAACTCAGGCATGATCCGTCCACACTCCGGAGGAGCCGCGCCGATGGCTATCCATCAAATGTGTGTCAATCATGCCGATCGCCTCCATGAGCGCGTGCATCGTGGTGGGTCCCACAAACGCGAAACCCTTGCTGCGCAGGGCCTTGGACAGCGCAATGGATTCAGGCGACGTGGTGGCGATCTCTGCGTGGTTTCGTGGACGCGGCGTCACCGGCGGTTGGAAGCTCCAGACAAAGTCCACCAGGCCGCCGTCGTCCCGCAGCGCGATGGTGGCCCGGGCGTTCGTGATGGCCGCCCTGATCTTGAGCCGGTTCCGGACAATGCCGGCGTCGAGCATCAGGCGCTCGACGTCCTCATCGGTGAACCCCGCCACTGTATCGGGTTGGAAGTCGTGGAAGGCGGACCGGAACGCCTGCCTCTTTCGCAGGATGGTCGCCCAGGACAAGCCGGCCTGGAAGGCCTCCAGGCTGATGCGTTCAAACAGGCCCTGTTCGTCTCGGACCGGCATTCCCCATTCGGTGTCGTAGTATTCCCGGAGCAGTGGGTCCACCGCGGCCCATGGCGGACGGGCCAGGCCGTCACTGCCGATGATGGTGCCGCATTCGTCCGGGGTCATTTTAAAGTCCTTAGCTAGTCCTGCAGCGCGTTGCAGACTCCAGCATATTCAGCGCCCGGGGAGGGACATGAGCCAGGGACCGCGAAATCCATAGTCGAACGATCACTCTCACATTATGCTGTGGCTCTGATCACAAATTACTGGGAGGTACGTGTGAGGAAAACCAAAATCGCCGTCGCCGGCGTGGCGGGGGTCGTTCTCGGGATGCTCAGCATCCAGGCCCCGGCCATAGCCGCACCACCTGTCGACGACGGGTCGGGCGGGTCCGCCGCGGCAGTCCGGCAGGACAACCGGCCCGGACCGCGGACAAAGGAACTCGTGGACCGGCGCAATGCGGCCATAGAGAAGGTCGCCAAAGGGCAGGCAAAAGCCAACGAAGACGGCGTGGTCCAACTGGCGCCGGACAAGTTCGCCGAGGTAGCAACCATCAGACAGGACAAAATCTTCACCATCCTGGCTGAGTTCGGGGACCAGGCCTCGGGGCGGTTCGGAACGACGCCCGGTCCGCTGCACAACATGATTGCCGAACCGGACCGCTCGGTGGACAACACCACGCTGTGGACCAAGGACTTCAGCCCCGCCTATTACGAAGAACTCTTCAATGGCGGCGGCGAATCCATGAAGGGGTACTACGAGGCCGTTTCCAACAACGCGTACTCCGTAGCAAACACCGTGACGGACTGGGTGACGGTTCCCAACAACGGATCCTTCTATGGCGACAACGCCACCGAAGACACGGGCGGCGCGTGGGCTTTCGTCCGCGACTCCGGCAATGCCTGGTGGAATTCCCAGCTCGCGGCCGGCAAGACACCAGCCGAAATCGACGCGTACCTTGCGCAGTTCGATGTGTGGGACCGCTACGACTTCGACAATGACGGCAACTTTGATGAACCGGACGGTTACATCGACCACTTCCAGGCGGTCCACGCCGGGGAAGGCGAGGAAGGCGGCGGCGGCGTCCTGGGCGAGGACGCAATCTGGTCCCACCGCTGGTACGCCTTTGGCAACCAGTTCGGCTCTGCCGGACCGGAAGGAAACCTGTCCGGCGGAACCCGGATCGGGTCCTCGAAATACTGGCTTGGCGATTACACGACGGAACCCGAAAACGGCGGAGTCGGTGTGTTCGCGCACGAATTCGGCCACGACCTTGGTCTGCCCGACTTCTACGACACCACCGGGGCTGCCACTAACAGCACGGCGTTCTGGACCCTGATGAGTTCAGGTTCCTGGTTGGGCCACGGTTCTGCTGCCAATGAAGGGATCGGCACCACCCCGGGCCTGATGGGGCCGGAAGAGAAACTCTTCCTCGGCTGGCTCGATTACGGCACGGCGACGGCGGGATCGAGCGGGGACTTCGTCCTGAATCCGTCCCAACTTCAGGTTGACGGCAAGGACCAGGCCGTCAGGGTCAACCTGCCGGATAAGACAACCACCACCAGCTACACGGTTCCCTCGTCAGGGAGTACGGCGTGGTGGACGGGCAGCGCGGACAACCTCAACAAATCCCTGACCCACGCAGTGCCGGCCCAATCCCGCGTGACCGTCACGGCGAACGCGTGGTACGACATCGAAGCGAACTACGACTTCCTCTACGGTGAGTACTCCACCGACGGCGGAAAGACCTGGAAGTCCGCCGGGCGCGCACTCAGCGGATCCGCCGCGTGGGGGCAGCTTCGATACTCTTACGACGCTGCCGGCCTGGAATCGCTGTTCCGCTTCAGGTACCAGACTGACGGCGGCGTCCACAACCCCGGTGCCTTCATTGACGACATCAAGATTTCGGCCGGAAAGACCGAAATCCTGAGTGACGATGTCGAGTCCGGCGCGGGACAGTGGAAGGCCGAGGAACCTTGGCAGCTGAGCAGCGGTTCCGTAACCCGGACCACCGAGCAGTACTACCTCGTGGAAAACCGGGAGTACGTGGGCTTCGACGCCACGCTGGCGGAAGGTCCGTATGCCTTCACCAAAGGCATCACGGCACCGAACTGGGTGGACTTCTTCAAGTACCAGAACGGAATGCTGGTCTGGTACATCGACGACTCCTACGCGGACAATAACGTTTCGGCGCACCCTGGCGCCGGTTCGGCGCTGCCCGTGGATGCCCGGCCGGCACCGTTGAGGTGGTCCGACGGAACGATGCCCGGCAACAGCCGCCAGCCGTTCGACGCGACCTTCGGTTTGGAGCCTACGGATCCGCTGTGCATCGCGAAGGAAGTGCAGACCGGAACCAAGCGCAGTCCGTCAGTCAGTTCACTTGACGCCTGCGCCCCAAGCTCGGCGCCGATCGGAGTTTTCAAGGACAACGATCCGTTGGCCTACTACAGCGCCGACAACCCGTACGGAAGCGTCAAGGTCGCTGGTCACGGCGTGGAGATTTCCGTAACCTCCGACGCCGGCACTGATCTGGCGATCCATGTACTCAACCCCGGCCGGTAGTCAGTTGCGGCCCGCACTAAACCAGCAATAGAAAAAGGTCGGACCGGCACAATGTGCCGGTCCGACCTTTTCGTTAACGTGGAGTACTCGCCGGGCGGTACCCGAAACGGACGCCTGTGGCGGCTAGGAACGCCAGCGGGTGGTCATCAGGAATCCGGCAATGGCAATGCCGAATCCGGCCACGATGTTCCAGGATCCCCAATCCCTGACCGGAAGGGCGCCTTCACTGATGTAGAAAGTGATGATCCACAGCAGCCCAAGGATCATCAGGCCGAACATGACGGGCTTGAACCACACCGCGTTGGGCTTGTATGCCTGCGATACAGAAGCCGTCTTTTCCGCGGCAGCGGTCTTCTTTCGTGGCTTTGACTCGGGCACGTGTCCTCCTCGTCGGGCTGAATCAAGGGCGGAGCCTCCGGCTTGATATCCTGCAGGAAGGAATATGCCGGCGGGGTTGGCGCCTTGGGTCAGGTCTGAATTCTTACTAGCAGCCAATTCTAGCTGTAGTTCAGAACACACCGGCGCCAGTCCAAGCCGCCAATTGAGGAGACCACGTGGTGTTGCTGGAGAAGGAGACGACTGCTGCCGTGCCGGCACGCGGCGTCGGGGTTCTCCGGAAAGTCGTCCAGGTCGTTGGCGAGCTGCTGATCACGGTGGGAGTCATCCTGCTCCTGTTTGTCGCCTGGCAGCTCTGGTGGACCAACGTGGAGTCCGATGCGAAGCAGAGCGAGACGATCAGGAATTTTGCCCAGGAACTGGGCGGTACCCCGGCTCCCGCGGCATCGGATGCGCCTGTCTCCCCGACACCCGCCCCCACAGACTACGGCCCGCCGAAGGTCGCCGAAGCGCCCGGACACGGCCAAACCATCGGCATCATGTACATCCCCCGTTTTGGCGCGGACTACACCCGGCCCATCGTGCAGGGAACCTCCACGGACGTCCTGGATACGCTGGGCCTTGGCCACTACAACGACACTGCGATGCCCGGGGAAACCGGTAACTTCGCGGTGGCCGGCCACCGCCAGACCCATGGGGCGGTCCTGGACAACATCCACACCCTGGTTCCCGGTGACAAGATCTACGTCCAGACCAGGGACGGGTTCTATGTTTACGTCTTCCGGAACAACCAGATCGTGCTTCCGTCGGCCACGGATGTCCTGCTTCCCGTGCCCACCCAACCCGCCGCCCGGCCCACGGAGGCCTACCTCACCATGACCAGCTGCAATCCTCGCTTCGGCTCGCAGGAACGCATCATTGCTTACTCCCTGCTGGACCACTGGCAGCCTGCCTCGGCTGGGCCACCGGCAGAAATCGCCGCCCAGGTGGCCAAGGCACTCGGGAAGGGCTGACGTCATGTACGGATGGATTTTCCGCCACCTGCCCGGGCCCCTGTGGTTCAGGATTGCCACGTCACTGGTGCTGCTGGCCGGCGTGCTGGTATTGATGGTTCAGTTCCTCTTCCCCTGGATGTCACAGTTCACCCAGTTCACCGACTCAACGATTGGTTTAGTAACTCGACAATGAGCACCACCAAGATCCTGGTCGTAGACAACTACGACAGCTTTGTTTACACCCTGGTGGGCTACCTCCAGGAGCTCGGCGCCGAAACGACCGTGGTCCGTAACGACGACGTCACCCTTGCCGAGGCAATCGAGATGGCGGACGCGCGCGACGGAGTCCTCATCTCGCCGGGCCCCGGCACTCCTGCGGAAGCCGGCGTCTGCATTGACCTGATCAAATGGTGCGGCAGTCACGACAAGCCGATGTTCGGCGTCTGCCTGGGCCACCAGGCACTGGCCGAGGCCTACGGGGCCACGGTGACGCACGCCCCGGAGCTAATGCACGGCAAGACATCCCTCGTGGAGCATGAAGGAGCCAGCGTCTTTGCCGGACTTCCCTCCCCTGTCACCGCCACGCGATACCACTCCCTGGCCGCTGTCCGCGAAACCATCCCGGACATCCTCGAGATCACAGCCCAGACGGCAAACGGCGTGATCATGGGCCTGCGGCACCGGACGGCGCCGCTCTGTGGCGTGCAGTTCCACCCGGAGTCGGTCCTCACCGAGGGCGGTTACCAGATGCTGGGCAACTGGCTCGAGTCACTCGGCATGGCCGGCGCAGCCGAACGGGCTGCGAAACTAAGCCCGCTCATCCAGCACTAACCAGCCGGCACTACTTCGGCGGCCGCTACCCCCGGGTACGGCTCGTCTCAGTCGGCGTAGGCGTCGGGGTTGGTGTGGGCTTGGGCGCCGGTGCCTTCGCAACAACAATGGTGATGGTTTTCCCCTGCTCCACGAGCGAGTTGACGGCGTCGCTCTGTTCGGTCACCTTTCCGGGTTCGACTTCGGAATTCTCCGCTTCCTTTACGTCGATGCCCAGGCCAAGGTTCTTGAGCGCCGTCTCCGCCTCCGCCCTGGGCAGTCCGCGCAGTTCGGGCATGGCCACCTTGCCGGTGGACACCACGATTTCCACGGTGCTTCCGACGGCGACCGTCTGGCCCGGCGCCGGCTTGGTAGTGATCACGATTCCGGTGGGAACGGTGGCACTGTTGGCCATGGTGGTCCCGGGGGCGCCGGCAAGGCCGATTTGTCGAAGAACATCCCGGGCAGCTGCTTCGGTCCGCCCCGGCAGGTCATCCGGAATCTTTACGGTGCTCGGTCCGTCTGAGATGTTCAGGGTCACCTTCGAGTCAGGTTCCATGGACGTTCCCGCCGCCGGAACCGTGCCGATCGCCGTTCCCTTGGTGATGGTGTCGTGCGGCAGCCTGGTGATCTGCGGGCTCAGCCTGGCGTTGTACAGCCGCTGCAGCGCCTCGGACTCCGTGAGGGCCGATACGGCCGGAACCTCGACCTTCGCCACCGGCGGGGGCGGCTGGTTCATCATGTTGTAGAGCCAGAGGCCGCCGCCTGCCAGGACCAGCAGGGTGAAGATCACCAAGGTGGCAATCCACGTTCGACGCCGGGACTTCTGCCGCGCGGTGCGCTCCCGTTCCGGCGGAAAGCCGAGGGGAAGGTCATGTGATTCCGAGGGCTCATAGACCTGGGCGGGAATCGCCTGGTCGTCGCCAAGCGTGTCATGGAGCGGCCGGAGGCGGCCGCTCGGTGAATCATCGAGGAAGCTTGCCCCCGTCAGCGAATACGGCGCGGCAAGGGCCGTCCGTTCCCCCGCCGGGACCGTATTGTTGGGATCCGTCGGGGCCTCGCCCGCCGCCACATCCGGCACGGCGACGCCGTTTCGGGCTGCCCGGAGTGCCCGTTGGAAAGCAGCTGCGTCCTGGAAACGGTCAGCGCGGTTCTTCTGCAGGGCCCTCGCAAGGACGCTGTCCAGGGCCTCTGACACCTCGGGGTTGAGGCTGCTGGCCGGTTCCGGAATCTCTCGCACGTGCTGATAGGCGACTGATACCGGACTGTCACCGATGAAGGGAGGCCGCCCCGTCAGCATTTCGTACAGCAGGCACGCGGCGGAGTAGAGATCACTCCGGGCATCCACGGTTTCACCGCGTGCCTGTTCGGGGGAAAGATACTGCGCCGTGCCAACGACCGCCTGGGTCTGGGTCATGGTGGCTGACGAGTCGGCCATGGCCCGGGCTATCCCGAAATCCATGACTTTGATGGTGTCCGAGTCGTCGCAGAACATCACGTTGGCGGGCTTGATATCCCGGTGCACGATACCCGCCCTGTGGCTGTACTCAAGGGCGGAGAGCACGCCAAGCGTGAAGTCGATGGCGTGGTCGATGCTGACTTCCTTCGCCCGGATGAGATCCCTCAGGGTCTTCCCGGACACGAACTCCATCACGATGTACGGCACCCGGACAGTGTCCTCGGGGCCGCCGGGCACTGCATGGTCCCCGGTGTCGTAGATGGCAACGATCGAAGGATGGTTCAACGCGGCAACGGCCTGGGCTTCGCGCTTGAAGCGCGCCTGGAACTGTGGATCCCGGGCAAGGTCCGGGCGCAGCAGCTTAATGGCCACTGTCCGGCCAAGCCGGGTGTCAACGCCGCGGTGGACGTCCGCCATGCCGCCGCGGCCGATCAGCTCACCGAGTTCGTACCGTCCGTTGAGGACGCGCTGGGTGTTCACTGGGAGGCTGTCCTCTCTGTGCGACGGGAGACGGGGTGAGTTCGGCACGGTGCGCCTTAGTTCGTCGGCGAAGTGGTGGGCGTGGGCAGGAGTTCGGCGGCGAGGTGGTAGGTCACCACGGATCCGGCGGGCACCTTTTGCCCGGCGCCCGGCTCCGAACTGACGAATGTCCCGGCCTTCTGCCCGGCGCTGCCGGGCACGTCTGCTCCCTTTACCCAGCGCAATCCTGCGTCCTCGATCGCTTTCTGCGTCTGCGCCTCGCTGCTCCCAACGCCGATTGCGGGCACCGAAGATTCCTTGCTCGGGTCAGGGCCCTTGGAGTAGGTGACCGTGATGGTCTCGCCCGGGGCTACCGGGCCGGAGGGCTCAATGTTGGTGACCGTTCCCTGCGCTGCGTCACTGAAGACCGGGTCGCCCTTGACTGTCAGTCCCAAGCCAACGAGCTGGCTGCGGACCGTGTTGTATGGCTGGCCCAGGTAGGCATCAGGGATCAGGTTGATGGTCTCCGGAGTCGATTGCGTGGGAGTGGGCGTCGGACTCGCGCTCGAGGACGTGGGGCTGGCCGAAGTGGACGTCGGTGAGGCGCTGGTGCTGCTGGGCTTGGCGCTGCTCGACGTGGACGTGGACTCGGCCGGACCGGACGGGGAGAAGACGCCTGCCTGGGTAAGCAGGACACCCACCAGAGCGAAGAGGACGAGCACGATCAGGGCGATGAGCGGCCACGTCCACGGGCTCCGGCCCTTGCGCTGCGGCTCATCCACCGGTTCGTCGTAGCGGTCCTGCTCCTCTTCCTGGTCCCAGCTGCGTTGGGCAGCCAGGGCGTCGGCGCGTGACAGTGTGCTGCCCGGACCAGTTGCACCGGCAGCAGCTCCGGCGGCGAGTCCTGCGGCCGCACCGGCGCCCGCGGCGCCGACCACCGGAAGTGCGGAAGTCGCCGTCGTCGATTTGTCCTTTTCGGGTGATTCAATGACGCCGGTGGCGGCGGTGGGAATGTCCACCGGAGCCGTGATCGGTCCCGTGGCCGCTTCGAAAAGCAACATTCCGGGAACGGTGGCATGCGCAGCGGCGATGTCACCGTTGCGGATGGCTTCTGCTGCCTCGGACAGCTTGATGGCGTTGGCCGGGCGGTTCTTGGGATCCTTGGCGAGCATGGACATCAGGAGGGCCCGCACCGGCGTCGGCAGTGTTTCCGGCAGCGGCGGCGGCGCGTCGTTGACCTGGGCAAGCGCAATGGCGATCTGCGATTCACCGGAGAATGGGCGATGCCCGGTGAGGCACTCGTAGCCGATGACGCCGAGCGAGTAAATGTCCGAGGCGCCGGTGGCCGTCTGTCCGGTTGCCTGCTCCGGTGCGAGGTACTGGGCCGTGCCCATGACCTGTCCGGTCTGGGTCAGCGGGACCTGGTCCGCCAGACGGGCGATCCCGAAGTCGGTCACTTTGACGCGGCCGTCCGGGGTGATCAGCAGGTTGCCGGGCTTGATGTCGCGGTGCACCAGTCCCTGTGAGTGGGCCACCGAGAGGGCACGGGCGGTCTGGGCGATCATGGACAGCGTCCGGTCCGGGGACAGGACCTGTTCGTGCTCAATGATGCTGCTCAGGGGCTGGCCCGGGACCAGCTCCATCACCAGGTAGGCCGATCCCTCTTCTTCGCCGTAGTCAAAGACGTTGGCGATGCCCACATGGTTCAGCAACGCCGTGTGGCGCGCTTCGGCACGGAAGCGCTGGAGGAACCCGGGATCGCCCGTGTACTCCTCTTTGAGCACCTTGATGGCGACAATCCGGCCAAGGATAAGATCCTTGGCCTTCCAGACTTCTCCCATCCCGCCAATCGCAATACGCGTGGTCAGCTGGAATCTCCCGCCGAGGGTGATCCCTGATGTAGGCCTCACTTATTCAACACCGCCTCAAAAATCTTCTTCGCGTTCGGACTGGTTAGCTGTGCACCGGTGGTGATGTCCACGCCCTGCATGACGATGGTCACCGACACCTGGGGGTCGTTGGCCGGGGCGAACCCGGTAAACCATGAGTTGTTCAAGCCGTCGGTTCCCAGCTCGGCGGTGCCGGTCTTGCCGGCCACCTGGACGCCCGGCACGGCAGCCCCGCGGCCGATGCCTTCACTGACTACGCTGGTCATCCACTCGGTGATCTGCCGGGAAATCTCCGGGCTGGTGGACGTCCGGAGGACTTCGGGTTTCGGTTCGCTGATAACGCGCAGGTCCGGGGACCGCACCGTCTTGATCAGGTTGGGCCTCATCTGGACTCCGCCGTTGGCGATGGCTGACGTCATCAGCGCAATCTGCAGCGGAGTAGCACGGACATCGCGCTGGCCGATGGCGGACTGGGCGAGGCCTGCCGGGTCCAACTCCTCCTCCGGGAAGGACTTTTTGGCGTAATCCAGTTTCAGCTGGTCGCCCAGGTCCTGGCCGAAGCCGAACTTTGCGGCCTGATCGGCGATTGCCTTCTGGCCGAGGTCCCGGGCAATGGACGCGAACGGAGTGTTGCAGGACTGCTGAAGGGCGAACGCGAAGCTGGCCGTGTTCTGGGTATAGCAGTTGCCGCCGGCGTAGTTGGGCAGCTTGTACTGGATGCCGGGGAAGCTCATCTCGGCGGGGTTGGGCAGCTCACTGTCCTTGTTGTACTTGCCTGAGCTGAGCGCCGCGGCCGTATCCACGAGCTTGAAGACCGAGCCTGGCGCCAAAAGTGCACCGGTTGGACCGCTGACATTCGGGTTCAGGTTGATTCCGGGGACCTTATTCAGCTCGTTGAAGTTCGCAGCCTCGGCAGCCGCGTCCTGGGTGGCGATCAGGTTGGGATCGTAGGACGGCTTGGAGACCATGGCCAGGATGTCACCCGTTTTCGGGTTCGTCACCACGATGGAGCCGCGCTGGCCGTCCGGAATCAAATCGTAGGCGAGCTTTTGGATCGCAGGGTCCAGGGTGAGTTCCACCGAGGCGCCCTTCGGCTGGTTGCCGAGGAACAGCTGGCCCACGCGGTCCAGGAAGAGCTGGTCCGAGCTGCCGGCGAGCTGCTCGTTGAGTGCACTTTCCAGACCCGTGACGCCGTAGTTCTTGGAAAAGTACCCCGTGATGCCGGCGTACAGTTCGGGCTCCGTGTAGGTGCGCTGGTACTTGCAGCTTTCCGAGGCGGCAACGGACTGTGCGATCGGTTTTCCGCCCACAATGATGGCTCCGCGGTCATTGCAGTAGTTCTGGAGGATGGCGCGCTTGTTCCAGGGGTTGGCCTGCAGTTCGTCGGCCCCTACCACCTGCACATAGCTGAGGGCGCCGAAGATCAGCGCGAACATGGCTACGGCGGCAATCCATGAATTCCGAATGGCGTGGTTCACAGCTGTTTCACCGCTTCAGTTGGCGCGTCGGGATGGGCGGACGAGGGCTGCCGGCCGGGCTGTTTGGCCGGACGCGGCGGGGAAGGCGGAACAGGCTTCTGTTCGCCGGGCGCGGCGCCCTGCGGCATGGGCGTGGTGTCCACCGGGCCGCGGGCCGCGTGCGAAATCATCAGCAAGAGCCCCACGATGATCCAGTTGGCCAGCAGCGAGGAACCGCCAGCAGCCAGGAACGGTGTGGTGAGCCCGGTCAGCGGGATCAACCGCGTCACGCCGCCAATTACCACGAAACACTGAAGCGCGATGGCGAACGACAGGCCGCAGGCCAGCAGCTTCCCGAAGGCATCCCGTGTTCCCAGGGCCGCCCGGAACCCGCGCGTGAACAGCAGCAGGTACATCAGGACGATCGCGAAAAGCCCGATCAGGCCAAGTTCCTCGCCGAAGGAAGCGATGATCATGTCGCTGTTGGCAAACGGGACCAAATTCGGGCGCCCCTGGCCAAGGCCGGTGCCCACGAGGCCGCCGTTGGCCATGCCAAACAGGCCTTCCACAATCTGGAAGCTACCGCCGAACTGCCTCCCGTACACCTCGTCCGTGAAGGCGTTCAGCCACCCGTCGATGCGGAGGCCAACATGGGAGAAAACCTTGGAGGCCACATATCCGCCGCCCAGGATCAGGGCCACACCGATCACTACCCAGCTGATCCGGCTCGTTGCAACGTAGATCATCACAATGAACAGGCCAAAGAACAGCACGGAGGAACCGAGGTCCCGCTGGAAGATCAGCACGCCGATGCTCACCAGCCAGGCGGTGATCATCGGGCCCATGTCCTTGACCCGGGGGAACTGCATCGGGCCCAGTTTGCGGCCTGCGAGGAGAATCAGGTCCCGGTTGGAGGAAAGATACCCTGCGAAGAATATGGCCAAGGTAATCTTGGCGATTTCGCCCGGCTGGAAGGTCATGGGGCCCAGCTTGATCCAGACCCGGGCACCGAGGATTTCACCGGCCGAAATGCCCGGGATCAGCGGCAGGATGAGCAGGAGCGCGCTGGCGGCCAAGGAAATGAACGTAAACCGGCGGAGAATCCGGTGGTCTTTGAGGAACCAGATGACCGCGATGGCCACGGCCATGGCAATCAGGGTCCAACGGAGCTGGTTGTTGCCCGTATCCTCCCCGGGGGCATCCAGCCGGTGGATCATGGCCAGGCCCAGGCCATTAAGGGCCACAACCAACGGAAGTATAACCGGATCGGCATATTTTGCCCGGACGCGCAATACGACGTGGAAGACGAAGGCGGCGGCGGCGAGCAGGCTGGACTGGAACCAGAAATCCTGGTCGAACGCTTTTTCCTGGTCCACGCCCACCAGAGCATTGGCGCCGATGCCCACGGCCAGGGCAAGGATCAGGAGTACCAGTTCGGTGTTCCTGCGCGGCTTGGGGGTGGCCTCAATCTGTGTCACTTGGCCTCCTCGCAAGGGCTGGTGGACGGGCGGGGGGTTGCGGACTGTGTGGCCTTTCCAGGCGGAGCCGCTGTCCCGCTTGGCGCGGGCGCGGCGCCCGAAGCCGACGGGGAGGCAGCGGTGGGCGTGGCTGTAGCGCTGGCGCACTCCTCCGCCGGGGACGTCGTGCCGGTCAGATCAAGATTCTTGACGATCCGCTGCGCATCATAGAGATCCCGGGCCGGGACTGTTTGGCGGACCCGTTGCTGCGAGAACTCCGGCAGATCGGACATGCGGATGTCCGTTACTGTCTCCAGCGTTGAGAGCTGGATTGGTCCGAGCCGCTGGGAGACACCGTTGAAGATGGCAACCCGCGAATCGTATTCGCCGATGTAGTAGCGCGTCTGTGTCCAGGCGTATCCCAGCCACAGCCCGACGCTCAGGATGACGAGCAGGGCCGCCGCCGTGGCGATCGTGACCCAGCGGCGCGGCTTGACGGCGGGCTTGTATTCGTCGGTTTCCTCGCGGTCCTGGTCCGATTTGTGCGTCAGAACGGTCGCGGCCCGGCGCGCCACGGTGCGGCCGGCAATAGTGGGAATGGACCCGGATTCGGCAGCGGCTGCGGCTGCGCCGACGAGCTCATGGGGACGTGTGGAGAGTTCCTCGCGAAGGACGGCGGCAGAGAGGTGCTCGCCCAGGTGCGGGTCCGTTGTGGTGGTTGGTTCACCCGGTTTCGATGCGGGTCCGGAGCGGGCGCCTTGTTCGCCGGAGTCGCTGCCGCCCGTATCTTCGGCAGCTTTTGCCGTGGCATCCTGCGGCAACGGGGCCTTGTCCGGAACGGCCGACTTGTCCGAAGATCCCGCCGTTGTCGTGTCCTCCGAGCCGGCCGGGGGCGGGACGATCTCGACGGCGGCCGTCCGGACGTCGTCGGGCGTTTGTTCCGCGATTTCAAGCATGACAACCGTGACGTTGTCCGGTGCGCCGGCTTCAAGGGTGAGGTCAACGAGCGTTTCGACGCATTCTCGCAGATCTTTGGTTTCGCGGACCGTGCGTTCCACGACGTGTCCCGCAACGTAGTTCAGACCGTCTGAGCAGAGCAGCCACCGTTCGCCGGGTTCGACGTCAAGGGTGGCCAGATCGAGTTCCGGGCTGGCGTCGACATCTCCCAGGACCCGCATCAGGACATTCTTGTGCGGATGGGTTTCCGCTTCCTCGGGGCGCAGCCGGCCTTCGTCGATGAGCCTTTGCACAAAGGTGTGGTCAACGCTGATCTGCTTGAATTCGCCGTTGCGGAGCCGGTAGGCACGGGAGTCGCCGATGTGGGCGAAGTGCAGTTTGCCTTCGGCCAGGAGGAGCGCCGTGACGGTGGTCCCCATGCCGGCGAGCTTGGGATTGATGTGCACCAGTTCAGACAGGAGCGAGTTTGCGGTTTGGATTTCATCCGCCAGCACGGTCCCGGCATCGCCGTCGTAGTGGCCGTGGTCCAGGTGGAGCATGTCCAGTACGGTCGCCGCGGACGCCACGTCACCCCCGGCATGGCCCCCCATGCCGTCCGCCACGATGGCCAGATGGCGGCCGACGTAGGCGGAGTCGTCGTTTTTGGCTCGGATTCGTCCCACGTCCGAGCGGGCGGCGTAGCGCATAATGAGCGGCCGCGTCGGGGTGGAGCCCTTGTCGGCGGGAATTTCCGGGACGGCCACGGCTATGGCCTCAATTCGATGACCGTCTTGCCGATTCTCACGGGGACACCGAGCTCCACCGGGAGGGCTCGGGTGAGCTGCTGGTTGGCCAGGTAGGTGCCGTTGGTCGAGCCAAGATCCTCGATGAACCAGCGGCTGCCCTGCGGGAAGAGCCGGGCGTGCCGGCCTGACGCGTAGTCGTCCTCCAGGACCAGGGTGGCCTCCTGGGCGCGGCCAAGAAGGATGGGACTGTCTGCAAGGGGAATGGTGTGGCCCTTAAGCGGACCCTCCGTGACGACCAGTTGGCGGGCCTGCTGTTTCGCGGGCGGCGGTGCGGTTTCGGCCAGTTCAGGGTGCTTGCGTACCTGGCGGGCGGTCGGAGCGCCCATTGCGGCTTTCCTGCCGATCATCAGGTCGCGGCGCATAGCGGACACGATGCTGAAGATGAGGACCCAGAGCAGCAGGAGGAACCCGAACCGCAGGGCCGTGATGGTCAGTTCGCTCACGGGCGGCCACCGGAGTTGGCGGGCAAAAGGCGGAAGATGATTTTGGTCCGTCCCATCGTGATGGTGGAGCCGTCGGTAAGGTCGACGCTGCCGACGACCTTGCGTCCGTTGACGTAGCTGCCGTTGGTGGATCCCAGGTCGACGGCCTCTGTGGTGCCGTTGGCGGTGCGGATTTCGAGGTGGCGGCGTGAGACCCCGGTGTCGTCCACCAGGATGTCCGCCTCCGAGGACCGGCCCAACACGATCGACGCGGCGTTGAGTGAGTAGCGCTGGCCGTCAATGTCCAGGACCGGCTGAAGCCGCACCGGCTGGCGGCTGGGCGCAGCCGGCACGTTGTTCCGCGGCACGGGAGGGGCCGTGGAAGAACCGGAAGCTTTTTCCGTCTTGGAGTCGATCTCGAAATCGCCGGCGCGGATTTCTCCGTCGGGCCGGAACGAAATCCGGACCGAGCCCTGGAGGGTGTAGCCCTGGCTGCGTACGTGGTTGATCACCACATCGCAGAGTTCTTCGGCCAGGGGTGTGCCCCACTCCTGGGCGCGTTTAAAGTCGTCTTCGCTCAGGCGGACATCAAACACGTTTGGTGCAAGGGTGCGTCCGGCGGCGATGGTGATGGCCTTGTGGTCGACTTCCCGGCGGAGGCGGCTGGCGATTTCCACCGGCTCAACCTGGGCCCGCGAACCGGTGGAGAAGACACCGCGGACGGCCTTTTCGATGCCGCGCTCGACTTTGTCCAGCATTCCCATGGCACCTCTCCTCTCCTGACGGCTGCGGGGCAGCACACGCTTCGGAACTCAGTTCACAACACTGCCGGGAGTGCGCCGGGGGCGGGCACTCCTACATCTGATACTACTGGGCGGGGCTGTGAATGACCTTAATGCACACCGCAGGTGCGGGGAGAATAGTTCGTGTCGGAGCGGGCTGGAGCGGACCCGGGGGCGTTGTTCCACGGGCATATCCACGAGGAGGATCGAGCCGGCCCGGGCTGCACCGAAGCCCGATTGGTGTTTTGCCGTGGTTGTCCGTTATGCTTGATCTCGCTGCTTTTACGAGGCTGGCAGTCCGGAAAACGGGCTCCTGCCGGGTGGAAGAAGTTGCGCGCGAGTGGCGGAACGGCAGACGCGCTGGCTTCAGGTGCCAGTGTCCGAAAGGGCGTGGGGGTTCAAATCCCCCCTCGCGCACGCAATGGAAAGAGCTCCGGTCTTAGGACCGGGGCTCTTTCGCTTTAACGTGTTTAGCGCGCCCAGGCTAAACGACAGTTAACTTCGCTGAAACGGCTCGGGCCGATTCCTGAAACAACCGTTCCATAGTGTCAGAGCGGAGCGGCCTACAAGGCCGCCTGCATACGTGACCGCCTCCCGATTTGGAGAAGAAGAATGACGGCTTTCAGTTCGGACAAAGGCGCCCTGCGCCCATCGCGGCGGATGGTGCTGGCAGGGTTTTCATCGGCGGCGTTGGTGGCACTGACCGGCTGCGGAGGCGGCTCGGGAGCCGCTGCCCCGGCTGCCTCAGGCACCGCGTCAGGGGCGGCGGCCGATTTCGGCACGCTTGAGGTGCAGCTGTCGTGGCTGAAGAACGCGGAGTTCGCCGGGGAGTACTTTGCCGACAGCAAGGGCTATTACAAGGACGCGGGCTTCAGCGCCGTCAACCTGATCGCCGGCGGACCCGGCGGTGCCTCGGCGGAAACCATGGTCCTCTCCGGCAAGGCGCTGGTGGGCACATCGTCGCCCGTGGGAGTGGCGCCGGTGGTCCTCAACGAGGGAGCGCCGCTGAAGATCATCGGTACCACGTACCAGAAGAACCCTTTCACCATCGTTTCGCTGGCTGCCAACTCGATCACCGCCCCGGAGGACCTAATCGGCAAGAAGATCGGTGTGCAGGCCGGCGTGAACGAAACACTCTTCGATGCCCTCCTCGAGGTCAACAAGATTGACCCGTCCAAGGTCACCAAGGTGCCGGTGCAATACGACCCCCAACCACTGCTTAACGGCGACGTCGAGGGGTTCTTCGCGTACCTGACCAACGAAGTGCTCACCCTTGAGCTGGGCGGGCACAAGACGGCGGTCCTGCCGTTTGCCGACAATGGCCTGCCCTTTGTTGCCGAGAGCTTCGTGGTCACGGACGAGTCCATCAAGAACAAAAGGCCGGAGCTGAAGGCCTTCCTGGCGGCGACCATCAAGGGCTGGAAGGACGCCCTGGCTGACCCGGCTGAATCTGCCCGGCTTGCTGTTGAGGTGTATGGCAAAGAGCTGGGCCTGACCCTGGACAAGGAAAAGGGCCAGGCCGAGGCCCAGAACACCAAGCTCATCGCCACTCCGGAGACGGACAGCAACGGCCTGTTCACTGTGTCCAAGGAGCTGATGGACAAGAACATCGAGATCCTCAAGCTGGCCGGCTACGACACCACCGCAGAAACGATCTTTGACCTGAGCCTCCTGGACGAGGTCTATGCCGAAAACCCTGACCTGAAGTAGGACGCATGACTGACGTGAGAACAGAAGCCGTAGCCGGAGGACTGCTTTCCGGAACCGGTATATCGCTCAGCAACCTGGGCAAGAGCTTCCGGATGGGCAGGAAGAGTGTCGTGGCGCTGGAAGACGCCAACCTGATGACGTCCAAGGGAACGTTCCTTTCCTTGCTGGGACCCTCCGGATGCGGTAAATCCACTATCCTGCGGATCCTGGCAGGGCTCGACACCCCCACCACCGGCCAGGTCACGGTGGACGGCCACTCGCCGGCCGAACTGCGGACCCGGCACGAGCTGGGGATTGCCTTCCAGGATCCGGCGCTGCTCCCTTGGCGGAGCGTCGTATCCAACATCCGGCTGCCCTTTGAGGTGGCGGGACTTCCCGTCGACTACGCCATGGTGGACGACCTGGTGGAGCTGATCGGACTCAAGGGGTTTGAAAAGGCGAAGCCGGCCCAGCTGTCCGGCGGCATGCGCCAGCGGGTGTCCATTGCCCGGGCCCTGGCGCTCAAGCCGTCGGTGCTGCTGCTGGATGAGCCGTTCGGGGCGCTGGACGACATGACCCGGCAACGGCTGAACCTGGAACTGCTGCGGATCTGGACGGAGAAGCCCGCCACCACGCTGATGGTCACCCACGGCATCGCCGAGGCCATGTTCCTCTCCGACGTGGTGGCTGTGATGAGCGCCCGCCCGGGCCGGATCAAGGAGATCATCACCGTGGACCTTCCCCGGCCGCGGACGCCCGAAATGATGCGGACGCCGGAGTTCCATGCGCTGTGTGACAGGGCCTCCGAACTCCTGTTCGGCGGCGCCGGCGCGCCCCTTGAGGAAGTGGAGTCACCGTGACGCGGGCTTTCCTGTTGAGTACGACGGCGGCCCGGCCGCTGCCGCCGTGGGCCGCGGCCGGGATCGGCGTGGCGGCCA
This sequence comes from Arthrobacter sp. NPDC058288, assembly GCF_042880995.1. Taxonomy (NCBI): domain Bacteria; kingdom Bacillati; phylum Actinomycetota; class Actinomycetes; order Micrococcales; family Micrococcaceae; genus Arthrobacter; species Arthrobacter sp. NPDC058288. The sequence continues at coordinate 238,154 of NZ_JBHVYH010000002.1, forward strand.
CGGTCGCGCTCTGGTGGCTGGCCGCCGCAACGGTGCTTTCCGGAGTGGGTGCCAGTGCGGACGGCTCCGGCGGCGCCGTGCCGACGCCGCCGGAAGTCCTGGGACAGCTGGCGAGTGACGGCGTCGGGTTTTACTGGCCCAACCTGGCGGTGACAATGGCGGAGGCTTCCACAGGGTACCTGTGGGGAAACGCCGCCGCGCTGCTGCTGTCCGCGAGTGTCCTGGTACTTCCGTCCCTGGAACGGCTGGTCACCCAGTTGGCGGTGATCAGCTATTGCCTGCCCATCGTCGCCATCGGGCCGCTGGCCTTCATCGTCATCGGCTCGCCCGCGCGGGGGGAATCTTCCGGCACGGCCGTCCTGCTGGCAGGCATCTCGGTCTTCTTCACCACGGTGGTGGGGGCCCTGGCGGCACTGAAGAGCGCGGACCGGGCCAGCCTGGACCTCGTGGCCGTCTACGGCGGAGGGCGGCTGAAGCAACTGGTGAAGGTCCAGCTCATTTCCGCACTGCCGGGAATCCTGAACGCGCTGAAGATCGCCGTCCCGGCCGCCGTCCTGGGAGCCGTGCTGGGCGAATACGTGGGCGGCGTGGACCGCGGGATCGGCCCGGCGCTGGTCAATGCGCAACAGAACCTCGAAATTGCCAGGGCGTGGGGAGTTGCCCTGGTGGCGGGGCTGCTTGCCGGTGCCGGATATGGCGTCTTCGCGCTGCTGGCACGATTCGTGACGCCGTGGTCCTCCGGACGCCGGGCGGCGGCATGATGCCGGGATCGGCGGCCGGCCTGGCCGCATTGAAGGGTGCGGGGCGCGCGGTAGTCGGCCTCCTCGTTTCCCTCGTCGTGGTGCTGCTGCTGTGGGTGGCGTTGCTGAAGATCTTCAATATCTCGCCGTTCGTCGGCAAAGGACCGCTGGACGTTGTCAACTTCCTGTTCTCGGTGCCGGCCGCGGAGGCCAACCGGCAGGCCATCCTGCAGAACCTCGGCCAAACCATGGTGGACGCATTCCTGGGGTTCGCCGCGGGAATGGTGGGAGCCGTGGTGATTGCCGGTGTGTTTGTGTTGTTCCGCGGTGTGGAGAACGCGTTGATGCCGGTCGCCATGTTGCTGCGCTCGGTGCCGCTTGTGGCGCTGGCGCCCATCATCATCCTGATTTTCGGCCGTCAGGAGCCGGCAGTTGCGGCCATCGGCGGGATCGTGGTGCTGTTCCCCGCCCTGGTGACGATTGTGTTCGGGCTTCGCTCGGCGTCCCCGGCCATGATCGAAGTGATCGACGTTTACGGCGGCTCCCGTTGGACCGCCCTGCTGAAGGTCGCCCTGCCGTCGTCCCTGCCGGCCTTCTTCACGGCCGTGAAGGTCTCCATTCCGGGGGCGATCACGGGCGCGTTGCTGGCGGAGTGGCTCGCCACCGGCAAGGGAATCGGCTACGCCATTATCTCCGCCGTGTCCCGCGCCAGGAATAACGAGGTCTGGGCATCGGTGGTGGTGATCACGCTCGTTTCGATCATCCTGTATACCGTGGTGGCGCTCCTCGAGGAGGCCATGCTGCGGAGGTCCGGGAGGTTGCCGTCAGCGTCCGGGTAGCGGCGAGAGGGGCGGCGCCTAGCGGGTTACGGCCGGCTGCCGCGTTTCCGCTGCGGGGGCGCCTTCAGCGGGCGCGACGGCGGGCGGTTCCGCCGCCGTCGTCCGTTCCCTGAGGAAGTACACCAGGCCGGCGGCGAGGGTGGATGCCGCCGCCAGGGCGAATAGTCCCGGGACAACGCTTCCGGTCTGTTCCTTGATGATGCCGAAGCCGAACGGGGCCACGAAGCCGCCCAGGTTGCCGAGAGAGTTGATGATGGCGATGGCCGGTGCGAGGACCAGGGGGTGCAGTCCTGACTGTGGGATGGTCCAGAACAGCGGTGACGCGCTCTTGAAACCCATCGCGGCCACAGCGAGGAACACCAGGGCCAGTACCGGGGTGGCTACGGCTGCCGCGAATGTTCCCACTGCGGCAACGAGCAGGGCCACCGCCAGCAGCGGGCGCTTGGACTTTGCCTGGTCCTGCCACTTGGCCGCGAAGTACATGGCGACGACGGCGCAGACCCACGGAATGGCAGACAGGAATCCGACGCTCAGGTCCGTGGTGCCGGGGATCTGCTTCACGATGCTCGGCAGCCAGAAGGTGTTGGCGTAGATGGACAGCTGGACGGAGAAGTAAATGCCGCACAGCAGGAGGATCTGGGGGTTCAGCAGCATTTTCCAGCGGTTGACCTTATTACCCTGACCGCTGGCAGGGGCGTGCTGGGCATCCTCGCTGGCGATGGCGCTGATGAGCGCAGTTTTTTCCTTGAGCGTCAGCCATTTGGCGTCCTCGATCCTGGCGTCCAGGAGGAAATACACGGTGATGCCAACGACCACGGAGAGCAGGCCTTCGAAACCAAAGAGCCACTGCCAGCCGCGGATTCCCAGCGCACCCTGGAGGCTGAGCAGCATTCCAGCGATGGGTCCGGACAGGGCCGCCGCCACCGAGGACCCGGCGATGAAGATGGCGGTGGCCTTGCCCCGCTGGCCGGTTGGCACCCAGCGGGCGAAATAGAAGATGACGGCAGGGAAGAAACCTGCTTCGGCTGCGCCCAGGAGGAACCGCAGCACATAGAACATCGTCTCGTTCTGGACGAACGCCATCAGGAAGGAGACGATGCCCCAGCTGACCATGATCCTGGTCAGCCAGATCCTGGCACCGAACTTCTCCATCATTACGTTGCTGGGGAGTTCAAAGATGGCGTAGGCGATAAAGAACAGCCCGGCTCCGAAACCGTAGGCGGCGGCGCCGATGCCGACATCAGCCTGCAGGTGGTCCTGGGTGTAGCCGATGTTTGACCGGTTCAGTTGGTTGCAGACGAGCATGACCAACATGATGGGCAGGACGCGCCGGAAGAACTTCTTGGTGGCAGACGCCAGATCCGTGACAGCGATGTCTACAGATTGCATGGGGGAAAATCCTCTGTATCGATGAATAAAGCTCAGGCTGCGGGGGACGGTGGCCGGCCCTTGTGGTCCCCGCCATAGCTTCCCTTCGACTTTATTCAGGCGCTGTGATGCACGTCCAACATATCTTTTGCATTGCGTGATACCCACAGGGCACTGCTGAGCTCATTCGCTCAGTTTCGCGGGCCCAACCGGCCCAACCGGCAGCGCGGGCACCGTTACCGTCCCGTCCGGAGCCGCCGCTTTGAGTTGGCCAGATGGCTGCGCATGGCAGCCGACGACGACGGCGCGTCGCCTTCCGCGATGGCCGCGTAGATCGATTCGTGCTCATGGACCACCTGGTCGAAGTGGTCGCGGGCGTAGTGTTCGTCGCCGGTCATCAGCCGGGTGCGGGGCATCGCGATCATGGTCTGGCCCAGTGATGCCAGGCAGTCCGAGTAGAAGGGGTTTCCCGACGCGGCGGCGATGGCCTTGTGGAATTCGAAATCGGACTTCATCGCATGCGCCGGGTGGCCGCTGCTGGAGGTGAAGTCCTCCAGGGCTTTCTGCACGGCCCTCAGCTGCCGGTCCGTCCGGTTCCGGGCCGCCAGGGCGGCGGCCTCCGCTTCAACGCCCATGCGGAACTCGAGGAGGTGGAGCCGGTCCTCCAGGCTGGTCAGCGGCCGGCCGCCGGGGGCCTGCGGATCACCGGCCCGGGGCGGGGTCAGCGCGAAGCTGCCCCGCCCGCGTTCGGTTTCAACCAGCCCCTCAGCCTGCAGCCGGGTGAGGGCTGCCCTGACCACGGTGCGGCTGACGCCGAACTCGCCGATCAGCGTGTTTTCGCTGGGCAGCTTGTCGCCGGGCTGGATGACACCGTCAACAATGCGCGTGCGAAGATCGGCGGCGAGGTCCGCGGTCAGGTTCCGGCTCATGCGTTCAAGGTTACGCGCCGAACTCCACGGACTCGGTGGTCCAGGCGCGGGCCTGGTCGCTGAGGGACACGCCGAGGCCCGGGCGGTCCGGAACCAGCATGCGGCCGTTCTTGGTCTCGAGGCGCTCGTTGAACAGCGGGTCGAGCCAGTCGAAGTGCTCCACCCACGGTTCGCGGGGATAGGCGGCGGCGAGGTGAAGGTGGATTTCCATGGCGAAGTGCGGAGCGAGGCCCAGGCCCCGCTCGTCCGCCAGTGCGGCCAGGCGCAGGAACTGCGTGATGCCGCCGACGCGGGGAGCGTCGGGCTGGATGATGTCGCAGCCGTTGGCATTGATCAGGCCCTTGTGCTCGGCCACGGAGGCCAGCATTTCACCGGTGGCGATGGGGGTGTCCAGGTCGCTGGCCAAATGGGCGTGGCCCTCGAAGTCGTAGGCGTCCAGGGGCTCTTCAATCCAGATGAGGTTGAATTCCTCCAGCTGCCGGCCCATCCGCAGGGCGGTAGCGCGGTCCCACTGCTGGTTGGCGTCCACCATGAGGGGCACGTCCCAGCCGATGTGGTCGCGGATTCCGGCCACGCGGCGGAGGTCCTCTTTACTGTCGGGGAGGCCCACCTTGATCTTGATGCCGCCGATTCCCTCATCGATGGACCGGGTGGCGCGGGCCTTGACCTCATCCAGGGAGGCATTCAGGAAGCCGCCGGACGTGTTGTAGGTCTGGACCGAGTCGCGGTAGGAGCCCAGGAGCTTGGCCAGGGGAAGCCCGGCGCGCTTGGCCTTGAGGTCGTAAAGGGCGATGTCGATGGCGGCCAGCGCCTGGGTGGCCACTCCCGAGCGTCCCACGGAGGCGCCGGCCCAGAGCAGCTTGGTGTAGATCTTGCCGATGTCGTTGGGGTCCTCGCCGATGATTCCTTCGGCCACCTCTTTGGCATGCGCGTACTGGGCCGGTCCGCCTGCGCGCTTGGAGTAGCTGAAGCCGATGCCGCTGTGGCCCTGCTCGGTGGTGATTTCAGCGAACAGGAACACCACTTCGGTCATGGGCTTCTGGCGGCCGGTGAAGACTTTGGCATCACTGATCGGCACGGCGAGGGGAAGCCTGGCGGTGGAAAGTTTCACATGGCGAATGAGATCTACGGTGCTCATGGGTGCTCCTCGGAATCGGAAGGGGGCGTCATCGCCCGCACTTCTTATGATACAAGTTTCTAACTTGTATTACAAGCAAAATGGCCGACCGTGATTTGCGTGCCTAGCCCACCAGCCACGCCACCACGAGCAGCGCGCCGATGCTCAGCAGGGTGGTACAAAGAATGACGTCGCGCGCCACGGTCATGCCGCGGCCGTAGGGGGAGGCGAAGAGGAACACGTTCTGGGCGGTGGGGAGTGCGGCCATGATCACGCTGGCCAGCAGGTGCTGCCCTTCCAGTCCGAAGACAAAGCGGCCAAGGACCCACACGACGAGCGGCATTCCGGCGATCTTCAGTAACGTGGCGACGAGGGTCTCGGTACGGCCGTCGTCTTTTTGCAGCGGGGCCCGGCCGGCGAGTGACAGCCCGAACGCCAGCAGCACCATCGGCACCGCGCCCCCGGCCAGCATGTCGATGGGTTTCTGCAGGAGGTCCGGGGCTTTCCAGCCGGTCAGGGCCACCGCTGCCCCCAGTCCTGAGGCGATGATCATCGGGTTGGTGACGGGCTGAAGAAGCAGCTTCTTCCAGGAAATTTTGGAGCCGGAAACCAGGCCCAGCACCGTGACATAGAACGGAGCCATTACCAAAATCTGCACCAGGAGCACGGGCGCCACGTGCTGCGCCGTTCCGACGGCGTAGAGCGACACCGGAATGCCGATGTTGTTCGCGTTGGCGTAGCTGCTGGCCATGGCGCCGACTGCTGTCTCGGCCGCCGGTCGGCGGAAGAACAGGAAACTTGCCAGGCAATAGAGAAACCCCACTATCGCTGCCGAGAGCAGCGCCAGCGGGGCGTCCGTTCCGAGGGCCGCCCGGATATCGCTGCCGGCCACCACTGTGAACAGCAGGGCCGGGTTGGTGACGTAAAAAGCGGTTCGGGTGAGCGCGCCTTGGACTTCCGGTCCCAGGATCCGAAAGCGGGCGGCGAAATAGCCCACGGCAATGACGGCGGAGACGATGAGTATTCCGGAGACAACGCCGCCCAAGAGTGCGCCCTTCTATTTACCTGTTTTTGGGTTCCGCACGGCCGTCTTCCTGTTCCACCAGGAGGGCCGGCCGTGCGGAAGGTTTCGATATTCACGCACCGGCCAGGGCGCTTAGCGCACCAGGCACGGCCGCTTCGGATCGAACGACCAGCCGTCGATGTAGTACTGCATTCCGATGCTGTCGTCGCGGGCATCCAGTCCGTGCTCCAGGTACAGCTGGTGCGCCCTGTCCAGGGCATCCCGGTCCAGTTCGATGCCCAGGCCGGGCGCGTCCGGGACCTCGATGGCGCCGTCTTTGATCTGCAGCGGGTCCTTGGTGAGGCCCTGGCCGTCCTGCCAGATCCAGTGGGTGTCCAGCGCGGTGATCTCGCCGGGGGCTGCCGCACCGGTGTGGGTGAACATGGCCAGCGAGATGTCGAAGTGGTTGTTGGAGTGCGAGCCCCAGGTGAGGCCGAATTCGTGGCAGAGCTGGGCCACCCGGACGGAGCCGTGCATGGTCCAGAAGTGCGGGTCCGCCAACGGAATGTCCACGGCGTTGCTGCGGATGGCGTGGGACATTTCCCGCCAGTCGGTGGCGATCATGTTGGTGGCCGTCTTGAGCCCGGTGGCGCGGCGGAATTCCGCCATGACTTCCCGGCCGGAGAATCGGCCTTCGGCGCCGCAGGGATCCTCGGCGTAGGCCACGACGCCCTGCATCCGCTTGCCGAGCCGGATGGCCTCCTCCAGCAGCCAGCCGCCGTTCGGGTCCAGTGTGACCCGGGCGTCGGGGAAGCGTTTGGCCAGGGCGGTGACCACGTCCACTTCATCGTCGCCGGAGAGCACGCCGCCCTTGAGCTTGAAGTCGCTGAATCCGTAGCGCTCTTGGGCTGCTTCAGCCAGAGCCACGACTGCCGCAGGTGTCATGGCTTCCTGCCGGCGCAGCCTCTCCCAGCGGTCTGCCGGGGCATCCTCCACCAGGTACGGCAGGTCCGTCCGCCGACGGTCGCCGATGAAGAAGAGGTAGCCGAGCATCGGAACGGAGGAGCGCTGCTGCCCGTCACCGAGCAGTTCGGCCACGGGGACGCCCAGGAACCGGCCGTGGAGGTCCAGCAGGGCCGACTCGACGGCGGTGACCGCGTGGACGGTGGTCCGGAGGTCGAAGGTCTGCAGTCCGCGGCCGCCGGCGTCGCGATCGGCGAATTCCGCCGCGATTTCCCGCAGCAGGGAGCGGTAGCGGGCCACCGGCTTGCCGGCGATGAAGGCCCCGGCCTCCGCAATGGTGGTGCGGATTTTCTCCCCGCCGGGGACTTCGCCGAGGCCGGAACGGCCGTCCGAGTCGGTGATGATCACCACGTTGCGGGTGAAGAACGGTCCGTGCGCGCCACTAAGGTTCATCAGCATGCTGTCGTATCCGGCGACAGGGACTACCTCAACCTTGGCGATCGTGGGCTGGGCGTTCATGCGTTGACCTCATCTTTGGCGTCGGCTGCTTCGACGGTGCCGTCGATCCGGCGGTTCAGGTGCCACGGGTTCGCATCCTGCAGCGGAGCGGGGAGCAGGTCCTGGGGCAGGTTCTGGTAGGCGACCGGCCGCAGGAAGCGGTTGATCGCCAAGGTGCCGACCGACGTCGTGCGGGTGTCCGATGTCGCCGGGAAGGGGCCGCCGTGGACCATGGCATGGCCCACTTCGACGCCCGTGGGCCAGCCGTTGACGATGATCCGTCCCACCTTCTGTTCGAGGGCGGGCAGCAGTTGCGCCGCCGTCGGGTAGTCCTCTTCGGTGAGCTGCAAGGAAGCGGTGAGCTGGCCCTCGAGCCGGGTGGTGGCCTCGATCAATTCCTCTGCGGTGGAGTAGCGGATCACCAGGGACGCGGCACCGAAAATCTCGGCATGCAGCACGTGGTTGCTGACGAAGTCCGCGACGCCGGTTCCGAAGATCGTGGGCGCCGGCGCGTTCTCAGTGGGACCGGCGGTGCCCCGGCCGACCACCGTTACGTTCTCGGCGTTCCCCAGCGCAGCGGCGCCGTCGTTCCAGGAACCGGCGATGCCGGCGGTCAGCATGGTCTGGCCGGAACAGGCGGATACTGCGCGTCCGACGGCGGCAGCCAGTTTGTCGCCTGCCTCGCCGGCCGGAGCGAACAGCAGGCCCGGGGACGTGCAGAGCTGCCCCGAACTTCCGGTGACAGCCGCGACGTACTGCTGGGCGAGTGCGTCAATGTGTTCGGCGGAGCCGTTCAGGGCGCCGGGGAAGACGAAGACCGGGTTGAGCGAAGACATTTCCGCATAGACCGGGATGGGCTCGGGCCGCGCCGCCGCGGTGCGCATCAGGGCGATGCCGGCACTTTGCGAGCCGGTGAAGCCCACGGCCTTGATGGCAGGGTCCGCCACGAGGGCTTGGCCGATGCTGCTGCCGGGGCCGTAGATGAGCGAGAAGACGCCGGGGTGCAGACCTGAGTCGCGGACGGCCTTCACGATGGCCTGGCCAACGAGTTCTCCCGTTCCCGGGTGGGCGTTGTGGGCCTTGAAGACCACCGGGCAACCTGCGGCGAGGGCCGACGCGGTGTCCCCTCCCGCCGTCGAAAAGGCCAGCGGGAAGTTGCTGGCACCGAACACGGCTACCGGGCCCAGCGGGATCTGGCGCTGGCGGATGTCGGCGCGGGGGAGCGGCGTGCGCTCCGGCAGGGCGGGATCGATGCGGACGCCGCGGAAATCACCCTGGCGGACAACTGAGGCGAAGAGGCGGAGCTGGCCGGTGGTGCGGGCACGTTCGCCTTGCAGGCGGGCTGCCGGCAGTCCGGTCTCCAGGCCGGCGCGGGTGATGAGTTCATCGCCGATGGCTTCGATGTTGTCCGCGATGGCTTCGAGGAAGCTTGCGTGCGTCTCGGGATCGAGCGTGCTGAAGGACGGGTAGGCCTCGGCGGCCGCGGCGGTGGCTGCCTTGAGCTGGTCCTCGGTGAGCAGGGTGTAGGCGGGCTCAAGCTGTTCATTGCTGGCGGGATTGAAGCCAAAGGCAGTCTTGCCTTCGCCGGCGACGGCCTGGCCGGCGATCAGCGAATGTCCGGTGAGTGTCACGGTGGTTACTCCTTGGAAGCGGTGGGTCAGGTGGCGGCGGGTCAGGAGACGGTGGCGATGAGTGCCTTGAGGTCTGCCAGGTCCTGCGGGGCCAGGTTCTGCAGCGGGGGACGGACGCCGCCGGCAGAGCGTCCGATGGCGTCCAGTCCGCCCTTGACGATGGAAACGGAGTAGCCCTTGACCCGGTCCCGGATATCCAGGTACGGGATGACGAAGTCGTTGAGCTTCTTGTTGACGGCCACGCGGTCGTGGTTGCGCACGTCCTGGTAGAAGTCCAGGGCGAACTGCGGGACGAAGTTGTACATGGCGCTGGAGTAGGTGCTCATGCCTAGCTGCAGCAGCGGCAGCGCGAAAGTCTCAGCCGTCGGGAGGCCGCCGAGGTAGAACAGGCGGTCGCCGAGCTTGGCGTAAACGCGGGCATCATGTTCGAGGTCGCCCACGCCGTCCTTGAACCCGATCAGGTTTTCGTGCCGGTCGGCCAGGGCAGCCACGGTGGTGTCCTTGTAGATCGCGTTGGCGCGGTTGTAGATGATGACACCGAGCGAGGTGGAACTGCAGACGGCGCTGACGTGCTCGATCAGGCCGCCCTGGTCCGCTTCCGTCAGGTACGGCGGCAGCAGCAGGATGCCTTCCGCGCCAGCCGCCTCGGCGGCCTGGGCGTTTTCAATGGCCTGCGCCGTGGAGCCGCCGGCTGACGCCAGGACTGGAACGATGCTGCCGACTTCCTCGACGGCGGCGCGGACAACCCGGGCCGATTCCGCCGGCGTGAGGGAGAAGCCTTCGCCCGTTCCACCGGCGGCGAAGAGCCCGGCCACCGGGTAGCTGGCCTGCCAGGCAAGGTGCTTGCGGTAGTTTTCCTCGTCGAACTGGAGCTGCGAATCGAACGAGGTCACCGGGAAGGAGAGCAACCCGTCTTTGAGAACGCTGGCGAGTTCCTGGGGTGAGTGTTTGGCCACGATTGTCCTCCATGTCGGCGCCGCAGCGGTGCGGCAGATGATGTCTTCCCCTTCAGCCTAGGGAGCCACGTGATGCCTGTCTAAGTTCATTTTTGTATGCATTGATACCGTTCCTGCATCACGCGGGACGAAGGTGGGCTCTGCCCGCGCAACTAGTTGTCCTGGAACTCGAGCGTCCTCAAGGCCTGGGCGAGTGCGGGGTTGGAGATGCTGCGGCTCCAGATGGCGTGCAGCTCCACCGGATCATCCACGCTGCCCTCCAGTGGCAGGAAGTCGACACCGTGGACGCCCAGCAATGTCGCCGAGTGCGGGACGAAGGCCACTCCTCGCTTGGCCGCCACGAGGGACACCATGGTGAGGATCTGGCTGACGGTGTGGACTACATTGGCGTGCTGGATGGGAATCATGCGGACCACCAGGTCGTAGAAGTATCTGGCCTGCGTTGAGGAATGCATGATCAACGGCTCGTCCCTGAGGTCCTTCTCAGTGATGTCCCGCGTGAGTCCGGCCAGCGGATGGCCGGACGGCACCGCCAGCACCATGGCTTCCCGGTACAGAAGATGCGAATCGAACACTTCGTTATCGAAGGGCGGCCTGGCAAGGCCGAGATCGAGTTCGCCGGAGAGGAGCCCGGCGATCTGCTCACCCGTCACGAGTTCCTGAAGGTCGATGTCGACGTCGGGCAAGTTTGCGGAGATCTCCTCCAGCAGGGGCCCGAGAATGCTGAAGCCGCTGGCTGCAGTGAACCCGATCCGGAGCAGCCCGGAACGTCCGGAGGCGATCCGCCGTGCGGTCACGGGTGCGCGGCTGGCCAGGGCCATCAGTCGGCGGGCCTCGTCCAGGAACGCCCGCCCGGCGGCCGTCAGCTGGACTTTCCGGTTGTCCCGTTCAAGCAGCTCCGCGCCCACTGCCTTCTCCAGCTTCTGGATCTGGCGGCTCAGGGGCGGCTGGGTCATGTTGAGGCGTTCCGCTGCCCTGCCGAAGTGGAGCTCCTCAGCGACGGCGATGAATCCTGCCAGCTGGTCAAAGGTAAACATGATGCCTTCCGGGTATCACTCGATGCATATTTGGGCTTAGACATGCATCATAGTGGCTTCCTACACTCGATACAGCCAACCGGCCGTGATCCGGTTCACAACGTATTGGGGCGTAGCCCTGTAGCGCCAACGAGGAGTTCCAATGATGCACTTCCCCACCCGCCGAGCCGTCCTCGGAACGGCTTCGGCCATTACACTCCTGGCCCTGGCCGCTTGCGGCAACGTCGCTGGCGGCGGCAGCAAGGATTCTTCCAAATATCCCAGCGGACCGATTAGCGTGACCGTCGGCCAGGCGGCCGGCGGCAGCACGGACCTCATTGCCAGGGCTGTCGCCGAGGGTGCCTCAAAGACGCTGGGCACGCCGATGCCGGTAGTCAACAAGCCGGGTGCCAACGGTGCCCTGGCCACCAAGGAAGTGGCGGGCAAGCCCGCCGACGGGCAGAACCTCCTGCTGGTGACGGCGTCGCTCGTTACCATCACGCCGCTGGCCGTTACGGCCGACGAAGCCGTCAACATTGACGACCTGGACATCATCACCGGCCTTTCCCAGGACGATTATGTCCTGGTTGCCAGCCCCCAGTCAGGTTTCAAAAGCATCAAGGACGTGACCAGCGCGGGCCGCAACATCACCTTCGGCACCACGGGCGTGGGCACCGGCAGCCAGCTGGCCCAGACGGTGCTGTTCAAGCAGGCCAACGTGAAGGGCACCGACGTTCCGTTCGACAGCGGCAAGCCGGCGCTGACGGCCGTCCTGGGCAACCAGGTGGAGCTGGCAACCATCCAGCTGGGCGAAGCCATGCCGCAGATCCAGGCCGGGAAGGTGGCGCCGCTGCTGGTCTTCTCCGAGGAGCGCAACACCTTCCTCCCGGATGTGCCCACGGCCAAGGAATCCGGTTATGACGTCCCTGTGGCCCAGTACCGTGCAGTCGCAGCACCCAAGGGGACCCCGCAGGATGTGAAGGACAAGCTGCTGGCGGCCTTCAAGGAGACCTTCAAGTCCGAGGCGTACCAGGAGTTCAACAAGAAGAACATGCTGACCCCCAAGGAAGTCTCCGGGGAGGAAGTGGTCACGCAGTGGAAGGACTACGCAGCCAAGTACAAGTCCCTGGTTGAAAAGTACGACATCAGCCTCAGCGGAACGAAGTGATTCCTGTGAAGGAAACCTCGGCGGACCCGGTGGTTGAAGGCGACCTGCCCGATGACCTGACCCCGGAACAGCTCGCCGCGCAGTGGGAAGACGAAAAGCCGCCTGCCGCCGGCGCCCTGGCCAACGCCGCGTCATCCCTGGTGGTCCTCGGCGTCGGCATCGGTGCAGTGATCCTGTCCGTCGCCATGGGCCTCGGCACTCCGTCAGAACCGCAGCCCGGACTGTGGCCGTTCATCATCAGCTGCGTCATGGTGGCCCTCGGGCTGTTCCAGCTGATTGCGGGCCGGCACAACAGGGACGCGGAAAAGTTCACCCGGATGTCCCTCTCCCCGCTGACCGGCCTGGTAACGCTCGCCGCCATGGTGGCCCTGATGCCCCTCATCGGCTTTGAACTGCCGGCAGTCGTGCTGTGCGTCATCTGGATGGGGTTCCTGGGCGGCGAAACCTGGCGCTCCACCGTGCTCATCAGCGCCATCGTCGTAGCGGCGTTTTACGGCATCTTTGTCCTGGCGCTCGGCACCTCCATACCCCACCTCTTCTAGGAGACCACCGTGGATTTTCTAAATCCCGTCATCAACGGATTCGCCGTTGTCCTGGAGCCCACAAACCTCCTGTACTGCTTGATCGGCGTCGTGATCGGGATGCTGATCGGCGTGCTGCCCGGACTGGGGCCCGCGGCAACCATCGCCATCCTCCTTCCGCTCACCTACAACGTGGAGCCTGTTACCGCCATCATCATGCTGGCGGGCATCTTCTACGGTGCCCAGTACGGCGGCACCATCACCTCCGTGCTCCTGCGGCTTCCCGGCGAAGCGTCGTCCGTGGTCACAGTGTTCGACGGCTACCAGATGGCCAAGCAGGGCAAGGCAGGAACGGCACTGGGCCTGGCAGCCATCGGCTCGTTCATCGGCGGAACCGCGGCGATTATCGGCCTGACGTTCCTGGCTCCGCTCGTGGCCAGCTTCGCGCTGGACTTCGGCCCGCCGGAATACACCGCGCTGGCACTACTGGGCATCCTGCTGGTTGCCACGATCAGCAGTGGCGCGAAGGCCAAGGCCCTCATCGCTGCAGCCCTCGGACTGCTTCTCGCCACGGTCGGCCGGGATATCTTCACGGGCGAAAGCCGGTTCACGTTTGGCAGCCTGGACCTGGCGGACGGGATCGACTTCGTCCCGATCGCCATGGGCATCTTTGGCCTCGGGGAAATCCTCTACAACCTCGAGGAACGGCACCGCGCCGCCAAGGCTCCGTCCAAGGTGGCCAACGTCTGGCCGTCGAGCAAGGAACTCAAACAGGCCTCCGGAGCGATCGGGCGCGGCTCTGTACTGGGATTCTTCCTGGGCATCCTCCCGGGCGGCGGCGCCACCATCGCCTCCATGGCGTCCTACGCCATGGAAAAGAAGCGGGCCAAGCAGCCCGAGCGCTTCGGCAAGGGCGCCCCCGAAGGTGTCGCCGGTCCGGAAACAGCCAACAACGCGGCGGCAACCTCCTCCTTCATTCCGCTGCTCACCCTGGGCATCCCGGCGAACGCCACCATGGCGTTGATGTTCGGCGCCCTGCTGATCCAGGGCGTGACCCCGGGCCCGCAACTGGTTGAACAGGACCCGGAACTCTTCTGGGGTGTCGTGAATTCCATGTACATCGGCAACGTGCTGCTGCTGATCATGAGCCTGCCGCTCGTGGGGATCTTCGTCAAAATCCTCCGCGTCCGCGCCGCCATCCTGGCCCCCGTCACGGCACTTATCACGCTGTTGGGTGCCTACACCATTAACAACAGCATGTTCGAGGTCTCGCTGGTGGTGGTCTTCGGCATCGTGGGCTACCTGATGAAGAAGTTCGGCTTCGAACCCGGACCTCTGGTGCTCGCGTTTGTGCTCGGCGAGCTTCTGGAGAGTTCCATGCGGCGCTCTTTGCTGGTCTTCGGCGGCGACCCCACGGGCTTCTTCGGCCGGCCGATCTCCGCCACGCTGCTTGCGGTGTTTGTCCTGGTGGCGGTGCTGCCGGGGATCAAGTCCTTGCTGGCCAAACGCAAAGCCTCCGTGGCGGCAGAGCCCGTTCCCACCAAAATCAAGGAGAAGGTATGAGCATCATCGTCGGATTCGTTCCCACGCCTGCCGGCGAGGCCGCGCTCACGGCGGGCATCGCCGAGGCAACCCTTCGGAACGAGGACCTGGTGATCGTCAACTCGGCCCGTGAAGGCGCGTTGGTGGACAAGTCCGTGGCGGGCGAGGACGACCTGGCCCGGGCAGCGAAGCGGGCGGCGGAGGCCGGTGTCACGGCAAGAGTCATCCAGCCTCCCTACAACCACGACCTCGCCGACGAATTCCTGGACGTTGCGCGCGAGGCCAATGCCTCCCTGATAGTCATTGGCCTGCGGCACCGTTCGCAGGTGGGCAAGTTCATCCTGGGCAGCCACGCCCAGCGCATCCTGATGCAGGCCGACCGGCCGGTCCTGGCAGTGAAAGCTGACGGAGCGCACTTCTAGGAAAAAGTCCCCAGCCAGCCAAACCTTATCCAGGGGCGGGCCGCGACCCTTCACAGGTCCGGCCCGCCCCTTTGCGCTCCCCTACTTCCGCAGCGCCCCGAGCCCTGAAATCAATGCCTCCAGGCCCAGGCTGAAGGCTATGTCAGCGGGCTTTTCGTGGCCTTGTGCAGCGAGGCTCTGCACGGCGGCCGTGAAGTTGGGCGTTGATTCCGCCATGCTGCCCGGATCGAAGATGTCCGCCGGCGCCGTGACATCGAAGGCGGAGCCGAAAATGAAGGACTCAAGCGCCACAATCGAGGAGATGATGCGTTCCTCGGGGAAGCCGGCCTCCCGCAGCCCGGCGCTGACGGTCTCGTACATGGCCAGGGTCTGCGGCGCATCGGTGACCGGCAGGACCGCGATCACCGGGATCAGCGGCGTGTGCTTGGAAAACACGTCCCGGTAGCTCCATGCCCACCGTCGCACGGCCGCGTCCCACGGTTCGCGGCTGAATGCGGACACGTCCACCAGTGCCGCGAGGTGGTCCTCCACCAATACCAGCACGTCCCTTTTGGACGTCACATGGTTGTAAAGGGCCGACGGCGCCACGTCCAGCGAGCGGGCCAGCGCGGCCATGGTGAGGCCGTCGTAGCCGCTTTTCCCGATCAGCCGCAATGCTGCCTCGGTAATGACCGCCTGGTCCAGTACCGCCGAGGCCGGCCGGCCCGCGCGTCGCTTCGGCGGAGTCGCTGCTTCGGGCGGGTCCGCGGGGGGTTGGGTGGTCTGGCGGGCGGCTGCCGGCATCGTCGGCCTTTCTGCTGGCGGGGTCCCCAGCATTATTCCATTGACCCCTTCCGCGACGGCGCCGGAACCGCTATAGTTTTCCTAAATGAATGGCATTCATTTAGTGGTCCGCATCACTTCCGCGGCCACAGAGAGGACATCATGCTGGAACTTGACCGCGACGTCGTCGTCGTAGGCGCTGGCCCCTCGGGACTCACCGCGGCCCGCGAACTGAAAAAGGCAGGCCTCAGTGTCGCCGTGCTGGAAGCGCGGGACCGTGTGGGCGGCCGCACCTGGACGGACACCATTGACGGCGCCATGCTGGAAATTGGCGGCCAGTGGGTTTCGCCGGACCAGACCGTGCTGCTTGAACTCCTGGATGAGCTGGGCCTGGAAACGTACTCCCGATACCGGGAAGGCGAGTCCATCTACATAGGCGCCGATGGCAAGAAGACCCGCTACACCGGGGACTCCTTCCCGGTCAGCGACACCACGGCCGCCGAAATGGACAAGCTGATCGGCCTGTTGGACGGGCTGGCGGCGGAAATCGGCCCCACGGAGCCCTGGGCACATCCCAAGGCCCGGGAGCTGGACACCATTTCCTTCCATCACTGGCTCCGCCAGAACTCCCCGGACGAAGAAGCGTGCAACAACATCGGCCTGTTCATCGCCGGCGGCATGCTCACCAAGCCCGCGCACGCATTCTCCGCGCTGCAGGCTGTCCTGATGGCCGCCTCCGCCGGATCCTTCAGCCACCTTACGGACGAGGACTTCATCCTGGACAAGCGGGTTGTGGGCGGCATGCAGCAGGTTTCGCTGCTGCAGGCACGCGAACTGGGTGACGACGTCGTCCTTAACAGTCCGGTGCGCATTATTAACTGGACGGAAGAGCACGACGGCGGCCCGCGCGTCACCGTGGTGTCGGAACGGGCCACGGTGAATGCCCGCTTCGTGATCATGGCGGTGCCGCCGAACCTGTATTCGCGGGTTTCCTTCAATCCGCCGCTGCCGCGCAGGCAGCACCAGATGCACCAGCACCAGTCACTGGGCCTGGTCATCAAGGTGCACGCCGTCTACAAGACGCCGTTCTGGCGCGACGCGGGTCTCTCCGGAACCTGCTTCAGCGCCGGCTCGCTGGTGCAGGAGGTGTACGACAACACCAACCACGGGGATTCCCGCGGCACCCTGGTGGGTTTCGTCTCGGACGAGAAGGCCGACGCCGTCTTCGAACTGAGTGCCGAAGAGCGCAAGCGCGCCATCCTGGAATCGATCGCCGCCTTCCTGGGCGACAAAGCGCTGGAGCCCGAGGTGTACTACGAGTCCGACTGGGGCGCGGAGGAATGGACGCGTGGCGCCTACGCCTCCAGCTACGACCTCGGCGGCCTGCACCGGTACGGCAAGGACCAGCACCAGCCCGTGGGCCCTATCTATTGGAGCTCCTCCGACCTGGCAGCCGAGGGCTACCAGCACGTCGACGGCGCCATCCGGATGGGTCAATTGACCGCCGCACGGGTTGCTGCCGTCGCCCACCGCGTTTCGGTCACGCAGTAGGAAACCACCCGACAGATCAGAAAGGAACGGCCAGATGCGGTACGTAGTGGGGTATTCAGCAAATGCCAGAGGCCATGATGCCGTCAATCTGGCCGTCTCACTGGCCCGGGGCCGTGGAGCCACGCTGGAGCTTGTGGTGGCCATCCCGGAGGTGTCGCCTTTCAGCGCGGCCCATGCACCGAAGGCCGGGTTCGAAACCCTGCTCCATGAGCAGGCGCGCACGTGGCTCGATGAGGCGCTGGCGCTGGTCCCGGCCGACGTCCCGGCGGAAGGGCATGTACGCAGCGGCGAGTCCGACGCGCAGACCCTCATGGATGCGTGCGAGGAATTCCAGGCGGACATGCTGATCATCGGGGCCACAAGCAACGGGCTGTTCAAACGGTTCACGATCGGATCCGTGGCCGGTGCGCTGCTCCATGCAGCCACCGTCCCGGTGGCCCTGGCCCCCCACGGATACCACCGGCGGGAAGCCCTGACCCGGATCAGCTGCGGACTCGGTACCCGTCCCGGAGCCGGAGAACTGCTCGACTACGCCGTTTCGATGGCGTCGAACCGTGATGTGCCCTTGCGGGTGGTGTCGCTTTTGACGCTCGACGACGGCGGGTTAGGCCCCGACGGCGGCGAGTCGCCGGACGTCGCCGAAGCGGCCCGCAGCCATGCCGGCAATCGCGTCTCGGCCGCTCTTCCCGGCGGCGAGGCGGGCTCCCGGTTCGCCGCCAAGACGGACGTCGTAGTGGCGCAAGGCCGCAGCATCGAGGAAGCCGTGGACCGGCTCGACTGGGAAGACGGCGAAGTCCTGGTGATCGGATCCAGCAGGCTGGCCAAGGGCCGCTCCATCTTCCTCGGCGCCACCGCGAATCGTATTCTCCGCGCCCTGCCGGTGCCCATGATCGTGGTCCCGGGCGACTACGCACTCAAGCACCAGACCCATTCAACGTCGAATGAAACCTCCGGAGAGGCACCATCATGACCACAGAGCACGCGACGTCCGCGACATCTCAAACCGACCACAAGGGCATTAGTGCCAAAGGCCTGAAGGCCGGATCGGTAGGGCTGATCGGCGCAGTCGTCATCGGCGTCTCCTGCATCGCACCGGCCTACACCCTCACTGCAGCGCTCGGGCCAACAGTGTCCGAGGTCGGTGTACACCTGCCGGCCATCTTCCTGGTGGGATTCATTCCCATGCTCCTCGTGGCGTTCGGCTACCGCGAACTCAACAACGCCATGCCCGACGCCGGGACCTCCTTCACCTGGGCCTCGCGGGCGTTCGGGCCGTGGATCGGCTGGATGGGCGGCTGGGGGCTGATTGCGGCCACCATCATTGTGCTGTCCAACCTGGCCGCCGTTGCCGTCGATTTCTTCTACCTCATGCTGGCCCAGCTCTTCAGTAATCCGGAACTGGGCGAGCTGAGCAAGAACCTGCCGCTCAATATCGCCACAACGCTGGTGTTCATTGCGCTGGCCTGCTGGATTTCCTACCGCGGCATGGAGACCACCAAGGGTGTCCAGTACGTCCTGGTGGCGTTCCAGCTCCTGGTGCTCGGCTGGTTCGCGGTTGCTGCGTTCAGCCATGTTGCCAACGGTTCGGCTTTTGATGCCACAGCCATCTCGCCCGACTGGTTCAATCCGTTCGCCGTTGACTCCTTCTCTTCCTTCGCTGCCGGGGTGTCCCTGTCGATCTTCATCTATTGGGGTTGGGACGTCACGCTCACCATGAACGAGGAAACCCGGAACCCGGAAAAGACGCCGGGCCGCGCCGCGACCGTCACCGTCCTGGTCATCGTGATCATCTACATGACAGTGGCGCTCTCCACCCTGGCGTTCGCCGGCATCGGCGACACCGGCCTCGGCGCGGGCAACCCCGACAACCAGGGCAGCATCTTCGCCGTTCTCGCCGGACCGGTCATGGGTCCGTTCGCCATCCTGATGTCGCTGGCCATCCTGAGCAGCTCAGCCGCTTCCCTGCAGTCCACGTTTGTCTCGCCCGCCCGGACCCTTCTTTCGATGGGCCACTACAAGGCATTACCGTCCAAGTTCGGCCGGATCAGCCCCACCTACAAGTCGCCGAGCTATGCCACCGTTGCCGCAGCCATCGCCGCTGCAGCGTTCTATGTCATCACCCGGACCACGTCCGAGAACGCGCTCTGGGACACCATCACCGCGCTGGGCATGATGATCTGCTTCTACTACGGCATCACAGCCCTGGCCTGCGTCTGGTTCTTCCGCGCCCAGGCCTTCAGCGGAGTCCACGCTTTCTTCTTCAAATTCCTGGCGCCGCTCCTGGGCGGAGTGATCCTGCTGGTCATGTTCTTCAAGACAGCCTATGACTCCATGGATCCTGCCTACGGCTCCGGCTCCTCCGTGGGCGGGGTGGGCCTGGTGTTCATCCTGGGCATGGGCGTGATCCTGCTGGGTGTGGTGCTGATGCTGGTCATGTCCAAGCTCCGCCCGGAGTTCTTCAAGGGGCAGGTCCTGGCGCGGGGAATCTGACCCGCGGGTCACTGGGGCCCCGGGACCAGCGGCTTGTGAACCCCGGACCGTCATTGAAAGTAAGCAAACTTACTAATAGGCTGGGCCGGCGGGGAACTTCCCCGTTCGACACGAACGAGGTGAATGCATGTCTGACACTGAGAACATCAGCAAAGTCACGAAGATCATCAACGGTTCCCACATCGGGATGCTGACCACCATCAACGAAGAAGGCGCGCTGGTCAGCCGGCCGCTGGCCGTCCAGGAAGTCAAGGACGACGGCGACATGTGGTTCTTCACGTCATCGGAAACGTCCCAGGTGGCGCACGTCCGCGCCGACCCGCGGGTGAACGTGTCCTTCGGCAGGAACACCGAATGGGTGTCCGTGGCCGGTACCGCGGAAATCGTCACCGACAGGCAGAAGATCCACGACATGTGGAACCAGGTGGTTGAGGCCTGGTTCCCGGACGGGCCGGACACCCCCGAGGTTGTCCTCTTGCGCGTTGATTCCGACTCCGCTGAATACTGGACCAGCCCGGGCGGCCGGGCTGCCACGGTGCTTCAGTGGGTCAAGTCCAAGGTGACGAACAGCCGCATGAGCGTCGGGGAAAGCGGCACAGTGGAGCTGTAGTCCTCACTGCAGTTGCCGGAGGGCCGCCAGCACCTCCGGCAACAGCACGTCGCTCCGGCCCCACACCGGATCCAGGACTTCCACATACCAGGAATCGGCGAGTAGCAGGGCCAGTGCGTCATTGGTTTCCTCGGACCAGTCGCGGAGTGCCTCTTCGTCCACCGGGTTCTCACTGGACCCGAGGACGGTGACCACCGCATCGCCGTCGAACGTTACCGGGACGGCCGCGGCGCTGACCTCGCCCGGGGCGTGGCCAATGGTGATGAGTTCGGACCTGGTGGAGAGGGCCACGAGTTCCGCTGCCGCCGCGGCGCTGCAGAAGCCTGTCACATATTGCCTCTGGGAATGGCCGGCATCGCCGCGCATTCCCGGCTGGGATTCCTTGGTGAAGAGGCCGTTCCTGTTGATCTCCGCCAGTTCGGCGGCGATGGGCCGCGTCTCCTCGTCGATGCTGGGTGCAAATGTTCCAGGCTGGTATTCGCTGTGGGATTCGAGCCACCGCGCAGTCAGTTCTCCGGCCGCTTCGAGGGTCGTTGCCTGCCGCCAGACTCCCCGGTCCGATCGCAACCTGCCGTGCTGGTCTCGTGTGTCCGTGACTAAAGGCTCCATTATGGGATGCTACCGCCGCCTCTTCCGGCCTTTCCAATGGTTCCGACACACCGGTTAACGTCACGGGGCCGTTTAGCGCGCCCGCACGCCCGCTGCGGTTTCTGCGCGGCCCAGGGCATGTTCCAGCCGGGTGACGGCGGGAAGGTAGCCGGCGGGCTCGACTGCCCGGAGCTGTTCGGCCTCCCGCATGGCCTTGATCAGGGCCGCCGTTTCCGGCCGGCGCACATCTGTCATGTCGGGGTAGTCGATGCAGCACGCGGGATCCAGCTCATAGCGCTGCCATCTACTCAGCACTGTGCGGTGCCGTGCGGCCGCGGCTTCGATCTCCGCCTGTGCGGCTGCATCGTGGAGCCGCGCTTCCTGCCGTGCCATCAGGCGGGGACTCCACACATATGCGGTCACGGCGGTGGCGGTGGCAAGGAGTCCCGCGCCGAGGCCCAGCCACGGCGACGCCAGGAAAGGTATGAGGACAGCCGGGAACACCACCACCAGTCCGGCGAAGCCGTCCCAGAAGACGGCGTCTGTCATTTGCCCGGCGTCGCGCCTCGCGTGGTACCGCGCCGAATAGACTGCGCCAGCCACGCCGCACACCACGACGGCGGCACAGACTGCTAGCTGTAGGGGCCCCATAGGGACCGATTCCGTGATGACAGACACCGTTCCACCTCCCACGGAACCTGCCCGGGCTGGCTGGTTCCGCTACTTCAATTGGAATCCCGCCGCACGGGTGCGTCAATGGGCGGTGCCCGGCTTGATGCGCCTGAAAGCGGTGGCCCGGCCCCGTTCCGGGCCGGCCCGCGCCCCGGTAGCCTAGGCACCATGCGACTAAAAATGTGCAGTATCCACGTCAAGGATCCGGCCGCGGCCCACGAGTTCTATACCGAGACGCTGGGTTTTGAAACGCTTATGGCCATGCCCGAATACAACCTGTACATCGTGAAGGACCCCGGCTCCGTCGGGGGTAGTTCGGGATCCGTCGGGCTCCTGCTGGAGCCCAGCGATAATCCCATTGCGGCCACCTACATGAACGGCCTCCACGACGCCGGACTGCCGGCGATCGTCTTCGGTGTCCCCGATGTGCGGGCCGAGTACAAGCGGCTGGCAGCCCTCGGCGTCATCTTCCAGGGCGAACCGGCAGACGGCCCCACGGGGATTTCGGTGGTGCTGGACGACGGCTGCGGGAACTACGTCCAGCTGCACCAGGACTAGTAAGTCGTCACCTGGACTGGGGGCCAGGGGACTCTGGACCGGGCCCGGAGGCCGGCTGGTACTGTGGCCGCATGAGCGCAGCATTGGTACGGCCCAGGAATGGCAAAATGATCGCCGGCGTCTGCGCCGGCCTCGCAGCCCGGTTCGGCGTTTCAAAAGCCCTCGTCCGCATCGGCTTTGTGCTGTTCGGCCTGTTCGGCGTGGGGGAACTGGTCTACATCGCCTTGTGGATCATCATGCCCAAGGAGTAACGCCGCCCGGTCAGCGGGGAGGCGCCACTGATTCCCGAAGAACCAGGGCGCAGTCCAGAACTGCGGGTTGGGCCGCCAACGCGCCTGAATCCGGCTTGCCCTCAATGGCATCCATGAGGTGTTCCGCCGCCAATGCGCCCATCGCGTAGTGGGGCAGTTGTATTGTGGTCAGCGCCGGATATAGGTTTTCGGCAATGAGTTCCTGGTTGCCGAAGCCCACCACCGACAACTCGTCGGGAATCCTGAGGCCCAGTTCGCTGGCGGCCCGGTACAGCCCCATGGCCATCGGGTCGTTGAAGCAGAACGCCGCCGTCGGTGGGTCCTCGAGCTGCAGCAGGCGCAGGGCGGCCTGATACCCTCCGGCCGCGTCGGACCGTCCTGACTGAACCAGTTCGGCACGGACCTCCAGGCCGGCATGGGCCAGTGTCTCCTTGAACGCACGCAACCGGGAATTCCCGGCCGGGACGTCATCCGTGGTGGTGACCATTCCGATCCTGGTGTGGCCGGCATCGACCAGGTACCGGACGGCACTGCCTGCGCCGGCTTCCCGGGCCGGGAGCACCGACAGGACGGACCGGTTGAGGTCCTCGGCGTTCACGAGCAAGGCCGGGCACCCGGCAACGCCGGCTGGCATGCGGAGCCGGCGGTGTGCCGTGGCAACGTAGAGGATCCCGTCCACCTTGCGGCCCAAGAGTGCCGCCACCTGGGATTCCCGGGCGTCCTCGGAACCGGTGCCGGCAAAGTTGATGACCATCATGTTGTAGCCCCGCCGTCTGGCTGCCTCGTCGGTGCCGAGGAGCACCCGGCCGGCCTGCGGAGCCGTGGCCAGGTCTTCACAGATCACCCCGATGACCCCGGAACGCCGGGTCCGCAGGGCCCTGGCCAGCCGGTTCGGATGGTATCCGAGCCGGTGCGCGGCTTCGTGGACCCGGTCCCGGGTTTCAGCGCCTACCCGGGCGTAGGCCACGTTGTTGAGGACCTGGGAGACGGTGGTGACGGACACTCCTGCGGCGGCTGCCACGTCCTTGATTCCCACTGCCTTAGTGTTCATGCATCTCCCGTGTCATCTTGTCCTGAGGCGATTCTATGTCCGGCTCACTCGGCCCGGAGACGGTAGGCGTCACGGGTCACACCTGTTCAATCGTCCGCGGCGGGAGCAGAATGAAGCAACAACATTGGTGGTGATGCCGGTGGCGCTGGTAATCGTGATTGTGTGCACGCTGTTCCTGCTGGTTGCCATTATCCTGGTCATCGTCTGGGGCGGGCGCCCCTTCCGGCGGCCCGCCGACACTAGTGCCCCGGCTTCCCCCTTCCGGCTCTACCTCTGGTGGGCCAACGTGGCAACGGCGGCCGCCCTCGCTTCGGGGATCCTGGTGGCGTGGGCCGGCGGCAGGCTGGCGATGCGCATACTGGCCCTCACCTCTCCGGCATCAGCCCAGGGCCGTCTTACCGAAGCGCAGGCGAACGTCGGATTCCCCACGATCGACGGCAGTATTGCCCTGTTGTTCTTCGGGGGACTGCCGGCAGGCTTCGCCGCGGCTTTCATCTACTTGTTCATCCGCCGCTGGCTCCCCGCCGGCCGCTGGGCGGGCCCCGCGCTGGGGGTGTTGCTCCTCCTGGTCTTCGGAGCCTCCGTGGATCCGCTTCGGGCGGAGAACATCGACTTCGCCATCGTGGGGCCGGGCTGGCTTTCCGTGGCACTCTTTTCGGCGCTGGCCGTCCTGCACGGCGCGGTGGCGGCCGCCGTGGCCGGCGCGTTCAGCCAGCGTCTTCCGCTGCCGTCCGGCCGCGACTGGAAGTACTACCTCCCGCTCGTCGGAGCCATCCTGTTCCTGCCCGTCGGCGTCCTGCTCGGCATCGGTGCGCTGGTTGTCATACTGTGCTCGTGGCTCGCGCATGTTGGCCGCGCCGGGCGGGAACCTGTGCAAAGGGGTCCGAATGAAGTCCGGTCCGCGCGTGCCCTGCGGCGGGCAACAGCGCTGTCCTGGGGCGGCCGCGCGGCTCTGGGCCTGGCTGCAGTCGCGGCCCTGCCCCCGTTCATCACCGCTGTCGTGTCGATTATCTCGCGCTGATCCTGTCCGGCCCTGCAGCGGAAGTTTCGGGAATGGCCGGTGGCGTGCGGGCGTCGATCGCTGCGGTGAGCGCGGCCAGTACCTCGTCCTGGGCACCGCCGGCATCGATGCGGATGAATCCGGGGAACTCGGGAAGGGCGCGGTAGCCCTCGCTAAGGGCCGTCAGTTCTTCGAGCGTTTCGGTGTCCGTGCCGCGCAGGAGGATGCGTTCCAGGGCCTGCTCCGGAGCGACGTCGAAGTGGATCACCAGGTCCGGTTCGGGAAGGCGGCGCAGTAGCCAGCGGAGCAACCGGCCGGGCGGGAGGCCCCGGACGTTGCGCAGGGCAAGCTGGCAATAAAGATGCCGGTCCATGACTACCAGGCCCGAAAAGTTGCGGGCGCGGGCGTGGGACACCAGGACGTTGACCGTCCGGATGACGCTCTCCAGTGCGTCCGCAAGGCGGGGGTTGAGAGGAATTCCGGAGCGCTTCGACCACTGCGAGATATTGCGGCGGCCGGCATGGTTGCGTAGCAGCAGGGCGTTGCCGCCGGACAGGCGTGCGGCTTCGACGGCGCCGCGTGCGGCGGTGGTCTTTCCGGCACCGTCAATTCCGGTGAGGACTATTAGCAGGGGTGGCTCGTTTCGTTGGGGCTGGCAGATCGTGCGCCGGAGGCGTTTCGGCCGTTGACGGGGTTGCCTATCGTTTAACGCGGGGCCGGCCCTGATTGTCCCGGCGGAACTTGTTTTCTGTTTGCCGTCCCGATTTCATGCGCCGTTAATGGCGGGGTTCTAGCGTGGTTCTTCAGGCACCATCCGCTAGAAGGGATCCATCATGGCCGACATTGCTGCTGTGCTGGGACGGCTCACCCCGGAAGAGCTTGACGAGCTCCGGGAGATTGGTCCCCAGGGGCACCTCACCAGGCGACTTGTTGATGCCCTGGACAGGGCGGCCGGCGGTTCAGGCGCGGGCCGGGGCTATTACGTTCCTACGGGGAGCGTGAGTGCAACCGGAGGACCCCACCTCGTGCTGCGGAGCGACGTCTCCGCGTGGCTGTTCGGCGCGGGACCGCAGATTCCGCACGGGAACCAAACGGAAGAAGCAACCGACGGGCCCGGACGGCAGGAATCTGACTGGTCGGAACTGCGTCCCGGCGACAAGGTGGCGGTTGTGCGGGGCAAACGCGTCACGGCGTCGGGAATTGTTGATGCCATGACAGAAGACGCATCCACGGTGTGGGTCCTTTTCGAAGGCGTTGCGCCCCGGCGAATGTTTCACCGAGGCGACCCGGACGACCTTCGTCCCGTTCGCTGAACTCCCCCAGGAATCAGCGGTTTACTCGGCCTTGGCGCGGGCTTTCTTCGCGTCCTTCTTGGCCGCTTCATCCTTGACGCGCTGCGCTTCGGCGCGGACTGCGGCGTGCGTGGAGCGCTCGGCGACCAGCCATGCCGGGGGAGCCTGCAGCAGCGAGGTGATTTCTGCCGTCGTGAGTGCTTCTTCGACACCGCCGCGGGCAAGGCCGCTGATGGAAACGTTCAGCTTCTGCGCCACCACCGGGCGGGGGTGCGGGCCGTTGCGGCGGAGCTCCGCCAGCCACTCCGGCGGGTTGGCCTGGAGTTCGGCGAAATCGGCGCGGGTGATAACCGAATCCTGGAACTCCTGGGGTGTTGCGGGCAGGTAGATGCCAAGCTTCTTGGCAACGGTGGCCGGCTTCATGGACTGGGAGTTTGCAGAGGTCATGCTTCAAGGGTATCCGGCGGGGGACCGTACCCTAGCACTGGCGGTACTGTGAACGTGTGTCCGCTGAAGAAGAATTGCCGCAAGTACCCGCTCCCGCTGAACCGGAAGGCCGCGTGCTGCGCTTCGCCTACGTTGCCGGCGTGACGCCGGGGAAGTGGATCCGGCGCTGGGAAGAGCGGATGCCGGATGTTCCGTTGCAGTCCTTTATGTCCGACGACGGCGCCCAGCTGCTGGTCCTCCGGGACGGTTCCGCCGACCTCAGCTTCGTTCGCCTGCCGGTGGAGCGCGAGGGTCTCAACGTGATTCCCCTGTACGAGGAGCAGCCTGTGGTGGTTGCTCCCAAGGGGCATGAGATCTCGGTGTTCGAAGAGGTGGACCTGGCGGACCTTGCCGCGGAGAACTTCCTGGATGTGGCGGAGCTCGGCGGCCCGGAAGCCGCGTTGCAGGTAGTTGCCTCCGGTGCCGGGCTCGCCATCCTGCCGATGTCCGTTGCCCGCCACTTCAACGTCAAGGACACGGTAGCGCGGAAACTCACCGGCGCACCCACGACACAGATCGCCCTTGCCTGGCCCAACGAGGCCACGCGTGGAGCCGCGGATGACGCCGACAAACTGGCCATGGATGAAGTGATCGAGGAGTTCATCGGGATTGTCCGAGGGCGGACCGCCCAGAGCTCCCGCCAGCCGTCCGCGAAGGTGGAGCCGCCCAAGAAGGAACCGAAGCCGGACCGGAGGGGGACAGGCGTCAAGAAGCCCAAGGTGGCGCAGCGCTACGCTCCCAACCCGGACAAGGGCCGCGGCAAGGGATCGCGCAAGAAGGGCAAGCGCTAGGGCTCAGGCGGTGCAGGCGTCCTTGAGTGCGGTGACGGATTCCGCGGGAACCTGATCGCCCGACGCGGCGATCTGACGCAGCGGAGTGGTGATCTCGGACGGTACGCCTGCGGTCTCGGCGCCGGCCACGAGGCCGCCCAGGAGTTCCTTGTCCTTCACGCTGACAAGCCCGTCCTCCACCAGCGCACACACCTGGCCCTTGACCTGGTCCGCGGCCGCGGTGGCGACTTGGGACGCGCCGTCGCTCACGGCCTTTTCAGCTGCGTCCTGGACCTGCCCGCAACCGGTCAATACAACGATGAGGGCGGCAGTGGACAGGGCGGCGAGGCGGGATTTCATTGTTCCAGCGTAGCAAGCGGTGCTGTGCGGCCGCGGGCGGGGTTCCTGCCGTTAGCCGGTGATGCGCGACGTAGTGCCGCGGACCACGAGTGTGGGTTCGATCAGCTTGCGGCCCGGCGCCTGGCCGGGGTCCTGGATCCGTGCGAGCAGAGTCTGCGCGGAGTCCGCTCCCACCACGTCACTACGGTTGTCCACGGTGGTGATGTCCAGATACCGCGACTTCGCCAGCGGCGAGTTGTCGTAGCCGATCACCGACAAGTCATCCGGAACGGACCGGCCCCGTGCCTTCGCTGCAGCAAAGGCGCCCACTGCCATGGTGTCGTTGGCCGCGAAGATAGCCGTGGTGTCGGAGTAGCGGTCCAGCAGCCAGCAGGCCGACGCGTACCCGTCCTCTTCGGACGTTCCCCCGGATTCTCCTGCGATCCGCGCCTCCAGGCCTGCTGCCGCCATGCGGCCGCGGAAGCCCTCACGCCGGTGCGCAGCCGCCCCGTCCGAGCCGGAAAGATGGCCGATCCGGGTATGGCCGAGCTCCAGCAGGTGGCCGGCTGCGAGGCGGCCGCCGCCGTCGTCGTCGTTCGTGATGAGGTCGGCGCCGGCCGGGACCCCATTCCGCCAGCCGGCGACGACGGTGGGAACCCAGGTGCCTGCGAGCATGGGCTCGCTGGGTTCCGCGGCGATCACCAGGCCCGCGACGTGCATGGCAAGGAGGCCGTCGGTTGCCTCCTTGATCCGGTTCTGGCCCGGCCGCGAGTCCGCCACGGTGACCTGGTAGCCGTGCACCTCGAGGGCGGATTCCATGCCGCGCAACAGATCGACGAACCACGGGTTCCGGAAGTCGTCGATCACCAGCCCGATGCTCTTCGTCTGGCTGCTGGCGAGTGCGGTGGCGGCGCGGCTGGGCCTGTACCCGAGTTGCGAGATGGCGGCCAGCACGGCCTCCCGCCGCTTATCGCTGACCCTGGAGGGGTTCTGCAGGACCAGGGACACCAACGATGGCGAAACGCCGGCGCTTTTGGCGACGTCATAGATCGTGGGGCGTCGGGACCGGGGGGTGTTCAGCGTCATGGAGAGCCTTTCGTGTCTCGCTATCGAGGATAGCCTCACGATCATTGACAGGACATATAGACAAAGCTACGCTCTTTTCAGCGGACATTTTTGTAGCGCTACAATTTTCCGGACAGGCGGCAGGCCTGGCCGAATTTCAAAGGAGAAATCAATGGCTGAAAGCCTCGGCATCGCCGTCATTGGCGCAGGGATGGCCGGCAAGGCCCACGCCGCTGCGTACCGGACGGCCTCCACGCTGTATAGCCCCGTGCTTCCCGAGGTGCGGCTCGTCTCGATCGGCGACGTCAACGCCGAATTCGGGTCGCTGGCTGCCCGGCGCTTCGGCTACGAACGCAACGACACCTCGTGGCAGGCCATCGCCGAAGCCGATGACATCGACGTCGTCAGTGTGGTCATCGCCAACTCCCTCCACCGCGAAGTCGTCGAAGGCCTGCTCGCCGCCGGCAAGCACGTGCTGTGCGAAAAGCCGCTGAGCGACTCCCTCGAGGACGCCCGGGCCATGGCTGAGGCCGCCCGCAATGCGAGTTCGATTGCCCGGATCGGCTTCACCTTCCGCCGAACGCCGGGCATCGCCTACATCCGCGACCTCATCCGCAGCGGCGTCCTCGGCAAAGTGCTGCACTTCAGCGGCCGCTACTGGACCGACTACGGCTTCAGCCCCTCCGCTCCCATGAGCTGGCGCTACAAGGGCAGCCCCGGCTCCGGTGCGCTTGCCGACGTCGGAAGCCACCTGGCCTACGTCTCCGAGTTCCTCTGCGGAGACATCCAGTCCATCAGCGGCGGACGCCTTAGCACTGCGATCCACAAGCGGCCCCTGCCGCTCGGCGCAGTCATCGGGCATGATCATGCCGCGGTCAGCGACACCTTTGAAGCCGTGGAGAACGACGACTACGCAGCATTCAACGCAGAGTTCGCCAACGGTGCCGGCAGCTTTGAAGTCTCGCGGGTTGCAGCCGGACACGCCAACAGCCTCAACTTCGAGGTGTTCTGCGAGAACGGTGCCGCCAAGTTCGACCAGCGCCGCCCTGCTGAAATCCAGCTGTTCCTCAACGATGAATCGGGCAATGAAAACGGCTACCGCCAAGTGATCCTCGGCCCGGGCCACCCCTACATCGCCGGCGGCCTCGCCATGGACGCCCCCGAAGTCGGGTTCGGCCAGAACGATGCCTTCGGCTACCAGGCCCGTGCCTTCCTCGAAGAGGTGGCCGGCCTCAGCGAAGCCGAGTCGCTGCCCCGCTGCGCCACGTTCGACGAGGGCGTGCGCAATATGGAGCTGCTCGGTGCCGTCACTGAATCCGCGCTCAACAACGGAAAGAAAATCACGCTATGAAACTCGGCGTCTACAACGCAATCCTGCACGACCGGCCGCTTCCCGAGGCCCTGAAGGTCATCGCCGACCTCGGACTCACCGGCATTGAAATCAACACCGGCGGATTCCTGCCGGCCGTCCACGTACCCAACATGGACCAGATCCTGGAAAGCGACGCGGCCCGGGATGACTACCTGGCGATCTTCGAAGGGACCGGCGTCTCTATCGCCGGTCTGAACTGCAACGGCAATCCGCTGCACCCGAAGCGGGAGATCGGCGAGAAGCACGCCGAGGACATCCGCCGTTCCATCCGGCTGGCCCACCGCCTGGGACAGGACCGCGTGGTGACCATGTCCGGCCTGCCCGGCGGCGAACCCGGAGCAACCACGGTCAACTGGGTGGTCAACGCCTGGAACTCGGCCGCCCTGGACGTGCTCGACTACCAGTGGGGCATCGCGGCCGACTTCTGGAAGGAAACCGACCGGCTCGCAGCCGATCACGGCGTCAAGGTGGCCCTGGAGCTGCACCCGCAGAACATCGTGTTCAATACCGCCGACGTCCACAAGCTCATCGAACTCACCGGCGCCACCCACGTGGGCGTCGAACTGGACGCCT
Organism: Arthrobacter sp. NPDC058288; assembly: GCF_042880995.1. Taxonomy (NCBI): domain Bacteria; kingdom Bacillati; phylum Actinomycetota; class Actinomycetes; order Micrococcales; family Micrococcaceae; genus Arthrobacter; species Arthrobacter sp. NPDC058288. The sequence goes on from NZ_JBHVYH010000002.1 coordinate 268,297, forward strand.
CACACCTGTTCTGGCAGCAGATGGATCCGGTGGCCGTGGTCCGCGAACTCGGCCCGCTGGTGTTCCAGGCCGCGGCGAAGGACGTCCGCGTCAATACTGAGAACGCGGCGCTCTACGGCGTCCTGGACAACAGCTTCCGCCGGCTCGCACCGGAGGAAAACCGCACCAACCTCGGGGGAGGCGAATGGGCCAACGAGTGGCCCAAAAACTCGGCCTGGGACTTTGTGGCACTGGGCCGCGGGCACGACACCGCGTACTGGACGGAGTTCCTGCGCGCGCTGTACGAGGTGGACCCCAACATGCTGGTCAACATCGAGCACGAGGACACCTCGCTGGGCCGGATCGAGGGCCTCCAGGTGGCAGCCAAGGTCCTCCGGGATGCTGACGCCGCACTGGCGGCGTCGTTGCACCTGACGTCCTAATACCTGTCTGTTCCTTCTGCGGCGGGCGGTTGGGGTCATCATCGGATGACCCCGACCGCTCCTTTTTGCTTTAAAGCGACGCCGGAATTTACCGTGCCGGTTCAGTTCCGTGATCTCCCGGAAATAAAGAAACTATGTACTTGTGGACATCCGATGCTGTAAAAATGAAACAAAACGGCATTGAGAGTTTATTTGGTCCATCTAATAGACACTCGCACGATGGAGTGTTTGCCCAGTTTCCAGAGGAGTACATGTGGTTGTCGCAGCTGTCGATCCCGGTTCCACAGACATCACCCCCTTGATCCACCACCCCGTGCTCTGGGCGGCCGCGGCGGGCGTCTTCGCCGTTGTCATCCTCCAGTCGGTGATCTACTTCAAAGCCATCCGGAAGGCGGCGCCGGCCGCCGACCTGACCGCTGAACAGGTCAACAGTTCCGTGCGCTCCGGGGCCGTGGCGGCGATTGGGCCCTCCCTTGCCGTCGCCCTGATCGCCATCTCGCTGCTGCCCCTGTTCGGAACCCCCGCAGTGCTGACACGCATCGGCCTGGTGGGCTCAGCCGCCTTCGATGTCGCGGCGGCCGGCATCTCGGCAGGCACACAGGGCGCCCAGCTGGGCGGCCCCACCTACACCCAGAGGATCTTCGCCCTCGCCTTTGCCGCCATGACCATCGGCGGCCTGGTCTGGATGCTGACCGCGCTGATCCTGACGCCCATCCTCAGCAAAGGCGACGCGAAGCTCCGCAAGGTAAACCCTGCCGTCATGGCGATTGTGCCGACGGCGGCGCTGCTGGGGGCGTTCTTCACGCTCGCCTTCCAGGAGGTACTCAAGTCTCCTGTCCACCTGGTCACCATGCTCGCCTCAGCGGCGGCGATGGGCGTCTGCCTCCTGCTGGCCCACAAGTTCCGGCTTCCCTGGCTCCGGGAATGGGGATTGGGGATCTCCATCATTGCGGCACTTTCAGCCGCCTTTCTTATGACCGCAGCAGCCTGAAACCGCCGACAGGAGCCATTCTGATGTCCACTTCGACTACCACCGAAACAGCCGCCCGGTTCAGGGCGTTCGACCGCACCACTTCCGTCTGGGGCCCGATCACCCTCGCGCTGGGGCTGCTCATTTCCCTGGCGTCCGCCCTGTTCGCGGCCTTCGGCACAGGCGCGGGCGTGACACCGCTCGAACTGGTCACCGCCGTCGGGGCAGTCCTGGCCACCTTCGGCATCATCGCCGTGATCGAGCCGGTGTCCTACTTCCCCATACTGGGACGCTCGGCCATGTACCAGGCGTTCCTGATCGGCAACATCGCCAACAAACTGCTCCCGGCCGCCATTGTGGCCCAGGCCAACCTGGGTGAAAAGCCCGGCACCCGCCGGGCGGAACTCATCGCCGGAAGCGCCATTATCGGGGCGGTCCTGGTGCACATCACCACGCTCATCCTCTTTGTGGGCGTGCTGGGCACCTGGCTCGTGGGGATGCTTCCGGCCCCGCTCATCGCCACGGCCCGCAGCTACATCCTGCCCGCGATCTTCGGCGCCGTGGTGCTGCAGAGCGTGATGGCCATGAAGAGCCGCCGCACCACGATTGTGGCCGTCATTGTTGCCGCCGTCATCGTTTTTGTCGTGGTGCCGCTGGCTCCCGGGCTGACGTACTTTGCCACGGCCTTGGCCGTCATCATCACCATCGCGGCCTCCTGGTTTGCGCGGCCCAAGGCCCCGCAGCCTCCCGCAGCTACGGGCCCCGGCGCAAGCAGCCCGGCCGACCGGATTTCCGAACCCACCCACTGAAAGGCAAGCCAGCAATGACCTCCACCACCACAGGCGTACGCCTGACCCCCGCCGTCGAAGTTCCCGAATCCTTCCTGGAGGACTACGTCGGCGTGTACAAGCACCTGCATGCCCACCCGGAACTCTCGGCGCAGGAATTCAAGACCGCGGAGTATATCGAACAGCACCTTGCCGGCCTGAGCATCGAATCCTTCCGCTGCGGCGGCACCGGGGTGGTGGGGATCCTGAAGAACGGCGACGGTCCGGTCATCGGATTCCGGGCCGATACCGACGGCCTGCCCATTGCCGAGCAGACCGGCCTGGACTACGCCAGCGAGGACAGCGGCACGCTGCCGGACGGCTCCATCGCTCCGGTGATGCACGGCTGCGGCCACGATACCCACATCGCATCCGCCCTGGCGCTGGCCGCCCTCCTCGCGGACCGCAGCGCCCTCTGGTCCGGAACGCTTGTTCTGATCTTCCAGCCGGGCGAAGAGACCGCCTATGGTGCCAGGGCAATGATCGACGACGGACTCTGGGACCGTGCTCCCAAACCCGAGGTGGTGCTGGCCCAGCACGTGTTGCCGGTCAGCCGGGGCAAGCTGTTGATCCGGGGCGGCCACATGGCCAGCCTGGCCGATTCGTGGAAGATCACCGTCCACGGCAAGCAGGCCCACGGCTCCCAGCCCGAAAAGTCCGTCGACCCGATTGTCGCCGCCGCCGCCATGGTGCTTCGCCTGCAGACCATCGTCTCCCGCGAACTGGCACCCTCGACGCCGGCCGTGGTCACCGTGGGAACCTTCCACGCGGGACTGAAAGAGAACATCATTCCGGAGACCGCCGAGTTCTCCGTCAACGTCCGGACGCCCGATGAGGACACCCGTGCCACGGTTCTTGCCGCCATCCGGCGGATCATCTCCGCCGAGGCTGCAGCCTCGGCGGCGCCGGAACCCACCATCGTGGAACTGAACAACTTCCCCCGTTGCTACAACGACCCAGCCTCCGCGGACCGCGTGATTGAGGCGTTCACCGCGGACTTCGGGGCGGAAGCACTGATCGATGCGCCGCTCGGCATGGGCTCAGAGGACGCCGGATGGCTCAGCGACGCCATCGGTGTGCCCGGGGTCTTCTGGGCCTTTGGGGCCTTCGACCCGGAACTCTTCGAGGACGGGGCGGCACCTGCCGGAAACCACTCACCACACTTCGCCCCGGACGCGCGGGCCGCCGTGGCGGGGGGAACGGCTGCCGCGCTCTCCGGAGTGCTAGCCTATCTGGGCCGGAACTGAGCTACCCGCGGAACGGTACCGGGGCGGCCAGCCCGCTTCTCCGGTACCGTTCAGCGGACGCCGCCTGCCGGCGTCGTACCTCCCTGCCGCACTGAAAGGAGCCGGAACATGGAACAGCTTGATGCCCTGGACCGGCAGATCGTAGCCGCGCTGGTGCGTAATGGCCGCGCCCCCTGGCGCCTGATCGCCGATGTCCTGGGGCAGCAGGAACGCACCGTGGCCCGCCGCGGCAATAAGCTGCTCGAGTCCGGGGTGGTGCGCACCAACTCGTTCATCAACCCCTCCTCCGTCAGTGCGCGCTCTGCCTTCCTGCTCCGCGTGACGGCAGCCCCCCGGGACCTCCGCGGAGTGTGCACATGGCTTGCCTCGCTTGAAGAGTCCTCATGGGTCAGTGCGTTGTCCGGCACGAACGAGGCTGTGGCCGAGCTGTTCCTGTCCCCGGACGAACTGGGCGACCTCCTCTACAACCGCCTGGCCGCCGTGGACGGCGTCCTATCCTTCGCCATGACACCGCTCCTGGAATACTTCCGGACGCCCAGCGGCTGGAAGCCGGACGTCCTGGACCAAGAGCAGTACGCAGCGCTCCATCGCGACGAGGACGGCCAGCTGGCAGGGATCCGCAGCGGGCTCCCCGGGGCGCCCCTTGATGAAACCAACCTGGCGCTGGCGGAGCTCCTCCACCGCAACGGCAGATCCACCGTGGACGAGCTGGCATCGGAGCTGTCCATCTCCAAGGCGACAGTCAGCCGGCGGCTCGAAGCGATGACCAGCTCCGGTGCGCTGTTCATCAGGGCGGTGGTGGATCCCGCCGTGCTGGGGCTTCCGGTTGAATCCCTCATCACCGTGACCCGCACCGGAACAGCGGGACCGGGAAACTACCTGGCCGGCCTGGCCGCCACACGCTGGGCTGCCGCCTCCGGCGAGGACGTCCTGGCGCAAGTGGCGGTGGAAAGCCTGGAGGAGCTGCGGCTGCTGCTGGAGGGCCTCCGCGGGGTGGGCGGGGTGACGTCCGTACGGTCCTCCATCTACGCCGAAATCTTCAAGCGCAGCACCGTGAGGTACCGCGACGGCGTTCCGGAACAGCCGGTGCGGGAAGAACACCCCGTGTGAAGTAACTCTGTTGCATGTTGTTCTGGCAGCGGCTAGTGTGTGAGCCGTGTCACCGACAAGTGATACACGCTTTTGATCTGCGGCGGGAGAGTCCTGCCGGTACGTTCAGCAGGCGCCGTAGGAGCAAATCCTCCCCAGGAATCTCTCAGGCCCACGTACCGCCGCGGCGAGGCAACTCTGGAAAGTAGTCCGGTTACCGGGCTCACCGACGGTGCAAGCGGTTCCTGTAAATAGCAGGGTCCGCGGAAACTCTCAGGTCAGATACAGAGCGGGGAGAAACCCGAATCATCGTGGCGCCCTGCGCCACCTGAATTATGGAGTTCCCCGTGACCCTTACGCCATCCCTCCCGTCCAAGGCCGCTGCCCTGCCGCGCCCGGGCAACTGAGGAATCCCGGCTATGGCTGTTGGTGTCTTTGATCTTTTTTCCATTGGGATTGGGCCTTCGAGTTCGCACACGGTGGGTCCGATGCGGGCTGCCGCGGTGTTCGCTGAGGAGCTTCGGGCCTCCGGTGCCCTGGAGGAGGTGGCGGGGTTGCGGGTGGATTTGTATGGCTCCCTTGCTGCGACGGGTCACGGTCACGGGACGATGACGGCGATCCTGCTGGGGTTGGAGGGGTACCACCCGGAGAAGATCCTCCCCGCGGAGGTGGAGGAGCGGCTCGCGGCGATCGCGGAGACCGGGACCCTGGAGCTGGCCGGTGCGGTTTCGCTGCCGTACGGGGTGAAGGACATGGTGCTGCGGCCGTTGACGATCCTGCCGCGGCATACGAACGGGATGACGTTCACCGTCACGGATGCCGGCGGGGGAGTCCTGCACCAGGCGACGTTCTTCTCCGTGGGGGGCGGCTTCATTGTCCGCGAGGGCGAGGAAGAGGCGGCGCTGAAGGAGCTGGACGAGTCGAAGAAGGAGCTGCCGCTGCCGTTCCGGACCGCGGCGGAGCTGCTGGGCCGGTGCCAGTCCAAGGGCCTGTCCATCGGGGAGATCATGTTCGTCAACGAACGGGCCTCCCGCTCGGAGCAGGAGATCCGCGAGGGCCTGCTGCACATCTATTCGGTGATGGAGGAGTGCGTCGCGGTGTCCCTGAAGCGGGAGGGGTTGCTGCCGGGCGGGCTGAAGGTCCGCCGTCGGGCGCCGGACTGGCACGAACGCCTGTTGAAGGAGAACCGCGGCCAGGACCCCGCCTACCGGGATCCGAAGTATTGGCAGGAGTGGGTGAACCTGATCGCGCTGGCGGTGAACGAGGAGAACGCCTCGGGCGGGCGGGTGGTGACGGCGCCGACGAACGGGGCGGCCGGGATCATCCCGGCGGTGTTGTATTACGCGCTGCATTTCGCGCCGGGGATGGATGTGGCCACGCAGCAGGACCGGGATGATGTGGTGGTGAAGTTCCTGCTGACCGCCGCGGCTATCGGGGTGCTCTACAAGGAGCAGGCCTCCATTTCGGGGGCTGAGGTGGGCTGCCAGGGTGAGGTGGGGTCGGCGTCGTCGATGGCGGCCGCGGGCCTGGCCGAAGTCATGGGCGGGACTCCGGCGCAGGTGGAGAATGCCGCGGAGATCGCGATGGAGCACAACCTGGGGCTGACGTGTGATCCGATCGGCGGGCTGGTGCAGATCCCGTGCATTGAGCGGAACGCGATCGCGGCGGCGAAGGCCATCAACGCCGCGAAGATGGCGTTGTGGGGTGACGGCACGCACCGGGTGTCCCTGGACGAGGTGATCGTGACCATGCGAGAAACCGGCAGGGACATGTCCTCCAAGTACAAGGAAACCGCGATGGGCGGCCTCGCCGTCAACGTCGTCGAATGCTAAAGGAAAAAAGAGAACTATGACACTGGCACCAGAAGGCCGGAAGATGCTGCGTATTGAGCAGCGCAATGCGGCTACACCGGTGGAGCGTAAACCGGAGTGGATCAAGGCCAAGGTCCAGATGGGCCCGGAGTTCGTCCAGCTCAAGAACCTGGTGAAGAAGGAAGGCCTGCACACCGTCTGTGAGGAGGCCGGCTGCCCGAACATCTTCGAGTGCTGGGAAGACAAGGAAGCCACGTTCCTGATCGGCGGGTCCGAGTGCACCCGGCGTTGTGACTTCTGCCAGATCGATACCGGCAAGCCCTCCCCGGTGGACATGTTCGAACCCACCAAGGTGGCCCGGAGTGTGCAGGCCATGCAGCTGCGCTATGCCACCGTCACCGGCGTGGCCCGGGACGACCTCGCCGACGAGGGTGTCTGGCTCTACGCCGAAACGGTCCGGAAGATCCACGAGCTGAACCCGGGCACCGGCGTCGAGCTGCTGATCCCGGACTTCTCCGGCAAGCCCGAGCACATCGCGGCGATCTGCGACTCCAAGCCGGAGGTCTTCGCGCACAACGTCGAGACCGTGCCGCGGATCTTCAAGCGCATCCGTCCGGCGTTCCGCTACGACCGGTCCCTGGATGTCATCACGCAGGGCCGGAACCTGGGCATGGTGACCAAGTCCAACCTGATCCTGGGCATGGGCGAGACCCGCGAGGAAATCTCCGAGGCCCTGCGGGACCTGCACGAGGCAGGCTGTGACCTGATCACCATCACCCAGTACCTGCGCCCGAGTGAACGGCACCTGCCGGTGGACCGCTGGGTCAAGCCGCAGGAGTTCGTGGACCTGCAGCAGGAAGCGGACGAGATCGGCTTCCTCGGCGTCATGTCCGGGCCGCTGGTCCGCTCCTCCTACCGGGCCGGCCGGCTCTGGGCCACCGCGATGCGCAAGAAGGGCTGGGAAATCCCGGCCGAACTCGCGCACATCGAGTCCTCCGGCAGCACCCGGCAGGAAGCCAGCAGCCTCATCGCCGCACACGGTTGAGAAGCACGTGATTGAGAACCGCTTGACAGCCAGAGAGGACCAATGATGTTCCCCACCCGGATCGAAATCATCCCTTCAGAGGGAATCGTTGAACAGGTCCGGGCTCACGTGCCCGTGACCACAACGCTCACCGTGACGTGCCTGCCCCACCATGGCATTGAGCGGACCATGCGTGCCGCCGTGGAGCTGAGCGTGCTCGGTTACTCTGTCATTCCGCATCTCGCGGCGCGGAGCGTGCCCGGCCGCTCCGAACTTACCGGAATCCTGCGTGACTGCGATGTTGCCGGCATCAATGAAGTGTTTGTGATCGGCGGAGACCGGAAACAGCCGGCAGGCCCGTACGAGTCCGCCCTTCCGCTGCTGGAAGACATCGCCCAGTACACCGGCGGCAGGATGCGGGCGGGAGTCTCCGGCTACCCGGAAGGTCACCCCTCGGTGGGCCCGGTGAACCTGCTGGATGCCCTGCTGGCCAAGCAGCACCTGGCATCGAACGTTGTCACGCAAATGTGCTTCTCCGCGACGAAGATCCTCGACTTCGCGACCCTCCTGCGCCGCGAAGGGGTGCAGCTGCCCGTCTGGGCCGGCGTGGCCGGGACCGTCCCGCGGACCAGGCTGGTCTCGCTGGCGACGCAGATCGGCGTCGGAAGTTCCCTGAAGTTCCTTAGCCGCAAAGGGCCGCTGGCGCGCAAGCTCCTGAGCGGTGACCGCTACTCGCCGGAGAGCCTGGTGGCCGGGCTGGAAAGCGAGCCGGGGAACATTGCCGGGATCCATCTGTACAGCTTCAACAACCTCGATGCGGTCCCCAATGGAGCGGGCCATGGCCCGGACGTCCAACTCACTATCACGCACGACGGCGGCGGGTCACCTCGCCGAGGTGGCCCGCCGCCCGTGACGTCGGACTCGTCGGCAGCTTCGGGGGAATAACAGCAGCCTTGATGCGACTTGTTATTACTGGGGCGCCGACCACCGGTTGCCTCGTGAGAGGACCTCTTTTGCCTACTGCCTTTATCCCGTTCACCGTTCGTGCCACCGTCCGTGAGGACCACAAGCGCTCTTTCCGCACGGACATCGAGCGGCTCACCTCCAGCCACCGCGGCTGGGCGCCGCTGGATGTAGTCAAGTCCACCGACACGCAGGCGCTCTTGCGCGGAGCGGTGCCGAATAGCGTTCACACCGCCACGGATGCGAGCCTGGCGCGTTACCTCCAGGACCGTCTGGTGGCCGACAGCGACATTCACCTGGATCTTGCCGTCAGCATCGAGCGGTGACAGTGCCCGAGCCCCGGACCTTAGGTCCGGGGCTTTTTTGCGGCTGGAAACAGCCGGCCGGCCGGGCCGCCGGGATTGCGCCGCCGTCGGGAGGGGAAGCAACGGGAAGATGGTGTAAGTTGCTCCCGGCTAAACAAAACACCGGAAATGAGAACCGCCAAGTCCATGCTCCGCCTCAAACGCCTTGCCGTCTTCTGCCTTGTCGCGACCTGCGTCATTACCGGGCTCCTGTTATGGGTGCTCCGCCCGCACGGCACGGCAGGGCCCTGGGCTCCGTCGGCGCCACCGCGAGCAGGCGCGAAAGTCGCGACGCTGTCCGCGTTCAGCTCCCGAGCCGTAGACATCACCGACAGCACGATTGACGCGGAATGGCTCACCCGGACCGCGGTGCAGACCGGCATTCCTGCCCGGGCGCTCCAGGCCTACGCCGCTGCTGCGGAGCTCGCCAACGCCGCCACGCCCGGGTGCCGGATCGGGTGGAATACCGTGGCCGCCATCGGCTTCGTTGAATCCGCGCACGGGAGCCACGGAGGTGGCACCTTGTCGGACACCGGGCAGGTGAGCAGACCGATTATCGGCCCCAGCCTCGACGGCGGCAGTTTCGCCGCCATCCCGGACACGGACGACGGCGTGCTCGACGGCGACGCCCGCTGGGACCGCGCCGTCGGACCCATGCAGTTCATTCCCTCCACCTGGGAACAGGCAGGGCGGGACGCAAACGGCGACGGCGTCGCCGACCCGCTCAACATCGACGATGCCGCACTCAGCGCCGCCACGTACCTGTGCAAGGCTGACCGTGACCTCACCACCGCCGGAGGGTGGACCGGCGCGGTGCTCTCCTACAACCAGTCCGATTCCTATGTTCGGCAGGTGCGCGACCGGGCCACCGCCTACGCGGAGCAGTCGGGGTCTGCCGGATAGGTCCGGAATAGTGGCAGGAAGATATCGGTTGAGGCCTGCATGAAGGCAATTACTTACAGCGAATACGGAAGTCCGGACGTCCTTGGGTTGACGGAGGAGCCCCTGCCGAAGGTCGGGCCGGGGATGGTCCTGGTCAAGGTCAAGGCGGCGGCGGTGAATCCGGTCGATTGGAAGATCATGGCCGGCTACCTCGACGCAGCCATGGACCTGCAGTTCCCGGCGATCCCCGGGTGGGATGTGGCCGGCGTCGTAGAGTCGGTCGGCATCGATGCGCCGCATTTCCAGCCCGGCGATGAAGTCATTTCCTATGGCCGCAAAGACTATGTCCACGGCGGCAGTTTCGCCGAGTACATCGCGTTGCCGGAACGGCTCCTGGCCCGCAAGCCCGCATCCCTGACGTGGAACGAGGCGGCAGGCCTTCCGCTGGCGGGACTGACGGCATACCAGGTCCTTAACCGCCTGGGCCTCAAGGCGGGGGAGACCGTGTTGATCCATGGCGGCGCCGGCGGCGTCGGGTCCCTGGGTATCCAGATTGCCGCGTCGCGCGGCGCCAAGGTGATTGCGACCGCGTCCGAAAAGAATCACGACTTCATCCGGTCGCTCGGTGCCGAGCCCGTCACCTACGGCGAAGGACTCGCAGACCGGGTGCGCGCCTTGCGCCCTGACGGCGTCGAGGTCGTCGCAGACTTCGTGGGCGGCAATCTCGAATCCACGCTGGCTGTCCTGGCTGATGGAGGCAGGCATGCCTCCATCGCGGACAGCGAGGTGGAGCAGCATGGCGGTACCTGGATGTGGGTAAACCCCGTAGGCGCCGAGCTGCAGGAACTGGCCGATCTGGTCGATGAGCGCAACCTCCGGGTTGAGGTGGCGCAAACCTTCCCGCTGGCGCAGTCGGCAGATGCCTTCCGCCTCAACATGGAGGGGCACACCCGCGGCAAGATTGTGGTTACAGTCGACGACGCCGCGTGATGCGAAGGGGCGGCCGTTTTCCGGCGGCCCCTCCTTCGTTGGGCAGTAGGCTGGGGACCGGCGGGTGAATGACCGGGAGGTTGGAATGTCCGAGACGACAGTTGCCGGGTTGAAAGCCGAACTGGCTCAGCTCGAAGACCCAAGGGTGCGCTCGGTCAACGAGAAGCACGGCGATGATCACGGCGTGAACCTCTCCAGGCTGCGCGCCATCGCTAAGCGGCTGAAGACCCAGCAGACCCTGGCCCGCGAACTGTGGGCGACCGGGGACACTGCGGCCCGGCTGCTCGGGTTGTTGATCTGCCGGCCCAAGGAGTTCGACCGCGAGGAACTGGACGTCATGCTGCGCCAGTCGCGGGCGCCCAAGGTACAGGACTGGCTGGTGAATTACGTGGTCAAGCGGAGCCCGCACGCCGAGGAACTGCGCGTTGCCTGGACTGCGGATTCAGACCCGGTGGTGGCCGGCGCCGGCTGGGCGCTGACCAGCGAGCGGGTCGCGAAGAACCCTGAGGGGCTCGACCTGCCGGGCCTCCTCGACACCATCGAGGCGCAGATGAAGGAAGCACCCGACCGACTGCAGTGGGCGATGAACACCTGCCTGGCGCAGATCGGGATCCACCATGCCGGGTATCGTGCCCGGGCGATCGACATCGGTGAACGGCTCGAGGTGCTCAAGGACTACCCGACGCCGCCGAATTGCACCTCACCGTTCGCACCGGTCTGGATCAACGAGATCGTGCGCCGGCAGAGCGCGGGCTGACCCTCGGAATCCGGCGGGACAGAAGCCGGGAGCCGCGTGGACGGGACGATGAGTACCCGCCCACGCGGGGTGCTCAGGGGAAGTTCGCCACGTAGCTGGGTACTCCGACGGCATCCGTCGATACCGGTGCGCCGGTGTCGTTGACGACGTGGTCCAGGGTGCCGGCGCCGAGGTTGACGGTCAGGAGGCCGTGGAGCTTTACTCCGGGCGTGACCGGGACTTCAAAGCCCCGGGTGGCGTGGATGGTGGGGTCGACGTTGTTGTAGACGTAGCTTCCACCGCCCCAGAGCTCGTGGGTCTTGACCGAATCGGCGATCTTGTAACCGGCCCAGCCCAGGACCCCGTCATGCTGCCAGGCGGCCTGATTCGGGGCGTCGTAGGGCAGCTCGTTCTGGAAGAAGATGGTCTTGCCGTTCTCGCCGTTCCAGATGACGTTGTACTCCTGGTAGTGCTCCACGAACAGGCCGGTGGCCGTGACGTTGTCACCGTTGATGATGACGCCGTTCTCACCGGTGTTGGTGGTCCATCCAACGCCCTTTCCGTGGTCCGCGCGCCAGGCCCAGATGTGGTCCAGGAGCACGTTGTCGCTGTTGACCTCCAGGCTGAGCGAGGCCTTCCCGACGTGCGGTCCGCCGATGCGGAAGAAGACGTCGTGGAGCGTGGTGGGGTTGGCCGGGTCGCTGTGGTTCAGTGAGTTGGAGGGTCCGCCGGCGTCGGAGTCCCGGGCCTTGCCGATCCGCATCAGGGTCGGAGAGCTCACTTCGCCGGCATCGATGGTGACGGCGGCAATGTCGACGCCGGGAACGTCCGCGACGGTCAGCGGCACGGCGCCGTTGACGGCGGTGAGGGTGGCCATGCCGAGTCCAAGGACCACGGTGTTGGCACGCTTGACTTCGATGCTCTGGTCGACGTCATAGAGGCCCGGGGTCAGCAGCAGGTTCTTGCCGCGCGCCAGCTGGGAGTTGATGGTCTTGACCGAGTCGGCGGGGCTGGCGACGTAGAAGTCGGACAACGGGATGCTGTGGCCGGCCGTGGGGCCGTTCTCCCAGGTGGTTCCTGCGGAGTCCGTGCGGACCGCCGGAACGAAAACGCTGTACTGGCCGTCGGCGTCGAGGGTGAGGTAGGGCTTCTCACGGCTGATCGGGGTGCCGGCCAAGGTGGTGTACGGCGGATTGGGGAAGGACTGCGCCGGGGCTCCGTCCACACCGGAGAAGACCTGGTTCCAGACTCCGTTGGACCAGTCGCCGATGCTGCTGTCACGTACGAAGTACTGCTGCTGTGAGCCGTTGATGACGGCGCCGGTCTTCGAATCTGAGATGAAGCCGCCGCTGGCGTACTGCGGCCCGGCAGTGCAGTAGTCCATCAGGGACAGGTTGCCGCCGGTGATGTTGACCCGGCGCATCGGGGAAGCCTGCGAGGCGGCCCAGAAGTTGGCCGAACTCCGGCAGCCCTCGAGGCCCGTGACGTTGATGGTGAGGTTGGACAAGGACCGCCAGAAGTTGTTCAGGGCGATGCAGTTATCCGCTGTCAGGCATCGGTTGTACACGTCAACATGCCCGTTGATGGTGACATCCGTGGGAGAGGCGCCCAGGCCTGCGACCTCGGTGGAGTAGCCAACCTGGACGATCAGCGGCTCCTCGGCGCTGCCGTAGGTGCCGGGCTTGAACAGCAGGGAGTACCGGTTGGTACCCATTTCGTCGTCGACCTGGGTGGCCGCAATGGCGTCCACCTCGGCCTGGATCTCGGCCACGGGCATGCTGGGGTCGAAGATCCGGACGTTGGGACCGAGCTCAGGCGCCGTCTTCGCTTTCGCGGGCTGCGGCTGTCCCGGGGCCAGCTTCGCCGGTGCGGCGGCCTCGGCTGCCGTTGCGGGACCGGCACTGGTGGCCAGCGCGCCCAGCAGAACGGCGACGCTGCCGGCGAAGAGTCGGCTGTGGAGACGCAACGGCCTCCGGAGGCGGGGCTGCGGCGCCCCTGGCCGGAGGCGGAAGTGGGCTAGCGGCATTGTTGGTCCTGCTCTCTGTTGGGGCGGATTTCCCTTCGGCTGAACACGGGGCTGCCGGGGAACTGGAGCCCTGCTCCCGGTGACCTCGGAGGTGTGGGAGCGCTCCCGCCGGGAAGCGTAACACCGCATCCGGCGCCGGGCAAGGGTTCGAAATGGGCAGCGATGCCGTTGTTGACAACTCGGCGTGATGTAGGACACCATGCTTGTGAGAGCGCTCCCATGATCGATCTGGGAGCGCTCTCATGTACCGATCCGGGGCGGCCGGCCCCTTGTTCTTCCGGTCCCCACACCCTGACAAAGGAGTCCCCGCGTGAAATTCCCCCGCAAACTTGCCGCCCTGTCGGCATCGGCCGCCTGCCTCACCCTCGCCCTGAGTGGCTGCGGGGCGGATGCCCCCAAGAACGCCGGGCCCACCGGCGAAACAGGCAAGGAGCCGGTCACCCTCAGCCTCGCGACGTTCAACGAGTTCGGCTACGAGAACCTGCTCAAGGAATACGAGACCCTCAACCCCAACGTGACGATCCAGCACAAGAAGGCCGCCACCACGAACGAAGCGCGCGACAACCTGACCACGCGCCTGGCAGCGGGATCGGGCCTCTCGGACATCGAGGCCATCGAGGTCGACTGGCTGTCCGAACTCAAGGAGTACCCGGACCAGTTCGTGGATCTGAAGGATCCTGCCGTGGAAGGCCGCTGGCTGGACTGGAAGACCGAGGCAGCCACCACCCAGGACGGGCACCTCATCGGATACGGCACGGACTCCGGTCCCGAGGCTGTCTGCTACAACGGGGCACTCCTTGAAGCCGCCGGGATGCCGTCGGACCGCGAGTCTGTCGCCAAAATGCTGGGCACCACCTGGGACAGCTACTTCGACGCAGGCAAGAAGTTCGTTGCCGCAGGAACTGGCCCGGCATGGTTTGATTCCGCCGGTGCCATCTACCAGGGCATGAGCAACCAGATGTCGAAGGCCTACGAGAACGAGGCCGGCACGGTCATCGCCGCCGACAACCCGGAGGTCAAGGAGGTCTACACCAAGGTCCTGAACGCCTCGACGCAGGACAACCTCTCGGCGCACCTGGGCCAGTGGAGCAACGACTGGGTGGCCGGTTTCCAGTCCCAGAAGTTCGCCACGACCCTTTGCCCCGGCTGGATGCTCGGCGTCATTGAAGGCAACGCCGCCGGCGTCGAGGGCTGGGACGTCGCCAACGTCTTCCCGGGTGGCGGCGGCAACTGGGGCGGTTCCTACCTGACCGTCCCGTCGCAGGGCAAGAACCAGGCTGAGGCCAAGAAGCTCGCAGCCTGGCTGACCGCCCCGGAGCAGCAGATCAAGGCGTTCACCGCCAAGGGCACGTTCCCGAGCCAGGTTGAGGCGCTGACCAGTGAGGAACTGCTGGGCCAGACCAACGCGTTCTTCAATGACGCCCCCACCGGCAAGATCTTCGCAGAGCGTGCCAAGGCCGTGGGCGACTCCCCGTTCAAGGGGCCGAAGTTCTTCGCCATCAACGACGCCATGCAGCAGGCTCTTACCCGTGTTGACGTGGACAAGTCGGACGACGCCGAGTCCTCCTGGGCGAAGTTCCTCACGGCTGTGAAGTCGCTCTAAGCCATGTCAGTAACGGACCGGGTCAGGCCCCAAGGCCAATCAACTGACGAGGAAAAACCCGGCAACAGGGACGTCCGGCGGCTCGCGTTTTCGCAGCAGGTGTCGAAGTGGGACGTCAAGCTGTCGCCCTACCTCTACATCTCGCCGTTCTTCCTGCTGTTTGCACTCACGGGACTGTTTCCGCTGCTCTACACAGGCTGGGTGTCACTGCACAACTGGAACCTGATCGGCGGCCAGGGCAAGTTCATCGGTTTAGAGAACTTCGGTTTTGTCCTCGGGCAGCCGTACTTCTGGAACGCGGTGGGCAACACGCTGAGCATCTTCCTGCTCTCCTCCGTGCCGCAAGTGGTGCTGGCGCTGCTGATCGCAGCGGTGCTGGACGCCAACCTGCGGGCCAAGACGTTCTGGCGGATGGGGGTGCTGGTGCCCTTCGTTGTGGCTCCTGTGGCGGTTGGACTGATCTTCAACAACCTGTTTGCCGACCAGTTCGGACTCGTCAATGAATTCCTTGGCCTCCTGGGCCTCGACCCGGTCCGCTGGCATTCCGACCAGCTTGCCAGCCACTTTGCCATCGCCACGATGGTGAACTTCCGCTGGATCGGCTACAACGCACTGATCTTCCTCGCGGCCATGCAGGCCATCCCGCGCGACGTCTTCGAGGCGGCCACCATCGACGGCGCCGGCCGCGTCCGCCAGTTCCTGTCGGTGACGGTTCCGATGCTCCGGCCCACCGTGATTTTCGTGGCCATCACGTCCACCATCGGCGGGCTGCAGATCTTCGATGAGCCGCGGGTGTTTGACCAGTCCGGCCTCGGCGGCGCCGACCGGCAGTGGCAGACACTGACCATGTACATCTGGGAGCTTGGCTGGGGCCAGCGCAACTTTGGCAGGGCATCCGCGGTGGCGTGGCTGCTGTTCCTGATGATTGTGCTGATCGCCCTCGTGAATTTCCTTCTCACCCGGCGCATCGCCAACCAGGGAGGCCGCAAATGAGCTCCATCCCCATGATCCGACAGACCGCCGGGAAAGGGGCCGCAAAGGCAGCCGCTAAGCGCCCCAACCCGCGGGCGGGGAGGCCCCGCAACCGCGGCGGCGCCGGGGACATCCGGCGTGCCGGACCCCTGATCTACGGTGCCCTGGGCGCTGTCCTGCTGGCCTCCCTGTTCCCGCTGTACTGGTCCTTCCTAGTGGGCAGCCACGACAGCACTGCGCTGAGCCGGGGCATCCCGCTCCTTCCGGGCGGGAACTTCCTGGCCAACGCCGCGAAGGTCTTTGACAGCATTCCTTTCTGGAAGGCCATGGGCAACAGCATCCTGGTCTCCACCGTCACGTCCGCCTCCGTGGTGATCTTCTCGACCCTCGCCGGATTCGCGTTCGCCAAACTCCGCTTCCGCGGGAGCAAGGGGCTGCTGGTCTTCGTGATCGCCACCATGGCGGTACCCACGCAGCTCGGCGTGGTCCCGCTGTTCATTGTCATGTCCAAGCTGGGCTGGACCGGTTCGCTCTGGGCCGTCATAATTCCCGGCATTGTCACGGCCTTCGGAGTGTTCTGGATGACCCAATATCTCCGGGACGCCCTTCCGGACGAGCTCATCGAAGCGGTGCGGATGGACGGAGCTTCCATGATCCAGGCCTTCTGGCACATTGGATTCCCGGCCGCCCGGCCGGCCGCCGCCATGCTGGCACTGTTTACCTTTGTGGCCACCTGGACGAACTTCTTCTGGCCGTTCATCGTCCTGGATCCCTCAAACCCCACTCTTCCGGTGGCACTGCAGCTGCTTCAGGCCGCCCATTTCGTGGACTACTCCGTAGTCCTGGCCGGCGCCGTACTGGCGACGGTCCCGCTGCTGCTCCTGTTCATCGCGGCAGGGCGGCAACTCGTATCAGGCATCATGCAAGGAGCAGTAAAGGGATGAGTAACACCCCACTTTCCTTCCCACAGGACTTCCTGTGGGGCGCGGCAACAGCCGCTTATCAGATCGAAGGCGCCGCACACGTTGACGGCCGGCAGGACTCGATCTGGGATACCTTCGCGCGGCTGCCCGGCGCGGTGGCCGACGGACATAACGGTGACGAGGCATGCGATCACTACCGGCGCTACGCGGAGGACGTCTCCCTCATGAAGCACCTGAATATGAAGGCATACCGCTTTTCCACGTCATGGGCGCGCTGCATGCCGGATGGCGTGACGCCGAACTCCGAAGGTATCCGCTTCTACTCCCGGCTGGTGGACGAGCTGTTGGCCGCCGGAATCACGCCGTGGCTGACCTTGTACCACTGGGACCTGCCGCAGTCGCTGGAGGACAACGGCGGCTGGACCAACCGTGACACCGCCTACCGCTTCGCGGAGTACGCCGCCACCATGCATGCGGCGCTGGGGGACCGGGTCAGAATCTGGACCACCCTCAACGAACCGTGGTGCTCGGCGTTCCTGGGATATGCGGCCGGAATTCACGCGCCCGGAAGGCAGGACCCCCGGGCGGGACTGGCCGCAGCCCACCATCTGCTGCTCGGCCACGGACTGGCGGCTCGCGAACTGCGCCGCCTTGACCCGGATGCCACCCTGGGCATCACCTTGAACCTGACCGTCGCCGACCCCCGGGACCCTGCCAGCGAAAGTGATCGGGACGCCGCCAGGCGGATCGACGGCCAGTTCAACAGGATCTTCCTGGACCCGATACTGAAGGGGGAATACCCTTCCGATCTCTTGGCGGATGTAGCGGACCTGGGTCTGGCCGAACGCATCCAGGACGGCGACCTGGCGATCATCTCCACGCCGCTCGATCTGCTTGGCGTCAACTATTATCACGGGGAATCCGTCACCAAGGACCCGGCGGAGCACCCGGACCCGGCAGGTGCGGAGGTGGCTGCGGTGCGCCCCGTCTCCTCTCCGTTTGTCGCCGCTGACGGTGCGCGCTCTGTGCCCCGCGGGCTGCCGGTTACCGGCATGGGCTGGGAGGTCCAGCCCGAGGGACTGCGCCGGCTGCTCAACCGTCTGCAGCTCGAATACACCGGTCCCGCGGGCATCCCGGTTTTCATTACGGAAAACGGGGCAGCCTATGATGACGTTCCGAATGAAGCCGGTTTCGTGGACGACCAGGACCGGATCGGGTTCTTCGCTGCCCACCTCCGCGCGGTGCACGATGCGATGGGAGACGGAGTCGACGTCCGCGGTTACCTCGCTTGGTCCTTTCTGGACAACTTCGAATGGTCCTTCGGTTATCACCAGCGCTTCGGCCTGGTCCGGGTGGACTACCGAACCCAGGAGCGCATCCCGAAGGCCAGCGCTCTCTGGTATTCCTCGGTGGCGGCGGAGAATGCAGTTCCGGCCGCCGACACCCTCGCATCCGCTTCAGCGTCAGGTGTCGTATTGTCGGTGTAATGAAGGAACAGACGCTCCGGCCCGGCCGCCCTCAGGCAGGGCGGCCGAGCCCCACGCTTGAAGATCTTGCGACGGCGGCAGGGGTGTCCCGCTCCACGGCGTCCAGGGCGATCAACGGCGGCCTCAAAGTGAGCCCGGAAGCCCAGGCCGCCGTTGACGCCGCGATCGTCGCGTTGGGATACACGCCGAATCGTGCGGCGCGCAGTCTGGTGACCAAACGCACCGCATCGATTGCGCTGGTCATTCCGGAGCCGGATGCCCGGGTCATGATGGATCCCTTCTTCGCCGCCGTCATCACCGGCGTCAACGAGGCCCTCCGGGGGACGGACATGCAACTGGTTCTGCTGATGTCCCGTGCGGGCGACGACTCTGCCAGGACCATGCGCTATCTTCGCGGCGGCCACGTGGACGGTGCGATCGTGGTGTCCCACCACCGCGCCGACGACTGGGCGGAGACGCTCGCCAAAACGGGCCTCCCCACTGTCCTGATCGGCAGGCCGTGGGACACAGGGCTGGGCGTCCCGTTCGTGGACCTGGACAACTTCGAGGGCGGCCGTTTGGCGGCACGGCACCTTGCCTCCATAGGACGCACCAACCTCGGAACCGTAGCCGGGCCGGCCGACATGACCGCCGCCGCGGATCGGCTGGAAGGATGGAAGCAGGGACTTCGTGAGGCCGGCCTTCGTCCCGGACCCGTCAGCCACGGGGATTTCACGACGGCGGGCGGCGCCGACGCCGCCCGGAACCTGCTAGCCGAGGTGCCGGAGCTGGACGGGGTGTTTGCCGCATCGGACCTTATGGCGCTGGGGGTCATCGAGACCCTACGAAGCCGGGGCCGGACGGTACCCCGGGATGTCGCCGTCGTAGGTTTTGACAACCACGGGCTCACGGCCGGCAACGGCCTGGACCTGACCACAGTCACGCAGCCGATGGTGGATATGGCTGTCACGGCAGGCCAGCTCCTGATCCGCCGAATTGAAGATCCGGAGACGCCAATGGAACCGGTCATCTATCCGGCGGAACTGGTGGTGCGAGCCAGCACCGGAGGCCTGCCCGCCCAAGCGTAGGGGGCAGTTCCTGAAGGCCACGGGCCTTAAGTGAGGCTTTCTCCGGTGAGGCGGGCGAGGAGGTTGAGGAGCTCAGCCTGGAACCGTTGGTCGTAGACGGAGGGGTGTGCCTTTTCCCGGTGCTGATGGTGCCAGTAGCCGCCGCTGGTGAGCGCCTCCGGGTCGTCGCTGGCGGCAAGCCATTCCTGGGTGAGGTGACCGAGCCGCAGGTCGTCCGGAGCGCCGGCGCCGCCCATCCTGGTGGGGACCCAGCCGGGGTCCACAGAGTTGGTCAGAACGTCCGGCCACAGACGGGCAATGGCTGCGGCCAGGGTGGTGAGGTAGAGCTTGCTGTCGGAATAGGAGACGTTGTGTGGCTGCGCGCCCTGACCGATGGCGGCAAGGGAGGCCCGGCCCCCGCGGTGCATGCCGCTGCTGAGGTAGATCAGCCGGCGAGGGCGATGGATGAGTGCGGTCAAGAGGTACGGGGCAACGACATTGACCTGGAAGATGTGCGGGCGGTGGAGCACGCCAGCGTTATGAATCACGGCGTCCACCGGCCCGCTTCGGTTCACTTGGCGGGCGAGGTCGCGTGTTTGCTCGATGTCCGACAAGTCGCCGACTACGCCTGTGGCGCCGAGGTCAAGGAGATCCTGTATCGCGGCCAGCCGGTGGACGCTCCGTGCGTGCACGATGACCTCGTGGCCCTTGTCGTGGAGGGACTGTGCGGCAGCCCGTCCAAGTCCGTCGGTTGAGCCGGTGATGATGATGCGTGCCATCGTCCCTCCTGCGTCCGATAGTGGTCTCCAACGATAATCCCAACGGGTCAAGGCACAATGGAAGGTATGACCCTTACGACGTTCGCCCTTGTCCGACATGGCCAGACTGACTGGAATGCGCAGCGCAGGCTGCAGGGATCCACGGACATTCCGCTGAACGATGTCGGCCGCGGACAGGCGCGCGACGCCGCCGCGGCCCTGTCCGGCCACGAGTGGGACGCGATCGTATCCTCGCCGCTGAGCCGTGCTGCTGAAACTGCCAACCTGATTGCCGACGGGCTGGGCCTCAGCGTGGCCCGGCACGTGCCGGAGCTCACCGAGCGCAGCTTTGGACCGGCGGAGGGCCTGCAGGCCGGCCCCGAACTTGAAGCCCTGCGCATCCCGGGCGGTTTCCGCGGTGCGGAAAGCGAAGACGAGGCAGCCAGCCGCGGATTGACCGCGCTGGAAGCCCTGGCCGAAGAGTTCCGCGGCCGCCGCGTCCTGGTGGTGGCCCACGGCACGCTCATCCGCGTGAGCCTCAGCCGCGCCATCGGCCGTACGCTGCAGAGCGTCGACAACGCCGTGCTCAACCTCGCCCACCACCACGCCGTTGACGGCTGGCAGCTGGAATACTTCAACGGCGAACGGTTCGCAGCTGCCGTCGAGGCCTGAGCCGGGCCTAGGGGTGGAAGTACTTTTCCGCCGGTGTGAAGCCCGCCCGGTCCACTTTCCGGTGGTAATGAACTCCAACCATGCCGCCCAGAACGGAGCCCAGCAGAGCTAGGGCGGCGACGGCGATGGCCGCGATAATGCTGCTTGTACTCACCGGGGCTTCAGCTACGGGGAGCCGAAGAAACTCATTGAGCATGTTCCAGACATTGAATTGCCCGCCGCCGATAATGCCACCCACCATGGCCACGAGGGCCACTGCCGCGGCCACGATAACAGCCCACAGCCACACCATGAGGCCTTGGCCGACGCCGTTGAACCGCGCCATCCGTCCGGCAACGTAGCCGCCCGAGAAATACGCGAAGAAGGGGACCACCAGAAGCAGGGCCACGCCGGCGACGCCACCGGGCCATGGGAGTATTAGGCCGGATCCTGCGGCCACGCCCACGCCGGACAGAAGCCCCGCCCTCCCGGCGGCCACAACGAAGACAGCGAGCAAAACCGTCATCGCGGTCGCCGTCAGCCAGCCAAAGAAGGCCGCACCCACCTTGATGCCGCCAAACTGTTCCTCTTGCCTGGCAACGACAGTTTCCCGGCTGGTAGCCGACGGAACTGCCGGGAGGGGAACTTCTTCCGGGGCGCTGCCGTCGTCGCGGTCCAGGCCGCCATCAGAATCCCTTGCGCCACCCATCACGCGTCCCAGCTTTCGATAACCTAACGGTGGGTATGGCCCAAGGTAATCCAACTTAGGGGCGGTCCACGAGAGGCTTTGGGCCCGCCCTTTGACTCAATCGGCATGGGCGGGATCGCCGGTGAACCGGCGGTCTCAGGCAGCCTCGCGGGCCTGGCGCTTCCCATCCGGAAGGGACCGCGGCGGAGAACTTACCGTGGCCCTGGTCCTGGCCGGGAGGCGGCTGCCTTGGGCCACCTTGCTGTCGCCGTGGAGGCGGACTCCGTGACCTATCACGGCGCCCGCTCCGATCTTGGAGTGGCTGCCGATGTGGGCCCGGTGGCCGATCACCGCTCCCTGCCCGACGTACACAGCATCGCCGATCACCACTTTGTGGCCGACACGCGCACGCCGGTCGATCCAGCTGCCGCCGCCCACCCGGCATCCGGCCCCCACCTGGGCGCCGGCCTCCACATAGGCGGTTGAACTGATGAAGGACGACTCATCCACGTCGGCCCCACGGCCGATCAGGCCGCCGCCGTTGGGGTGCCGGTGGTAGCTGATGACCTTCCCGGCGTCGTCCTCGACTGTTTCGATTTTCCTGCTCATTACCTTCCCGTCAGTCCGGTGTAACCCATAACAGCGGACACTCTTTTTAACACCCGGTGAGCATCAAGCATTCCTTTCACAAACACGGCATTCCGCCCGATTTACGGAACATGTGGACCGGTTCGGTGGTTAATCAGGGAAAGGGCGCAGGCTTCCCACAAGGAGGTGTGTGGTGACAACGAATGACAAGGACCTGTCAGGGCGCCAGCCCCAAGGTGGTGTGCGCGGCGCGGGGTATCCGGCCATTGTGGACGGGCACCCGTGGCGCCGGTACGTGGCGCTGGGGGACTCGTTCACCGAAGGAGTGGGCGACCCCGACCCCCGGCGTCCCGGGGGAGTGCGCGGCTGGGCCGACCGTGTGGCAGAGGAACTGTCTGCCGGCCGAGCGGACTTCGCGTACGCGAATCTGGCCGTGCGCGGCCTCCTGCTGGACCAGATCCTGGCCCGGCAGACCGGTCCGGCGCTGGTCCTGCAGCCGGATCTGATCACGCTCTCCGCCGGAGGCAACGACATGGTCTTCCACGGCAGCGATCCGGACAAACTCGCTGACAGGCTCGACGACGGCGTGGCACTCCTGGGTTCTTCCGGTGCCACTTTGGTGCTCTTCACCGGGCCGGACTGGGGATCTACGCCCGTGCTGGGCCGTAACCGGAGCAAAGTCGCAGTCTTCAACGAAAACATCCGTGTGATCGCCTCCCGGCATAACGCTGTCATCGCCGATCTCTGGGGACTGCGGGAGCTCCGGGACCCGCGGATGTGGGACCCGGACAGGCTGCACTTGTCCCCGCTGGGTCACCATGCCGTGGCGATGAGGGTGCTCGATGCGCTTGGGGTGGGGCACCCGCTGCAGCCTCTGCCAGCGGGAGACCTGACACAGGGCGACTGGCGCCGGGCCAGGGCCGAGGACCTCGTCTGGGCCCGCAGGTATCTGCTGCCGTGGGCGTGGCGACGGGTCCGCAGGCCCGCCGGCGTCACGGAACCGACCGCGAAGCGGCCCTCTGCCGCCCCGGTCAACAGTTCCGGGCAACCCGCCGTCGTCATGGAGGGCCAGGCGTGAGCAGACGACGGCGCACCCGTAGCTCAGCTGGGAGAGCAGGGGACTTTTAATCCTCGGGTCGTGGGTTCGAGCCCCACCGGGTGCACAGTGGAGTGTCGCCCCGTCAGCGTCGGTGCCCTGCCATAAACTCACCCAGTGGCAGATTTAAGCACCGAAGGCAGTGCAAACATGGCGGTGATCCCGGTGCTGGAGGGTCAGACCTGCATTGGCGAACTGCTTCCGGACGTCAAGGAAATGGTGGGAATGAGCTTGCCAGAAGGGGCGCTGCCCGACTCCAGCGGATCAGCAGACGGCCAGCTGACGCTCTTCTGACACGCCTCCCGGTGCCACGGCAGGCCGTCGCGCCGGGTATGCTCCGCTCACGGCTGCAGCGGGAGGAACAGTACGGTGTAAATCCCCAGCAGGGCGAGGACGACGACGCTGGCGGCGACCGCCGCCGTCGAACCTATATGCGGTGGCATGGTTTCCTGCCTGATGCCCCGGACGGCCCGATGGAACCGGCGCTTTTGGGTGAGATTGATGGCCAGCGCGGTGACGACGGCGCCGCCGACCAGCGTCCCGACAAACCAGCCGTGGTGGGGCATCCACCGCAGGAAGACTGACGCAGCGATCACCATGGACAGGGTGGTGCGGCTCCAGGCCAGGTCAGTGCGTTCCGGCTGGAGGCCGGTATCGCCGTGCCAGGAGGCACCGCTGCGGTCGGCCATGCTCAGGCCGGCCGGACGATAACGAAAACCACCATGATGGCTGCCACGAGGGCCCCGCCGATTGCCAGTACCGGGGCCATAAGGGGGAGCGGCATGGGTGCTTTTCGCCGCATGGCCCGTTCCACGTTCACCCACCGGAAGAACGAGCCGCCGCCGATCAGCAGCGCCAGGACCAGCAGCAGGACTGAAATGGTCTTGCGCAGTTCGGGGCCCAGGAGCTCGGCCATAAAGGCTTCGACCGCAACGCCACCGGCCAGCAGGGCCAGCGACGTCCGGATCCACGCCAGGAACGTCCGCTCATTCGCCAGGGTAAACCGCGGATCGGGCTCGGTGCCGCCGCGGAGGATCCGGGACGTCAGCCGGCCCCTCGGATCCGGCTCTCCGGTGTTCGAATCTTCTGACAACGTGAATCCCTCCGCGCACGGCAGGTCGCAGCATGCTCCCTCTACTGCGTACCACGTTACCGGCCGCGGGTCAGGCAGCCCCCGACCAGTGCGGGACGGCGGGGGGCCGGCGGACCGCGGCGTGCTTGCGGAAGCCGTCAACCGGCAACCGCCGGGGGTCGCAGGCCGCGGGGACGGGGGCAGGCGTCGCAGCAGCCGGTGCCTGGGCGGGCGCCGGGACCGAACTGCCGGCAGGGCAGAGGTCGCTGATCAGCCCCATTCCCGCGCACTCGCGGACCGCTTCGATGGCCGCCACCGCCGACTGCTTGTCGCGGTAGGCGCCTGACACGGCAAGCTCGGCTCCTTCCGGCGTCGTCAGCCGGAAGCGGTACTGCAACTCTGCATCGACGAAAACTTCAAACTTCCCGGCCATAACTAATCCTTCCGGTCTGCGGAACCGGCCCGCCGGCAGCTTCGCCGCGAAAACGGGCCGAACGCATCTCTGCGAACAGCTTCCGCTGGTCTGGTCGAACGATCAGAATTGATCGGTTCATCAAGTGCTTCAAGTCTGTCCCGGCCCCTTGTAGGCTCACAAGACCGATCAAGTTAAGCCCACGTAAAATGCATGCAACGGATGCCACTCCAGAGCCGTCGCGTGTCCCGGCAAACACTGAGGAGCCCGTAATGACCACACTGTCGGATCGACCCAACACCGCCTTGCTGGTGATCGACGTCCAGAACGGAGTGGTGGCCGATGTGCACCGGCGCGACGCCGTCGTCGCCAATATCGCCGCCCTCGTTGACAAAGCGCGGGGCGAAGGCGTGCCGATCGTCTGGGTCCAGCACTCGGATGAGCAGCTGGAAAAGGGAAGTGATGCCTGGCAGTACGTTCCGGAACTGCAGCGGCAGGATCCGGAACCGCTGGTGCACAAGTCGTTCGCGGACTCCTTCGAGGACACCGACCTCGAAGATGTGCTGGCCGGAGCAGCGGTCGGACGCCTGGTGGTGACCGGCGCGCAGACGGATGAGTGCATCCGCTCCACCATCCACGGCGCCTTTGTCCGCGGCTACGACGTGACCCTCGTTGGCGATGCGCACACCACGGAGGACCAGAGCGAGTGGGGTGCCCCGCCGCCGGACAAGGTCATTGCGCACACCAACCTCTACTGGAAATATCACACGGCTCCCGGCCGCACGGCTGCGGTTGAGGACAGCAAGGATGTAACTTTCGCGGGCTGAGCCGGGCAATCCGGGAGAATGGGTCCCGGCAACAGGCCTCTTGGCGAGGCCGCGGGATCGAACTGGGTGGAGCTGTGGTGGAAGTTGACGTCGTCGTGGTCGGCGGAGGCGCGATGGGATCCGCTGCCGCGTGGCAGCTTGCCCGCCGCGGCAGGTCTGTGGTCCTGCTGGAGCAGTTTGAACAGGGGCATCACATCGGCGCCTCCCACGGTGCGACCCGCAATTTCAACATGGCCTACGCCGAGGCCGACTACCTGGACCTGGTCACCGAGGCCAAAGACCTCTGGGGCGAGCTTGAGGGGGAAACAGGCACGCAGCTCCTGGACCTCGTGGGCTTGGTGAACCACGGCAACGTCCGGCGGCTGCGGGAGGTCCGTTCGTCGCACGCGGCACGGGGCATTGAGAGCCACTTCATTCCGGCAGCCGAGGCGGCGGAGCGCTGGCGGGGCATGAACTTCCGGAGCGACGTGCTGGTGGTGCCCGGTTCGGGACGGGTCCGCGCCGCCGACGCGCTGCTGGCGCTGCGCCAGGCCGCCGAGGCGCACGGCGCCCGCTTTGACTACTCAACGCCGGTCCGCGACATCCGCGTTGACGGCGACCGCGCCGTCGTCGTTATCGACTCCGGCGAGATCACCGCGCGCCGTGTGGTGGTCACCGCCGGCGCGTGGACCGGCAAGCTCCTCGGGAACCGGGTCACGCTGCCGGAGCTTGTGGTCACGCAGGAGCAGCCTGCGCACTTCACGCCGCTGGACGACTCGCTGGCCTGGCCCAGCTTCAACCACAACCCGGACCCGGATGATCCCCGCGACGCGTACTGGTACAGCCCCGTCTACGGCATGCTCACCCCTGGCGAGGGCGTCAAGGCGGGCTGGCACGGCGTGGGGCCCGTGACGGACCCGGACGCGCGCAGCTTTACCCCCGAACCTGTCCAGCTGGAGGCGCTGGTGCGTTACGTCCGGGAGTGGCTCCCGGGCGTGGACGCGGAGTCGGCGGTTCCCATCAGTTGCACGTACACCAGCACCGCCAACGAGGACTTCGTGCTGGACCGTTTTGGTCCGGTGGTGGTGGGAGCGGGCTTCTCCGGCCACGGGTTCAAGTTCACGCCGGCCATTGGCCGGGTGCTTGCAGACCTCTCCGACGGCGGGGGCGCGCCCGCCCGCTTCACCGCCCGGCGCTAGGTTCAGGCCCCCGGGCGGCAGGACGGATTTCTCCGGAGCAGGTAGCGTAGGGTGACATGCGCAACGGTCGAATGCTTCCCTGCATCCTCGCGGTGCTGTCCGTCGCCGCAGCCTTCTTCCTGGGTTTCGCTGCACCTGCAAGTGCCGAACCCTGCCCGGACAAGCAGGTTCCGGCTGCCGCGGGCCGTTTCTGCGTCTCCGGCGGGCCGCCTTCCCCGGCGCCCACATCGCCTGCAACTGCACCGGCAGGAGCAGTCAGCCCCGGACCCGCGCAAGGCGGCGCCGGTCCCGCAGACACACAGCCCCCAGGCCCCGGTTCCGGCGCGGATAACGTGCCGGCGCAGCAAATCGTCGCCAGTGAGGGTTCAGCCCCCGCCCCCTCGGCGTCCGCCGGGGCGCCGTCCGCCGCAAGCTTTACCGCGCCGCCGGCGGGCGCGGCATCGCCGGTGCCGTCCCGCTCAGCCCGTACGCTGACAGCGGCACCTCCGGATTCCGGCAGGGCCGGGGAGGCGACCGTTCCCCTCGCGGGATACCTGGTCGCCCTGGGCGGCGGGATGCTCCTGCTCTCCTCGGCGTTTGGTTTCATGAGGTTCCGCCCCGCAGCCCGCTGACATTCAGGAAGGCCCGCCATGACTACCGCAAACGCCGTTGACGAGCTCACCGGGATAGCCGGCTTCGCCGCCCGCGGCATCGATGCGCTGGGGGAGTGGGGCGTCGGACTCTTCACCTTTGCCGAAACCATCATCCCGCCCATCCCCAGCGAGGTCATCCTGCCGTTGGCGGGTTTCCTCACCAAACAGGGGAGCATGAGCCTGGCCCTCGTGTTCCTCACCAGCACCCTGGGCGCCTACGCCGGCGCGCTCCTGCTGTACTGGATCGGCGCGAAGCTTGGCTTGGAGCGGTCCATCCGCGGGCTGTCCCGCCTGCCGCTGATGGACCGGGAGGACTTCGAGAAGGCCGCCGACTGGTTCCAGCGCCACGGCAAGTCGGCGGTGTTCTTCGGCCGCTTCCTGCCCGGGGTGCGCAGCCTGATTTCCCTGCCCGCCGGTGCGGAGAAAATGAACCTGGCCACGTTCAGTATCTTCACGATTGCCGGGAGCGGGCTTTGGAACGGCCTGCTGATCGGCCTCGGCGTGCTCCTCGGAGCGCAGTACCACCTCATCGAGGAGTACTCCAAATACCTTAATTACGCCGTCTATGCCGCGCTTGCAGCCGTGATTGCCTGGGTTTCGATCAGGGCGTACCGGCGGCAGCGCGAACGGGTGGACCAGAACCGGGGCTGAGGGACGCCCGTCAGGCTGTTGATCCCCGGATCACCAGGGAGCTTTCCAGCGTCACCTGGGGCTGCTCCAGCGGACGGCCCTCCATGAGGGAGCGCAACTGCTCGCCGGCCTTCAGTCCGAGGGGCGTGGCCGGCAGATGCACGCTCGTCAGGCCCGGATTGCTGGTGGCGGAATACGGCAGGTCATCGAAACCCGCCACCGCCAGCTCTTCGGGGATCCGAACCCCCGCAACGCGGGCTTCCTGCAGTACGCCGTAGGCGTGCGTATCGGTACCGCAGACGACGGCGGTGACCCCGTTCCGCCGCCACTGCGGCCATGCCCGGGCGAACGCCGCGGCCGCCGTCCCCACGTCGATGGTGGTGCTGATGATGCATTCGGACGGCACTGAGATCCCGCGCGCCGAAGCCTCCTCGAGGAACGCGGTGCGCCGCACATCGAACGTGGCCGTTCCCGTCACGCTGTCCACGTACGCCGCGCATTTGTGCCCAGCCGCGGCCAGGTGCGCTGCCAGCTCCCGCGCGCCGTGCGCCACATCGAGGTTCACCGACGGGGCGTAGGCCTCGAGGCCGGGAGCGTCCAGCAGCACCAGCGGGCCCGTAGTGGACAGTTCCTCCAGGAATTCGGCGTCGGGGGCATCCACCAGCAGGCCTGCGGGCCGCAGCGCCATCAGCTTCCGGACATCGTCGGCCTGCGGAAACTCGCCGGCCTCCGTGACGGACAGGAGCAGCTGGTAGTCGGCGCCCAGCGATTCGCGCACGCCGGCGATCACCTTGGCGAAGAACGGGTTGGAGATGTCCGGCGCCACCAGGATGACAATCGAACTCACTCCCTTGGCCAGGGAGCTCCCGATGCCGTCCACCACATAGCCCAGTTCGGAGATGGCGTCCCGCACGCGCGAAATGTTGTCTTCCGACACGCGGCCGCGGGTCTTGCCGTTGGCCACCAGGGAAACGGTGGCCGTGGAAACCCCCGCGCGGGCGGCAACCATGGCCGCCGTGACCCGCGGCGCTGCGGCCCTGGGTCCGGTGCCCGGTTGGTGCTGTACGTGGTGCGCGGATTCCATACCCTCGATCGTAGTGGGCGCGGTGAGCCCTTGTGCCGCTCCACCTGCGGATCACCCCCCGCGTGGCGTCAAGCGCTTAACGCCATTAACGTTAAGCGCTTGACGTAACCCTTCGTAAGGTGCCATGATCTCCCTGTTTGCTTTAGCACCCTGCCTCCGGGCGGGCCCCCAACGACGTGGAGATAGACGTGGACCCCAACCCCGTGACCCCTGCCCGCAAGAAGATCATCCTGGACTGCGACCCCGGGCATGACGACGCCGTGGCCTTGCTGCTGGCGCACGGCAACCCCGATATCGAACTGCTTGCCGTCACCACGGTGGTGGGCAACCAGACCCTCGAAAAAGTCACCCGCAACGCCCTGTCCGTCGGCACAATCGCCGGCATCACGGGCGTCCCCTTCGCCGCCGGCTGCGACCGCCCGCTGGTGCGCACCATCGAAACTGCGCCGGACATCCACGGCGAAACCGGCATGGACGGCCCCGCCCAGCCCGAGTCCGCCATCCAGCTGGACCCGCGCCACGCCGTCGACCTCATCATTGACACTGTGATGGCGCACGAACCCGGCACTGTGACCCTGGTCCCCACCGCCGGCCTCACCAACATCGCCATGGCCGCCCGCAAGGAACCGCGCATCGTGGAACGCGTCAAGGAAGTGGTCCTGATGGGCGGCGGCTACCACGTGGGCAACTGGAGCGCCGTGGCGGAATTCAACATCATCATCGACCCAGAAGCCGCGCACATCGTGTTCAACGAGGCATGGCCCGTGGTGATGGTGGGCCTGGACCTCACCCACCAGGCGCTGGCCACCCCCGGGGTGGTGGAGAAGATCGCCGCCGTGGGAACCGGACCCGCCAGGTTCGTCCTGGAACTGATGGAGTTCTTCACCAAGACCTACAAGGACGCCCAGGGCTTCGACCACCCGCCGGTCCACGACCCCTGCGCCGTGGCTTACGTGATCGATCCCAGCATCGTCACCACCCGCAAGGTTCCGGTGGACATCGAACTGCACGGCAGGCTGACCCTCGGGATGACCGTTGCAGACTTCCGTGCCCCGGCCCCGGCAGACTGCAACACCTCCGTCGCCGTGGACCTGGACCATGCACGGTTCTGGGACCTCGTCACCGACGCCCTCATCCGAATCGGCGAACCCGTGCTGGCGGCCCCGGCCGTCGTCACAGCCGGCGCAGCAGCCGGAGGGGTCAAGTAAATGACCACGCTCACCGAAACCAAAACCACCCGCGGCAACGTCACCGCCCTGATGGTGGCCCTGCTGGCCTCCTGCGTGGCGTTCCAGCTCAACGCCTCCATGCTCAGCCCGGCCCTGGTGACCATGGGGAAGGAACTCAACACCGACCAGGCCGTCATCGGCCTGTCCCAGACCTGGTTCTTCACCGCGGCCGCGCTGTTTTCCCTCTTCCTGCCGCGCCTGAGCGACATCATCGGACGGAAGAAGATCCTGATCGGCATGATGCTGCTGATGGCCGTCGGTTCGGTCATCGCCGCACTGGCCCCGGACGTCACCTGGCTCTTCGTGGGGCGCATCATCCAGGGCGTCAGCGGTCCCACCGTGCCGCTGTGCCTCATCATGCTGCGCTCCGCGGTCAGCAACCCGCGCAAATACGGGACGCTCATGGGCCTCATCACGGCAGTCAACGGGGGCGTGGCCGGCGTCGACTCCTTTGTGGGCGGCTACTTTGCCGAACACTTCGGCTTCCGCAGCATCTTCTGGCTCATGGTGGTCCTGGCCCTGGTGGCCATCGCACTGATCGCTCTCCTGGCCGGCGAAAGCAAGCCCGCGGCCGGCACCACGATGGACTGGCTCGGCGTCTTCTTCATTGTTGTTGCTGTCGGCGCGCTACTGACCGCCCTCAATGAGGGCTCCAAGCTGGTGGGCGGCTTCTCGGCGGGCACCCTGATGCTGGCCATCGGGCTGGTGGCGGTCGCCGCCGTCGCCTTCTACGCCTTCTGGACCGTCGAAAAGCGTTCCAAGGAGCCCATGGTGGAGATCGTGCACCTGCGCCAGCGCTCCACCTGGGCGCCCCTGTTAACCACCACGCTCACCATGACCGGGATTTTCGCCGTCATCAACGGCATCGTCCCGGCGTATGTGCAGGCGGCCGCTCCGGGCTTCGGAGTGGGTCCCACGGAAATGTCGCTGATCATCCTGACCCCGTACGCCCTGCTCGGCTGGGTGGTTGGCCCGCTCAGCGGCCGGTTGGCACCGGTCCTTGGATACACCAGGGTGCTGCGCATCGGCCTGCTGGGCAGCATCGCCGCGCTGGCCCTGATCGCCTTCTTCGGCCTGGGCAGCCTGCCGATGATGGTCGCCGGTACGGTCTTGCTGGGCATCATGTACGCCGGTACGGTCAACATCATGCTGAACGGACTCGGAGTGGTGCTTTCGCCCGCCGGAAACCCGGGCTTCCTGCCCGGCATGAACGCCGGTGCCTTCAACCTGGGCGCAGGGCTCAGCTTCCTGGTGCTTCCGGCCGTGCTGGTGGCAACCTCGGCGCTCGGGGACGCCAAGGCGTCGTACCTGACCGTCGTGGTGGTCGGCCTGGTCATCACCGTTGCCGCCTTCGGTGCCTCGCTCCTGATCCCCAAGCCGGTTGAAGCCGAGGTGGCCGAATGAGCGCCGCAACGGACGCGCACGGCCGGATCGTCGTCGTCGGCTCCCTGAACGCGGACCTGACCATCTACTGCGAACGGCTCCCGCTGCCGGGCGAGACAGTGCACGGCACCGGATTCGCCGTCAATCCCGGCGGCAAAAGCGCCAACCAGGCCGTGGCGGCAAGCTTGCTGGGCGGGGCAGTCAGCCTGGTCGGGGCAGTGGGGGACGACCCCAACGGCGAGATGCTCCTGTCCTCCACCGCGGGCGCCGGCGTGGACATTTCGCATGTGCGCACGTCGCAGTCCGCGGCCACGGGAGTCGCCGTGATCGCGGTGGACCAGCACGGCGAGAACAACATCATCATTTCCGCCGGAGCCAACGGAACCCTTGCGCCCGCCGATGTCGCGGCGTCCGCGGACGCGTTCGACGGCGCCTCCGTGGTGTGCCTCTGCCTCGAGGTCAGCCTGGACACTGTGGAAGCCGCCGCCGTCAAGGGGCACGACGCCGGTGCGACGGTCCTGCTGAACCTCTCGCCTTACGGCGAAATCCCGCAGAGCCTGGCGGACCTGACCGACGTGCTCCTGGTCAACGCGCACGAAGCGTCGCTGTTCCTGGGGGCAGGGGAGATGCCTGATGCCGAAGCGGACGACGCCGCGTGGGACCAGGTCCGGGAGCGCTTCGCCGCGCGCGGCTTAAAGCGGGTCGTGGTCACCCTCGGATCCAGCGGGTCGGTTGTCCTGGACTCGGCGTCCGCCGGCGCGGACCGTGTTACCAGGATCGCTCCGGTCAAGGTCCATGCTGTGGACACCACGGGCGCCGGCGATGCCTTCACCGGCGCCGTGGCCGCACGGCTCGCCGCCGGTGAGCCGCTGGCCGAGGCCGCTGCGTTCGCCTCCATAGCTGCGGCCCTGGCCGCAACCCGCAAGGGCACGCAGGCTGCGTACGCCGGTGTTGCTGACGTGGAGCGGAAGCGGGCGTAGCCGCCGAGATGGTCAGCATGATCCGCGCAGCCCCGCCCTATTCCCCGTGGACTTCGGCCTGCTTCTCCTCGGAGCGGTCAAGGTACGCCAGCAGCAGCTCGGCGGCCCGCTCGAACTCGCCGGCCTCCAGTGCCTCGCAGATCTCCTCGTTGTCCTTGAGGTAGCCGCTGTAGAAGTGCGCATCCATCGTGGCCTTGTGGAAGAACAGCCGCATCTCGGCCAGGACCTGGGACATGATGGTGTTCAGCCGGCGGCTGCCGGCCATGGCCACGATGGCGCCGTGGAAGTGCTGGTTTGCGGTGCCCAGCCCCTCGTCGTCGTTCGCGGCGGCCGCGAGCTTGCCTTCCTCCACCGCCGCCCGCACGGCCGCCACCGCTTCCGGGCTGCCCCCGCCGCGGATGGCGCTGACTTCGATGGTGCGGCGGACGGTGTAGACGTCGTGGATATCGCCGGCTTCCAGGCTGGCTACAAAAACCCCGCGGTTGGGGTGCCGGATCACCAGCCGTTCGCTTGCAAGCTCGGCGAAAGCTTCGCGCACCGTGTTGCGGGAGACGCCGAGGTCCTCGGCAATCGTGGATTCGGTCAGCCGTGCGCCCGGGAGCAGGATTCCTTCAGCCAGTTGCAGGCGCAGTTCATCGGCCACCCTGTCCGCCACCGACGGCACGGCGACGCGCAGCCGGGCTGCTGCCGTTGATGCGCTTGAGAGTGCTGTGGAGTTGCCCCGGGTTGCTGCTGCAGAAGTGGCCATACTCCAGAATTTACACGATCGTCACATCGTTGAATCGAAGGATTGTTGAACAATCGCTAAATTTGGTGCATCCTAGTAGGAGTAAATCGATGAGACGAGGATCACAATGGTGTATATGGATCTGAACAGCGACGTAGGCGAGTCCTTCGGCCGTTGGACCCTGGGTGACGACACGGCGATGTTCCAATCCGTGTCCAGCGCCAACGTGGCCTGCGGTTTCCACGCGGGCGATCCCACCGTTATCCGCCGCACCTGCCGCGAAGCCGTGCAGGCCGGCGTGATGATCGGTGCCCATGTGGGTTACCGTGACCTCTCCGGATTCGGCCGCCGCTTCGTGGACATCGATCCCAGCGAACTGGCGGACGACATCGTCTACCAGATCGGTGCGCTGCAGGCGCTGGCCGCCACCGAAGGCGCCCGCGTCCGCTACGTGAAGCCGCACGGCGGCCTGTACAACGCGATCGTCTCCCACACCGCCCAGGCACGCGCCGTCGTCGACGCCGTCAAGTCGATCGACGCCTCACTCCCCATCCTCGGCCTTCCCGGCTCGGAGGTGCTTCGCCTGGCAGAAGCAGCCGGACTCCGCGCTGTTTCCGAAGCCTTCGCCGACCGCGCGTACAACCCCGACGGCACGCTCGTTTCCCGCTCGCTCCCCGGAGCCGTCCTGCATGACCCGGCCCAGGTGGCCGAACACGTCCTGCGGATGGCTGCCGACTCCGCCATCCGCACCGTGGACGGCTCCATCCTGAGAATCAATGCAGACAGCATCTGCGTCCATGGCGATTCCCCCGGGGCCGTTGCCATGGCTGTCGCAGTGAAGGCTGCGCTTTCCGACGCCGGCATCACCATCAAAG
Source organism: Arthrobacter sp. NPDC058288 (assembly GCF_042880995.1). Classification (NCBI taxonomy): domain Bacteria; kingdom Bacillati; phylum Actinomycetota; class Actinomycetes; order Micrococcales; family Micrococcaceae; genus Arthrobacter; species Arthrobacter sp. NPDC058288. The sequence goes on from NZ_JBHVYH010000002.1 coordinate 302,469, forward strand.
CTTTTGCCTAAGACCGCGTTCGCCTGAACGGCCTACGCCTCACCCCGCCACCGCTTCGCGGAGTAAAGAGTTCCGCCCAGCAACCGCGCCCAGCACGCAGGCAGCACCACCGCACCCCTGAAGGAAAGACCATGACCACACACCACTCGGCCGCCCGTACCGGCCGGAAGATCCCGCCCGGCGCCCTGAAGGCATACATTGCCAGCCTGACGGGCACCTCGCTGGAGTACTACGACTTCGCCATCTACTCGGTGGCCTCGGCGCTGGTCTTCCCCAAGATCTTCTTCCCGGGCAACGACGAGTTCGTAGGACTCCTGCTTTCCTTCTCGGCTTTCGCCGTAGGTTACCTGGCACGGCCCATCGGCGGCGTGATCTTCGGCCGCCTGGGCGACAAGATCGGCCGTAAGCACGTCCTTGTGGTCACCCTGATGCTGATCGGCGTCGCCACTGTCCTCATCGGCCTGCTCCCCGACTACTCCGTTATCGGCGTGGCAGCACCCACCATCCTGGTGCTCCTGCGCCTGGCCCAGGGCATCGGCGTCGGCGGCGAATGGGGCGGTGCCGTCCTGCTCTCCAGCGAATTCGGTGACGCCAACAAGCGCGGCTTCTGGTCCTCCGCGGCCCAGATCGGGCCGCCGGCCGGAAACCTGATGGCCAACGGCGTCCTGGCTGTGCTGGCGGCCACCCTCAGCAACGAAGCCTTCCTCTCCTGGGGTTGGCGCGTAGCCTTCCTCGCCTCCGCCCTGCTGGTGGTGTTCGGCCTGATCATCCGCCTCAAGCTTGAGGAAACCCCTGTCTTCAAGGCCATCGCGGCCCACGGCGAACAGCCCAAGGCCCCCATCACCGAGGTGTTCACCAGGGAACCGCGCGCACTGATTGCCGCCGCCCTGTCCCGGGTCTGCCCGGACGTCCTCTACGCCCTGTTCACCGTGTTCGTAGCCGTCTATGCCACCAAGGAACTCGGCCTGACCACCGGCAACGTCCTCACCGCCATCCTGATCGGCTCGGCGTTCCAGCTGTTCCTGATCCCGCTGGCCGGCGCCCTGACGGACCGCTTCAACCGCCGCCTGGTCTATGGCATCGCAGCGGTGGGCACCGCCCTCTACATCCCGCTGTTCTTCCTCATGATCGATGGCAAATCCGTGCTGATGCTTATCATCGGCGTGGTGATCGGCCTGGCGTTCCACGCCTTCATGTACGGCCCGCAGGCCGCCTACATCACTGAGCAGTTCCCGGCCCGCCTGCGCTACGCCGGCAGCTCGCTGGCCTACACCCTGGCCGGGGTGATCGGCGGAGCCGTGGCACCGTTGATCTTCACCGCCCTCTACGCGGTCTCCGGTGACTGGTTCCTGATTGCGGCCTACCTCCTGGTGGCCGCGGCAGTAACGGTGGTGGGCCTCGCCCTCGGCCGCAACCCGCAGACCGCTGAAGAAGAGCGCCTCTTGGCGGACTCCCACGCCTAGCCGGCGCGGGAAACCTATCCGGCACGAAACCCGACCACGCCCCCGGCAACGATGAAAGCAGCAGCTATGGAAACCCTGACCGTCCACAAGGTCCTCTCGGTGCGGCCCGTGGGCACGCGTGCGGTGCTCGCGGAGCTCCCCGGAACGCAGGAGGTCCTCGCCCTCCAGACCCTGCTCCTGGAATCGCCGCTGCCGGGCCAGGTGGACGTGCTGGCGGCAGCGCAGACCGTCATGGTCCGCGCGGACTCGCCGGCGGCTGCCCGCCGCATGGGCGCGCTCCTGCTGGAGCTGGACCTCACCGCTCGGGCCAAACAGGACGGCGGCCTGGTGTTCATCGACACCGTGTACGACGGCGAGGACCTCGCCGAAGTGGGACGGCTCACCGGCCTGGGGGCGGAAGGCGTCATCAAAGCCCACACCGGCCAGGTCTGGACGGTGGCCTTCGCCGGGTTCGCACCCGGTTTCGGTTACATGGTGGGGGAGAACCAGACCCTCGAAGTGCCGCGCCGGAGCTCACCGCGCACTGCCGTGCCCGCCGGATCCGTGGCCCTGGCAGGCAACTATTCGGCGGTGTATCCGCGCAGGTCCCCGGGTGGCTGGCAGCTGATCGGCCGCACCGGCGCCCGCATGTGGGACCTCGACCGGGCCGAACCGGCCCTGGCCAGCCCGGGGCACCGGGTCCAGTTCCGCGCCGTCCGCGAAGTTGTGACCATGGCACCGGAGCCCGCAGCGTCCGAAGCCGCACCGGCCGCAGGAACGCCGGAGGGGCTGCCGGGCCAGGAAACACGTTCCGGGCTGCGGGTCGTTTCACCCGGGCTGCAAAGCCTCATCCAGGATCTTGGCCGGCACGGCCACTCCGCCCTGGGCGTCTCTGCCGCCGGCGCGCTGGACCGGGCTTCGCTACGCCGGGCCAACCGGCTGGTGGGCAACGGTTCTTCCGCCGCAGCCATCGAAAGCGTGGCCGGCGGTCTACGGGTCCAGGCCGTCGGGGACCAGGTCCTGGCCGTCGCCGGGGCGCCGTCGACACTGACCATTGATTCGCCGCCGGACGCTGAACCGGACGCTGAATCCGGCGAGGGTTACGACGCCGGCAAGCCTGCCCGGCAGCGCATCGTCCCCATGGCCACCCCGTTTGCCCTGCTCGACGGTGAAATCCTTACCCTCGGCGCACCGGAATCCGGGTTCCGCAGCTACCTGGCCGTCCGCGGCGGGGTGGACACCGCGCCGGTGCTGGGCAGCCGTTCCACCGACACGATGTCCGGCATCGGGCCTGCTCCGCTCGCCGCGGGCCAGCTCCTCGCATCCGGCGACGTCACCGAATCCGGCGTGGTGGGCAGCCCCGAACTCCAGCCGGACTTCCCCGGGGACGCCGTCACCGTACTGGACATTGTGCCGGGACCGCGGGCCGACTGGTTCGATCAGGCTGCCATGGACTCCCTGTGCGGGCAGGACTGGGTGGTGAAGCCGCAGTCCAACCGGGTGGGCATGAGGCTGGATGGCACGCCCCTGCAGCGCAGCCGGCAGGGCGAACTGCCCAGTGAAGGCACCGTGGCGGGCGCCATCCAGGTCCCGCCCGAGGGCCTCCCCGTCCTCTTCCTGGCGGACCACCCGATCACGGGCGGCTATCCGGTGATCGGGGTGGTGGTGGACCACCAACTGGACCTTGCCGCCCAGGTGCCGATCGGCGGCAGCATCCGCTTCCGCGTTGTCCCCGAAGAGGCTTCCGCCGAACCGGCTGCCCCGGAACAGGCTTCCGCTGTACAGACGTCCCCCGAACAGACTTCCCAAGAAAAGTGAGTAACTTGATGCGCAAGGTCCTGATTGCCAACCGTGGTGAGATCGCCGTCCGGATTGCCCGAGCCTGCGATGACGCACAGCTCGAATCCGTTGCCGTGTACGCGGATATCGACGCCGATGCCATGCACGTGGGTGCTGCCAGTGAAGCCTTCAGCCTGGACGGCAACTCCCCGGCGGATACGTACCTGAACATTCCGAAGCTGCTCGAGGTGGCTGCCAGGTCAGGTGCCGACGCCGTCCACCCCGGCTACGGCTTCCTGTCCGAGAACGCCGATTTCGCCCAGGCAGTGCTGGATGCCGGTCTGGCCTGGATCGGCCCGGCGCCGGACGCCATCCGGCAGCTCGGCAACAAGATCACCGCCCGTGAAATCGCCGTCCGGGCAGGCGCCCCGCTCGTGGCAGGCAGCGACGGTCCCGTGGATTCGGCAGCGGAGGCCCGCGCTTTCGCGGAACAGCACGGCCTGCCCATCGCCATCAAGGCGGCCTTCGGCGGCGGCGGGCGCGGGCTGAAGGTGGTCCGGAACATGGACGAGATCGAGGAATCCTTTGACTCCGCGGTCCGTGAAGCCGTGGCAGCCTTCGGCCGCGGCGAATGCTTCGTGGAGCGCTACCTGGACCGCCCGCGGCACGTCGAAGCGCAGGTCCTGGCGGATACCCACGGAAACGTGGTGGTGGTCGGAACCCGCGACTGCTCTTTGCAGCGCCGGCACCAGAAGCTCGTGGAGGAAGCACCCGCACCGTTCCTCAGCGACGATCAGCGGCAGCAGATTTACAGCGCCGCGAAGGCAGTCTGCCGGGAAGCCGGCTATTCCGGCGCCGGCACCGTGGAATTCCTGGTTGCGGCGGACGGTACCGTGGCCTTCCTGGAAGTGAACACCCGGCTGCAGGTGGAGCACCCCATCACCGAGGAAACGACAGGGATCGACCTGGTCCAGGAGCAGTTCCGGATCGCTGACGGCGAGGCCTTGCGCATCACCGCGGATCCCGAGCCCCGCGGCCACTCCTTCGAGTTCCGGCTCAACGCCGAGGACGTGGGGCGCGGTTTCCTGCCCTCGCCCGGAACCATCGCCGAATTCCACGGCCCCACCGGACCGGGCATCCGCCTGGACACCGGCGTCCGCTCCGGGTCCTTCGTCGCACCGCAGTTCGACTCGCTCCTTGCCAAGCTGATCGTCACGGGAGCGGACCGGCAGCAGGCCCTACGCCGGGCGCGCCGCGCGCTCGCCGAAATCGAGATCACCGGCGTTGCCACGGTGCTGCCGTTCCACCGCGCCGTGCTCGAATCGCCGGATTTCACCTCTGAGACCGGGCTGGGCATCCACACCCGCTGGATTGAAACGGACTTCGCGGACCGCATCCCGGCCGATCCGGGCTACAGCACAACCGCCCCCGACGGCGAACGCCGCACCATCACCGTCGAACTGGACGGCCGCCGCCTGGCAGTCGGGCTGCCCGCTGACCTGCTGGACGGCTGGGCACGCTCGGGCGGAGCCCTCCCCGCCGGCGTCTCGCTGGAGGGAACGTCCGACGGCGGTGCTGCCGCCGGTTTCGCCGCCGACCCCGGCGAGCTGCGCGCTGACATGGCCGGAACCGTCGTGAAGTGGCTCGTGGAGCCGGGCGCCGAAGTGTCGGCGGGGGACGCCGTCGTCGTTCTTGAAGCCATGAAGATGGAAACGCAGGTGACGGCGCACCGCGACGGAACGGTGACCGGCATCCGCACCGAGGCCGGCGGCGTGGTCAGTGCCGGGGCGGTGCTCGCGCTGATCGGCTAGGTGAACAACCCGCGGATGCTGGACGCGCCTCCGCGGGGCGGCGATGATAAAAACATGCGCGGTTGCCGGTCCGCCGGTGCCGGTTGCGGCGGGGCTCCGCGCACTGGAGGCGCATTGGCATGACACGAAAAACCCGGACTGTGAAGCACCCTCCGGACGGCGGGCAGCTCGAGCCGGACGGGCAGTTCCTGGCTGACTACTATGCCCATGTCGCCGCCGAGGACCTTCAAAACTACGCGCCGGAAACCCTCCGCAGCAGGGCGATGCACCACCTGACCGTGGCGGCGTCGCGCGCGCCGGGGGAGGCCGCCGTCGGCATCTTCAACGAACCTGATGCGCGCGTCATTGTGGTGGTCGCCGACGACTTGCCGTACCTGGTTCAATCCCTTACGGCAGAGCTCACCCGCGACGACGCCTCCATCCGCCTGCTGGTGCATCCCCTGCTTGAGGTGCTTCGCGATCCCCTTTCCAACGTGCTGTTGGAGGTCCGGCCAGGGCCCGCGAGGGAAGGGCTGGCAGCCGAACAAGGCCACGGAGCGGAAGGGCGCGCGGACGCTCCGGCCGAATTTTCCGGCGGCTCGGCGCGGACTGCCGAGGCCTGGGTTGCGGTGGAAATCGGCAGGGTGCCGGATGAGCCGTCCGGAGAAGCGCTCGCGGAGAGACTGAGGGCGGTCCTGGCCGACGTCCGCGCCTGCGCCGAGGACGCACCGGAAATGGACCGTAGGTTTGCCGACGCCGTCGCCGCCGCCGCGAATTATCCGCCGGCGATGGTTCCGGCGCCCGGGCAGCTGCGGGAGCTGCTGGGCTGGCTGGGGGAAGGCAACTTCGTCCTGCTCGGCTACTGCCGGTATGAAATCACGACGGCGGGCGGCCGGGAAGGGCTCGCCCGGCGCCCCGGTTCCGCCCTTGGCCTGCTGCGGCGCCCGCTGGCGGCCGGCACCCCCCGTGGGGACGGGGAGGAGCGGATGCCGTGGCCGAACTCGTGCACCCTCGCCACCTCGGACCTCCGGTCCACCGTGTTACGGGCCTCCTACCTGGACGAACTGCGCCTGCAATTGCTGGACGGGAACGGTGCTTTCGCCGGAGAACACCGGTTCGTGGGGCTGTTCACGCCGGGTGCGGCCCACCAGTCCGTGCGGCGGATTCCAGTGATCCGTGAAAAAGCCCGGATGGTCCGCGAACGGCTCGGACTCCAGCCGAGGTCGCACCGTGCCAAGGACCTTGTGGCCGTGCTCGAATCCTTCCCGCGCGACGAGCTCTTCCACGTCGACGTCGACGACCTCACCAGGCTGGCGTCCGAGATCCTGCGGGCCGAAGAACTGCGCCGGCCCCGCCTGTTCCTCCGCCAGGACAGCTTCGGCAGGTTCATGTCCGCCCTCGTCTTCTTTCCCCGCCGGCGGTACAGCACGGCGGTGAGGCTGCTGATGGAGCAGGAACTCAAGGCCGCCTTCCACACGGATGCCATCGATTTCGAAGTGCGGCTGACCGATTCCCCCATGGCCCGGATCTTCTTTCGGATCCTGCTGAACCGTACTGCCGCGTCCGCTCCGGACTCCCGGTGGCCCGGCGTCGACCCCGCACAGCTGGAGCGGCGCCTGATCTCAGCCACGCGCTCGTGGGAGGAAGGGCTGGAGGAGGCAATCCGGGACCGCTTCCCGGCGGCAGAAGCTGTCCGGCTCACCGCGCTCTGGTCCGGCGCCTTTCCGCCAAGCTACCGGGCGGACCATGAGGCGGAAACCGCCCTCCAGGACATCGTCAATTTCGAAAGCTTTGACCTGAACGGTGCAGGCGGGCGGCCCCCCGGAGACCCGCTTCTCATCGTGAACGTTCCGGGCGGATCCCCTTCACCGGGCAAGGACACCCGGCTCCGGCTGTACTTGACCCAGGCGCGCAGCCTCACCCAGATCCTGCCGCTGCTGCACGATTTCGGGCTCGACGTCCTGGACCAGAGGCCGTTTGAAATCCGGCGCGGGAACGGCCCGGGCCTGTTCCTCTACGATTTGGGCGTGAACTTTCCGCCCGGCGTGGACCCGGCCGCCACAGGAGGACTGCTCGCAGACGCCTTCGGCGCCGCCATGCGCGGGGACGTCGAGTCGGACCGGATCAACACCCTGGTCATCCGCGAGGGCATCGACTGGCGGCAGGCGTCCATTCTGCGCAGCTACGCGAAATATGTCCAGCAGCTGGGAACCGCCAACTCCTACGGATTCATTGCGGACACCCTCACCGCCAATGTGCGGGCTACGCACGCGCTGCTTGCCCTGTTCCACGCCCGGTTCGACCCCGGGCTGGATGTCCGGCGCAGGTTCCGGGACACCGCCGCCGCCCGCGCTGAGCTGCTGTCAGCTATTGACGAGGTCCCGCTCCTCGACGGCGACCGGATGCTGCGTACGTTCATGAACCTGGTGGAAGCCACGCTGCGCACCAACTACTTCCAGAACAAGCCGCACCTCAGTTTCAAACTGAATCCGGCGGCCATCTCCGTGGCCCCGCTGCCCCGGCCGAAGTACGAGATCTGGGTCTATTCGCCCCGGGTGGAAGGTGTCCACCTACGGTTCGGGGAGATTGCCCGCGGCGGCCTGCGCTGGTCCGAGCGGAGCGAGGATTTCCGGACGGAAGTTCTGGGACTGGTCAAGGCGCAGAACGTGAAAAACTCCGTCATCGTGCCCACCGGCGCCAAAGGCGGGTTCTACCCGAAACAGCTTCCGGACCCCGCAGTCAACCGTGACAGGTGGCTCGCCGACGGACTGGAGTGCTACCGCACCTTCATCAAGGGCCTGCTGGACCTCACGGACAACCTGGTCACCTCCGCCCGGGAACAGACAGTGGTGGCCCCGCCCCGGGTGGTGCGGCACGACGGTGACGACTTTTACCTCGTGGTAGCCGCCGACAAGGGCACTGCCTCTTTTTCCGATGCAGCCAACGCTGTGGCCCTGGAGTACGGCTTCTGGCTCGGGGACGCCTTCGCCTCCGGCGGTTCTGTGGGGTACGACCACAAGGAGATGGGCATCACCGCGCGCGGTGCCTGGGAATCCGTGACGCACCATTTCCGCGAACTCGGCATCGACCCGCAGCGCGAGGAGTTCACCGTGGCGGGCATCGGGGACATGAGCGGCGACGTCTTTGGGAATGCGATGCTGCTCTCGCCGCACCTCAGGCTTGTGGCGGCCTTCGACCACCGGCACATCTTCCTCGACCCGGCGCCCGATCCCGCAGCCTCCTTCGAAGAACGACGCCGGCTCTTCAGCCTGCCGCGCTCCTCCTGGGAAGACTACGATGAATCCCTCATCAGCGAGGGCGGCGGCGTCCACTCCCGGCGCGCGAAGGCCGTCAGCATCACCGAGCAGGTCCGGACCTGCCTGGGCCTCGATCCCGGTATTACGGCGCTCCCGCCCCATGCCCTGCTTCAGGCCATCCTCCGGGCGCCCGTGGACCTGCTCTACAACGGCGGCATCGGCACCTACATCAAGGCGTCCTCGGAAAGCCACGCAGACGTGGGCGACAAAGCGAACGATCCAATCAGGATCAACGGCAGGGAAGTGCGCGCCAGGGTGGTCGCCGAAGGCGGAAATCTCGGCATCACCCAACGCGGCCGCATCGAAGCTTCACTCGCCGGTGTCCTGCTCAACACCGATGCGATCGACAACTCGGCCGGTGTGGACTGCTCCGATCATGAGGTCAACATCAAAATCTTCGTGGACCGGATGATCGCCACCGGGCGGATGCCTGCCGCGGAACGCACCGCTTTCCTGCACTCCCTCGTGGACGACGTGGCCCGTCAGGTTCTGGCCAACAACGCCGACCAGAACGTCCTCCTGTTCAATGACCGGCATCTTGTCCTCGAATGGAGTCCGGGCTTCCAGCGGACCATCGACTGGCTGGAAAGCGCCACGGACCTGGACCGCGGACTGGAGGCTTTGCCGAGCACCGAACAGCTTGAGGAACGGGTGCGGCAGGGACAAGGACTGACCACTCCCGAATTGGCCGTGCTCGCCGCCTACGCGAAGACAGAACTGGCCAGGGAACTCACCGCCAGCGACCTCGCAGACGACCCCTGGTTCAAACGCGTCCTTCGCGGCTACTTCCCGCCCCGGCTTGCCGGACGTTTCGACGCGGATCTGGACGCACATCCCTTGCGCAAACAGATCGTGTGCACCGTGGTGGCCAACGACATGGTCAACCTGGGCGGGATCACCTACGCCTTCCGTGCCATCGAAGAAACCACAGCCACCCCGGCGGCGGTGGCAAGGGCCTTCGTGGTGGCCCGCGAGGCCTACGACCTGCCGTGGATTGCGAGCAAGCTGGCTGCCCTGCCGCCGGAGTTTCCCAGTGAACACTCCGCCGGAGTAGCCATCCATATGCGCCGCGTACTGGACCGGGCAACCCGCTGGTACGTCACTCATGACCACCGCGACCAGCCTGTCACCGAGGCGCTGGCGAGGATCATGCCCACCATGGACCTGCTGCGGACACGAACAGCCGACTTCCTGCGCGGCTCCGACCTTGACCGCGTCCAGGAACGCCTCGCCCATTGGGACGCCGTCCGGCTTCCGCATGACCTGGGCACACGGGCGGCGGACATGCTCGAAAGCTTCGGGCTGCTGGACATCTCCCTCGTGTCCGAGCAGACGGCCGAGCCCATCGAGGTGACCGCCGACCTCTACTACGCGGTATTCCAGCGCATCGGTGCCGCCAGCCTGCTGCTGCGCATCACCGATCTCCCCCGGCAGAGCCGATGGGAGACCCTGGCCCGCGCGGCACTGCGGGACGACGTCTACTCTGCCGTGGCGGACATGACTGTCTCCGTGATGCAGATGACCCCCGTGAGCGACCCCGGCCAGTCCGATGCGGTGGAGCGCATCGTGGCGTGGGAGCGCGGCCACCAGGAGCAGCTGGCCAGGATCAAGGACACCCTGGCCGAGGTAACCAAACCCGGGCAGGTGGACATCGCCTCGATCTCCGTGGCCCTTAAATTGCTCCGGACGCTGGTACGGCAATAGAAACTGCGCGGTATCGGCCGGGGAGCAGGTCCGGCGTGCCCCGCGAAGAGGGTCGCTAGCGGCCCACAGCTTCCTTCGCCGGCACGTCCACGGACTTCAGGGTCAGCCGGGTCGACTGCAGGACCGTTCCCAGCAGTGAGCGCGCCGAGAGGAGGAGGCTGCTCACTTCGGGGCAGGACAGTTCGTAAAACAGCCGGCCATCCTGGCGCGAGGGGATCACCAGGCGCTGGCGGCGAAGCACACCGAGGTGCTGGGAGAGGTTCGAGGGCTCCAGGCCTGTATCGTCCCGCAAGCGGCTGACGGCCACGGGGCCGTCGGCAAGCATCTCCAGGACCTGAATCCGGACAGGGTGTCCCATGGACTTAAAAAGTTCGGCCTTCACATCACTCAGGACCAGGCCTACGGGCAAGTCGTCCTTCATCGGGATTCCCTTCCTCCGTCCGCAGCCGGCGATAACCATAACGCTTGTTCAACGAATACAGCCTATGCCAGACAGAAAAGTCTGTCTCGCCCGCACGGCCAATTGGCGTGATGTGCATGTATATCGTAGCCCCGGCCGGTTTGGGATGATCGCTGGATTTAGTCCGTGGGCACCCCTTGCGCGGATGCCCTTGAGTAGTTCAGAATTTCATGAATTCATCAATTCGAGCCGGCTGTTCACAAGCGGCCGGCAACCCATGGATGGATTCAGGCTGCTTCCGCTGACAACGGCGTCACCGGGAGTGGCATGACCCGAGGTTCCAGGAGGGCTCAATGGCAGGAACGTTCGAACTATTCGCCGACTCAGATGCTTCCTTCAGATTTCAACTGACAGCCCCGGACGGCACCGTCATGGCGGTCTCGAAGCCGTTCCCCGACAAGCGGGCCGCCGTGGCCGGGATCGCCGCGGTGCGCGAGTATGCAGGGATGGGTTTTGTCACTGAAGTTCCGGCGCCGAAGCCGGGGCGGGTGTCCGCCGTCGCCGATTTCCCTGCGTGGTGAGCCCTGTGACCGCGCGGAAAGCCCCTCAGGCGCACAGCAGTCTCCTTGCCGCCGGGGACTGCATCGCCGGGACGTTCCGTTATGACGCGGTGACCGGCAAACTCGACTGGTCCGAGGAGCTTTTCCATATTCACGGATATCGCCGCGGAGAGATCGTGCCCACCTTGGACCTGTTGCTCTCGCACAAGCATCCCGACGACCGAAGCCGTGGCCTGGAGATATTGACCCGAATCCGGAACGCCGGGGGAAGTTTCTTCAGCTACGACAGGCTCATTGACGCGCGCCTGCGCGAGCACAGGATCCTGACGACGGGCGAGGGCGTGCTTGACCAGGCGGGCCGGCTGAGCCACATTGACGCCTTCGTGATAGACCTCACCAAGATGCTGCGGCGCGAGGCGGAGCAGTTCGCCCGCGCCGCCGTTACAGCGGCCAACGCGAGCCGCAGCACCATAGAGCAGGCCAAAGGCATCCTGATGGGGGCCCTGCGTATCGGATCGGAGGAGGCGTTCAAGCTGCTCGTCGCCCACAGCCAGCACAGCAACATCAAACTGGCCAGGACCGCAGCCGACCTCGTAGCCCTTGCCAACAACGCCAAGGACCCCGCGCTGCTGGACGGTTTCGTTCAGGCCCTCCACCGCGGACCTGCCGGACGCCGGCCCGGAACACTCGGCGTCCACGGCCCTCCGGGGAGGCGTCAACAGCGCGCCATGTAAAATTCCTTATACGATGACTGCCGACGACGCCAACCGTTCCACCCTGCTGCCCGCCCAAGCAATGGCGGGCCGCGATGACCCCGTGGACCGCATTCTTGCCACCGCTTATGAGCTGTTTTCACGCCGCGGGATCCGCGATGTGGGGACCAATGAACTCATCAGCCGCTCCGGGGTGGCCAAGGCGACGTTCTACCGGCACTTCCCTTCCAAGGACGCCCTGGTCCTGGCCTTCCTGGCGCTTCGTGACCAGGTGTGGACCGTCGACCTCATCGTCTCGGAAGCCCGCCGCCGGGGCGCCACACCCGAGGAGCGGCTGCTCGCCATCTTCGATGTGTTCGGTGATTGGTTCCACCGGGACGACTTCGAAGCGTGTACGTTCATCAATGTCCTGCTGGAAATGGGGCCCGACCATCCGCTGGGGAAGGCGAGCATCGGCTACCTCACCAGGATCCGCGGCCACATCCAGGCCCTGGCGGAGGAAGCCGGGCTGAGCCGCACCGAGGAATTCTCAAGGTCCTGGCACATCCTGATGAAGGGCTCGATCATCTCGGCCACGGAGGGGGACTTCCTGGCGTCAAAGCGTGCCCAGCAGATGGCCGGCTGGCTGATCGAGCACCACCGGAACTGAGCGTTTAGGCTTCCCGCGCTTAGGCGTCGCGTGCTGAGGTGTCCCGGGCGGTTGCGCCGCGAACCGGGGCGCCGCCGGTGGCATCGCTCAGCGGGCGCCGGGCCAGCCAGGCTGCCACGATCGCGCCCGAGATGTTGTGCCAGAGCGAGAACACCGCGGACGGCAGCGCGGCCAGCGGGCTGAAGTGCGCGGTGGCCAGCGTGGCGGCCAGCCCGGAGTTCTGCATCCCCACTTCAAATGCCAGCGCGCGGCGGGCTTTGTCATCCAGCCTGCCGAGTTTTCCGGCGAGGTATCCGAGGCCCAGGCCAAAGCCGTTGTGCAGCACCACGGCGAGGAACACGATGCCGCCGGCGGCCACAATCTTGCTGGCGCTGCCTGCCACCACGATCGCAACAATCAGGGAAATCACGACGGCGGACGCCCAGGGGAGTGCCGGGAGAACCTTCGCGACGAGCTTCTTGAGGAACAGCCGTGCCAGCAGGCCCGCAATTACCGGCAGGAGGACAGTCTTGACGATGTCCAGGACCATCGCTCCGGCGTCGATCTGCAGGAAAGACCCGGCCAGGAACAGGACCAGCAGGGGAGTGACGATGGGAGCTATCAGCGTCGAGACGGATGCTACGGCCACCGAAAGGGCAACGTCCCCCTTGGCGAGGAAGGCCATTACGTTCGACGCTGTTCCGGACGGCGCACAGCCCACCAGGATGAGGCCCACGGCCAGTTCGGGTGGGAGGTTGAGTGCCACGGCAATCAGCCAGCCGGCACCCGGCATGATCACGTAGTGGGCCACGATGCCCAGCACTACGGCCCAGGGACGCTTGACCACGGAGGCGAAGTCCGGCGGGGTGAGCGTCAGGCCCATGCAGAACATGATGACGCCCAGCAGGTACGGGACCCCGGGGGCCATCGGCTTGAAGGCGCCCGGCAGCAGGAAACCGGCAATGCCGGCGGCCACCACCAACAGCGGGAAGACCGTGACGGCAATTCGCGCAATTTTGGCCTCTGCGGCCAGGGCCGGATTAAGCGGGGCGGCGTCAGCTTCGGCGCCGGCCTTCAAGGTGTCGTGGGATTTGGTTGCTTCAAGCATCCAATAATGCTCACACTCCGGCGCCTGGTCGGGCCAGTTCATGAACAGATGTCTGACATTTGTGTCGGGCCCGACCAGGCGCCGGATGTCGGCCGCTACTGCGGCCCGGGCACCGCGCTATTGGGCCGGCGGGCCGCTGTAATCGGCGATGTGTGCCGTGGCTGCGTGCTCGCGAATCTCGGTGACGCCGGAAGCGGCCGCCGCGCTGTCCCGGTAGAGCCCCGAGACGGCAAGGATGTTGCCTGCCCCGTTGACGAGCCGGATACGGACGCCGCCTTGTTCCGCGGCGACGAGTTCAAATTTTCCTGCCATGCTGGACCTCCCCCAAGGTGGTGCGCCTGCCAGGTGGTCGCAGGCTGCTCCCACCACCCTAGATGACAAATCTTGTCACATGAACTACACAACGTTCTGTTTCGAGCCGGGGAGTGAGGCGGGCGCGCTAGTGTCCTGCGTTGAGCTTCCCGGCGAGCCGTTCACGCATCCGGGTGCTGGCGGAGTTCAGGCCGATCAGCTCCACTTCCCGGCCGTGCCTGCGGTACTTCTCGGTGACGGCGTCCAGCACGGCGATCGTGGACGCGTCCCACAAGTGCGAAGCGTGAAGATCGATGATGACGCGGTCCACCGCGGGTGCGGCATCGCGGGCGTATTCAAACTGGGTGTAGAGGTCGTTGGAGGACGCGAAGAAGAGCTCTCCGTCCACCGTGTACGTTGCCACGGTCTCGCCATTGAGCTCGATCTCGGTCCGTTCAACCGTGGCGAAATGGGCAACGCGCCGGGCGAACATGGCCATGGCGGCCAGGACTCCGACGCCCACTCCAATGGCGAGGTTGTGGGTGGCCACCACGGTGCCCACGGTGATCAGCATAACCGCTGTTTCGGATTTGGGCATCCGCTTCAGTGTCTTCGGGGCGATGGAGTGCCAGTCGAAGGTGATGGCGGAAACGAAGATCATCACGGCCACGAGTGCGGCCATGGGGATCAGGCCCACAATGTCGCCGAGCGTCACCACCAGGACCAGCAGGAAGACGCCGGCCAGGAACGTAGAGACCCTGCTGCGGGCACCGGAACCCTTGACGTTGATCATGGTCTGGCCGATCACGGCACATCCGCCCATGCCGCCCAGGAAGCCGGTGACGATGTTCGCCACGCCCTGGCCCCAGGACTCCCGGGTCTTGTTTGACCGGGTGTCCGTGATGTCGTCAACAAGCTTGGCCGTCATCAGGGATTCCAGCAGTCCCACCAGTGCCATGGAGAGCGCGAACGGGGCGAGGATCTGGAAGGTTTCCAGCGTCAGCGGCACGTTGGGAATGAAGATCGTGGGCAGGCTTTCGGGAAGCTGGCCTTTGTCCTCGACGGCGGGAACGTCAATCTTGGCGAGGACGGCAAACAGGGTGAGAGCCACGATCGCCACGAGCGGCGAGGGTACCGCTGACGTGAGCCGCGGGAGCGCAACGACGATCACCAGGCCGACAGCCACCAGGGGATAGACGAGCCATGGCACGTCGATCAGCTCGGGCAGCTGCGCCATGAACACGAGGATGGCCAGGGCGTTGACGAACCCCACCATCACTGAGCGCGGAATGAAGCGCATGAGTTTGGTGACGCCCAGGAGTGCCAGGAGGATTTGAAAGACCCCGGCCAGGATCACGGCGGCGATCAGGTAGTCCAGGCCGTGGCTCCGCATCAGCGGGGCGATCACCAGGGCCACCGCACCGGTGGCCGCGGAAATCATGGCGGGCCGGCCGCCCACGAAGGAAATCGTCACGGCCATGGTGAAGGACGCGAACAGCCCGATCCGGGGATCCACGCCTGCAATGACGGAGAATGCAATCGCCTCGGGGATGAGGGCCAGCGCCACCACCAGTCCGGCGAGGGCTTCCGTCTTGAGGCGGCGCGGGGAACGGAGCGTAGCCCGGACGGACTGGAGTTGTTCGGGCTTCATGTGTTCCTAGAGCTTGGTCTGGCGGTAGCGCTCGATCTGTTTCAGCCGCCGCAGGAGGCTGTCGCGCCGGGGGTGCGGAACGACGTCGGGCGCCTCCGCGGTGAGGTCAATGTGTTTGGTGCCGTACTGCCACAGCAGCAGGTCGTCCAGCAGCCGGTCGGGCCCGGGGGAGTACCTGTGGTCCAGGGCCTTGCGGACTTCGGTGATCCGGTTGGCGCTGAGCAGCTCTGCCAGCTGCACGGTCTGGTTGAGGCCGTGGGCCGCCATGAGTTCAGCTGCCCAGCCCCAATCATCATCCACTTTACGGTCTACGTGCGGAAGGAGGGTCCGCCAGACGTCGCGGATCCGGTTCGGGGTGAGCTGCGCGGCGCCTTCGCCGTCCGTGTCCCAGTATCCGCGGACTTCCTCGTAGCGTTCGTGAAGGTCCGCGAAGGCGCCCTCCACCGTTTCCAGCATTGCCGCCGTGGCCGTGAACTGGCGATCAAAGTGCGGAGTCCAAGCGCGGGGATCCTCGGCCTTGAAGCGGATGTCATGCTCGATCTCGCTCCACGCGTGGGCAAAGACCGTGCGGATCTGGCATTCGAAAAAGTAGCTGCCGTTGGGCTGGAGGTCCGGGTTGAAGACCTTCTGGTAGTCCTTGACGGCTTCGTTCTGGATGGTCCGCAGGATCAGGTGTCGGCTGGAGTAGCCGTAGGTCCCGGACTCGATGGAGCCGATGTCCTTCTCACGGTCGCCGCGGCAGTCAAAGAGCTGGCGTTGGCGTTTGATCAGGTTTGCCACCATGGCGTTCTCCGCCGGAAGCTTGGTGATGACCCGTACGCCCACCATGTCGTTGAGGGTCCGGAACGGGTCCGGGAACTTCAGTACGGGCGGCCCGCCTGGCTCCAGCGGCTTCTCCGTCCGGGAAATCTTTTCCTTGAAGGACTCCACCGTTTTGGTGCGGCCGGTGACGAACAGGGGCGTCACCTCGGTGTCCTTGAGCATGCTCCGGAGCGTGAGCAGGACTTCCCGGGTGACCAGCTTCAGGGCAGGGCGGACCCGTTCGTAGAGTTCCACGTTTTCCTGCACGGATTCGCGCAGGCCTGCGTCCAGGCGGTCCCAGTTGGTAGCCATGGTTCCAGCTTACGGGCGGGCGCCGACAGCCGGGGCTGACACTCCACCGGCTGGTCAGTCCGTGGCGCCGGTGCACGTGGCCGGCGCCGCCGTCGAACCCGCTGGCGCAAAGCTGTCCGACACCCAAGGTAGGCTCGGCACATGGCTGATGTGCGGCGCCGGACCTTCCTTTCGCAGGGGCTGGGCGCTGCCGCAGCGGTGACACTGGGGGCACTGTCCGCTTCCTGTTCGTCGGGCCCGAAGGAGGACGCAGTGAAGCGGCACAAGTACCAATACGGCGACGACCCCAGCCAATGGGGTGAACTCTTCCTCCCGGACGCCCCTGGAACCCGGGGCGTGGTGGTGGTCATCCACGGCGGGTACTGGCGCTCGCAGTACGGCGCGGAACTGGGCGAGCCGCTGGCCAGGGACCTCGCCATGCACGGAATGCCTGCCTGGAACCTGGAGTACCGGCGCGCCGGCAACGGCGGCGGCTGGCCGCACACTTTCGAGGACGTGCTGGCGGGCATCGACAAACTCCGGGACGTTGCTGCCATGCACGGGCTGGGCCTCGACAGAGTGGTGGCACTCGGCCACTCGGCCGGCGGGCACCTGGCCGTCTGGGCGGCAGGCCGTTCCCGCCTGGGGCAGCTCGGCGCACCGGACGCCGACCGCCAGTTGCAGCGCAAGAACGACGACGATGCGGTGCACCTTACCGGGGTGGTCAGCCAGGCCGGGCTCCTGAACCTGGCCGACGCCGAGAAGCTCAACCTCAGCAACGGCGCAGTCAGCAACCTGCTGGGAGGCTCGTCAGCTAAGTACCCGAAACGGCATAAGTTCGTTGATCCCATGAGCGCAGTCCCCCTGGGGGTCCCCGTCTACGCCGTCCACGGAAGCGACGACGACGACGTTCCGGTCAGCCAGTCCGTGTCCTACGCCTGCGCGGCCAAGGCTGCCGGCGCGCCCGTCCAGCTGCTCAACGTGCCCGGCGACCACTTCTCCCTGATTGACCCCAAGGCCCCGGCCTACCGGAAGTGCCGGGACCTGGTGCAGGAACTCCTCGGCTGACGCGGGGCCCGGCAGCGGCTTCATTTCCGCCCGGCGCGTTTAACCCGCGGTGGCGTCCGTCGCCTAGACTGGACCAAGGTGCGCCGGGAAGTCTGGTCGGCATGATTTTGTCGACTCAACGTTTAGGACGCTTTAATGAGCCACGCACCTACGCCCGCCCCCGATGCCAAACCGCGCACCGTCCTTGGCTACGGCAGCTACGCCGAATCGCTGCGCATCGGCGAGATCCTGCGCAAGGAAACAGTCGGCGGCGCCCTCCTGGTGGCCGCTGCCGTCATCGCCCTGATCTGGGCAAATTCACCGCTCTCGGACAGCTACTTCGCGTTGCGGGACTACAAGATCGGCTACGAGCCCTGGCACCTCGAATTGAGCCTGGGGGCCTGGGCTGCCGACGGGCTGCTGGCCATCTTCTTCTTCCTGGTGGGCCTGGAACTCAAGCGGGAATTCGTGGCGGGCGACCTCCGCCAGATCAGCAAATCAATCGTGCCCGTGGCCGCAGCGGCCGGAGGTGTTCTGGTACCAGCCCTCATATATGCCGCCGTGAACATATACAGTCCGGAAACCCTGCGCGGCTGGGCCATCCCCACTGCCACCGACATCGCATTCGCCGTTGCCGTGCTTGCCATCATCGGCTCGCACCTGCCCAGCGCCCTGCGAATCTTCCTGCTCACCCTGGCAGTGGTGGACGACCTCATTGCCATCAGCATCATCGCGTTCTTCTACTCCAGCGACATCCAGGCGGCCCCGCTGCTGCTCGCACTCATCCCGCTTGCCCTGTATGCCTTCCTGGCGCAGAAGTACCGCCGCTTCTTCGGCGCCCACTTCATGGCTGCCTGGGCCATCCTGCTGCCGCTCGGCATTGTCACCTGGGCGCTGGTGCACGCCTCCGGCATCCACGCCACGGTGGCCGGTGTCCTGCTCGGGTTCGCCGTGCCGGTGCTCCGGTCCAAGGCCAGCGGGGGTCCCGAAGCGGGCCCCGGCCTGGCGGAGATCTTCGAACACCGGTTCCGTCCCATATCCGCCGGCGTGGCCGTTCCCATCTTCGCCTTCTTCTCCGCCGGCGTGGCCGTGGGCGGCTGGGAAGGGCTGGGCTCCGCCCTGGCCGACCCCGTGGCCATCGGCATCATCATGGCGCTCGTCCTGGGGAAGCCGATCGGCATTATGGGCACCACGTGGATCCTCACCAAAGCCACCAGGGCGCGGCTGGACGGATCGTTCAAATGGATCGATGTTTTTGGCGTCTCGCTGCTGGCCGGAATCGGCTTTACCGTGTCCCTGCTCGTCGCGGAACTCAGCTTCGGTCACGGCAGCCTGCACGATGACCACGCCAAGGTGGGCATCCTGGCGGCGTCTCTCCTCGCCGCAATCCTGGCCACCGTGGTGTTGCGGACCAGAAACCGCCAGTACCGCCGCGCGGAAGAGCTGGAGAAGATCGACTCGGACCAGGACGGCATCCCGGACGTCTACCAGCACGAAAGCCGCGGCTGACGACCGGACCCCTTGCTGCGTCATACCCCTAGGGGTATGGTTTTGGTAGCGTGCGGAAGCCGCCGCCACCGCCCGAGGAGGATGCCATGGACGTCGTTGTCATCGATACCCCGCAGCTGGGGGACCGGAGCTACCTGGTGCATGATGGCACGGTGGGCTTGGTCATCGATCCGCAGCGGGACACGGACCGCGTGGAGGCCGCGGCCCGCGAAGCGGGCGTGACCATCACCCACGTCGCCGAAACGCATTTGCACAACGACTACGTCACCGGCGGCCTGGAGCTCGCCAAAGCCCATGGTGCGACGTACCTCGTCAATGCCGCGGACCCGGTCCAGTTCGAGCGCGAACCCATCGCCGACGGCCAGGAGGTCCGCGTAGGAGCGCTGACCGTGAGGGCTGTGGCCACTCCGGGCCACACCCACACGCACCTGTCCTTTATCGTGGACGACGGCGACAAGCAGGCGGTCTTCTCCGGCGGCAGCCTGCTCTACGGCTCAGTCGGCCGGACGGACCTCGTTGCTGCCTCCGACACCATCGGCCTGACCCATGACCAGTACGCGTCCGTGCGCCGGCTTGTGGCCGAGGCCCGCCGGGACGCAGCACTATTCCCCACCCACGGCTTCGGCTCATTCTGCTCATCCGGTCCGGCAACCGGCACGGGGTCCTCCACAGTGGGTGAGCAACTCACCGCCAACCACGCCCTGACCGATGCGGACGAGGACCACTTCGTCCAGGAGCTCATCGCCAACCTCTCCGCGTACCCGGCCTACTACGCTCACATGGGGGCCATGAACGCCAAGGGCCCGGGACCCGCGGACCTCACCGTTCCGGAGTCGCTGGACCCGGCCGAACTCACCCGGCGCCTGGAAGCCGGGGAATGGGTGGTGGACCTCCGCCGCCGCGTGGCGTTCGCCAGCAACCACCTCAAAGGCAGTGTCAGCTTCGAATACGGCAGCGGCTCCAACTTCACCACCTACCTGGGCTGGGTCCTGCCCTGGGATGAGAAGCTCACCCTCGTGGGCTCGCGGGACGACGTCGAAAAAGCCATCCGCGATCTCTCCCGGATCGGCATCGATTCGCCGGATGCCGCCGTCGGAACCGAACCGCACGCCCTGGCGCCGGACGCCGCCGTCGCCTCCTACCCGCGCGTCGGCTGGGACGGCCTGCTGGCCGGCCGGGCCGGCGGCGACACGATCCTTGATGTCCGGCGGACGGAGGAGTTTGCCGCATCCCACGTTTCCGGAGCCGTCAACGTCCCCGTCCACCAGCTCCTCACCCGCATGGATGAAGTTCCGGCCGGCAGGCTGTGGGTCCACTGCGGAACCGGCTACCGCGCCGGCGTTGCCGCCAGCCTGCTGCAGCGGGCGGGCAGGGACGTGGTCCACCTGGATGCGAGGTTCGAGGATGCCCGGAAGTCCGGCGTCCCCATGGACAACGCGCCATCGGCGTAACGGGCACGGCGTAATCAGGAGCGCGGGCACCCCGTTCTCTGGCAGAGTATGACCATGCTCACAGTAATTGGCGAAGGCCTGGTTGACGTTGTCCAACGCTCCTCGGGAATCGAGGCCCACGTGGGCGGCAGCCCGCTCAATGTGGCCGTGGGACTGGCGCGCCTGGACCATCCCGTGCAGTTCATCGGCAGGTTCGGGCGCGACGCCTACGGAGAGTCGGTGGCCGCCCACCTGAAATCCAGCTCGGTAATGGTGCCGCAGGGGCCGGACGGCCTGCCCACCAGCGTGGCCACCGCGTTGATTGACGACGACGGCGCCGCCACCTATACGTTCGACCTCGCCTGGGAACTGCCCGGCCTCGCGGACCGGCTGCCGTTCATGCTGCAGGGGACCACCCTGGTTCACACCGGTTCCATTGCCACCATGCTGGCGCCGGGCGCCGCGGACGTGCTTGCCGCCGTCGAGCACGCGCACCCGTCGGCCACCATCAGCTTCGATCCCAACTGCCGCCCCAGCATCATCACCGACGTGGACTACGCCCGCCGGCAGGCGGAAAAGTTCGTCACCCTGGCGGATGTGGTGAAGGCCTCTGACGAGGACCTTGAGTGGCTCTACCCCGGTGTGGACGTCTTGGATTCGGCCCGGCGCTGGCTCTCCCTGGGCGGTCCCGAGGGGCCGGCCCTGGTGGTGGTGACCCGGGGCGCGGCCGGGCCGTGGGGCATCACCGCCGCCGGGGAAGCGGAGTTCCCCGCGCCCGCGGTGGAGGTGGCAGACACTGTCGGTGCAGGGGATTCCTTCATGGCCGCGCTGCTTTCCGGCCTGGTGGACCGCGGCCTGGACGGCGCGCAGAACCGGAAGGAGCTGCGCGAACTGCCGGCCGAATCCCTCCGTGAACTGCTGGCCCATGCGGCGTGGGCCGCAGCCGTCACCGTGTCCCGGCCCGGAGCCAACCCGCCCACACGGGCCGAGCTGAACCACTTCGAGCTCGAAAGCCTAGAGCGCGAGGGCCTGGCGGGCGACGCGGCGCTCGCCGGGGACGACTTGAGGAATGCCGACTCCGCCAGCAACTGAAAGGCAACACATGTCTACCCACGGTGCCCCCTCCCTGCAGGTCCGCAGCCAGTCCTTCCGCGACGGCCAAACCCTGCCGCCCGCCCAGCGAAGCGGCAAGATGCGCGCCGGCGGCAAGGATGAATCTCCGCAGTTGAGCTGGAGCGGTGCGCCTGCCGGAACCAAGGGCTATGCAGTCACGGTGTTCGATCCCGATGCCCCGGGCCGGGGCGGATTCTGGCACTGGGCCGTGCTGGATCTCCCGGCAGCCGTCTCCTCGCTGCCCGAGGGTGCGGGCGCGGAGGGCGGCCGGCTCCTTCCCACCGGTGCGCTGCAGCTGAAGAACGACGGCGGGTTCCACGGCTATCTGGGGGCCGCGCCGCCGCCCGGCCACGGCCCGCACCGCTACATCGCCACCGTCTATGCCCTCGATGTTGAGCACCTTGGCCTGGACGCCGGGTTCAGCCCGGCGAAGCTGGAATCAAAGCTGGCCCCGCACATACTGGGCCGGGGAACGCTCACGGGGATCTTCGAACGCTAGGGCCTGCCGGCTGCCGGGCCGCGCCTGCCGGGGCCGCCGGGCCAACGTAGACTGGCAGTATGCGGCTGGTAGCAAGTGACATTGACGGAACGATCCTCGGGCATGACGGCAAAATCAGCCACCGGACCATCCGTGCCTTCCACGCGTGCCGTGACGCCGGCGTCGAACTGGTCTTTGTGACCGGACGTCCGCCCCGCTGGCTGCACCCGCTGGAGGACCAGCTGGGGCATGCCGGAACCGTGATCTGCTCGAACGGCGCAGTGGTGTGGGACCTCGAGGCGGGCCGCCTGGTCTCAGCACGTACGCTAGCCCTGGACGCGGTCTTCGAAACGCGCCGCATCATCAAGCAGCTGCGGCCGTCCGCCCTGTTCGCCGCGGAAACCCTCACCGGCTTCCACCTGGAACCGGGTTTCATCGAAAACGACTCCAGCGAGCTCCTGTCCGAGTACACCCCCGCCCCACTGGCCAGCACCCTCACCGCTGACGACGCCGTGGTGAAGTTCCTGGCCATTGTCCGCGAAGGCACCGCCGACGACTTCCTCGCCGAAGTGTCACCCGCGGTGGCGCACCTCGCGTCCGCCACCCACTCTGCACCCACCGTGGCCATGCTGGAGCTCGCCCTGCCGGGCGTCAACAAGGCCGTGACCCTGGCCGAATACGCCGCCACCCTTGGTATTGACGCCGCTGACGTAGTGGCGTTCGGGGACATGCCCAACGACATCGAGATGCTCCGCTGGGCCGGCGACGGCTACGCAATGGCCAGCGGCCACCCCGAGGCCATCCGGGCAGCAGGGCAGCAGGCGCCCCATTTCGACGACGACGGCGTGGCCCAGATTCTCGAGGCCAAGCTGGCCGGACTTGGCGTGAAGCCCGCCTAGGCAGGAGCCCGGCAATGACGGAGTTCCAGCCTTTCTTCGCCGCCGGAAGCGGCTCCGCGCGGATCGCGATGGCCCACCGCGGGTTTTCGCCGAACGGGCTGGAGAACTCGATGTCGGCGTTCCGCGCCGCCGTCGACCTCGGCTACCGGTACCTGGAAATGGACGTTCACACCACAGCTGACGGCGTGCTCCTGGTGTTCCATGACCCCTCCCTGGACCGTGTCACTGACGGGCAGGGCCGCATTGCCCGGCTCCCTGCCGGGACCGTCGCCCGGGCACGGATCGGCGGCGTGGAACCCATCCCGCTCTTCGAAGAGATGGTCCGGGCCTTCCCTGACGTGCGGCTAAACCTTGATGTCAAGGATTGGAACTCCGTGCCGAGCCTGGCTGCGGCGATTGAGCGCCACGGTGTTCACGACCAGGTGCTGATTGCGAGCTTCTCGGACCGTCGGCGCCGGGCGGTGGTCAAGCAGTTGAGCCGGCCGGTCGCGGCGTCCGCCGGCATGATGACCAACGCGCTCTTCACCATGTTGGGGCCGGTGCTTCCGGCGCCCGTCATCCGGCGGGCGCTGCGGGGCGTCCACGCGCTCCAGGTGCCCGTTAGCTACGCCGGCGTCCGGGTGGTGACGCCGGCCTTCGTCCGCCGCGCCCACCGGCACGGCCTTCAGGTCCATGTGTGGACCATTAACGACCCCGCGGAGATGCACCGGCTCCTGGACCTCGGCGTTGACGGCATCGTCACCGACCGGGCCGATCTCCTGAAAAAGGTGCTCCAGGGCCGGGGGCAGTGGGACTAGCTGCCGTGGCGTGACGCCCGCTGCGCGTCTAGCACTGCTGCGAACTCGTCCGCCGCCACAGGCCGGCCGAAGTAGTATCCCTGCGCGCTGACGCAACCGATGCTGGCAAGGTGCTGTGCCTGCTCCGCGTTCTCCACGCCTTCCCAGACCGCTTCGAGGCCGCAGGCCCGGATCAGCTGGAGGATCGCCGCTATCAGGGCGGGCTGGGCCGGGTCCGTGCCCAGGTCCTTCAGGAGGGAGCGGTCCACTTTGACCTTGTCCACGGGGAGCTTGCGCAGGTAGCTGATGGAGGAGTAGCCCGTGCCGAAGTCGTCGATTTCCAGCCCCACACCCAGCTTCCGCAGGCTGTTCAAGGAGTACCGGTCCAGTTCGTTGCCGCTGACGATGGCGCCTTCCGTCAGCTCGAGCACCAGGAGCTCCGGGTTGAGCTCCGCCTCGCTGAGGGCATCCCGGACTTCTTCGATGAACTCAAGGCGCTGAAGGTCCGTGGGGGAGATGTTGATGCGCATGGAGAATTCATCGCCCGCCCGGCCCTCTGCCCGCCAGTCCCTCAACTGTCGAACGGCGGTACGCAGGACCCAGCCGCCCAGCTCGGAAATGAGTCCGGCGTCTTCCGCGAGCGGGATGAATTCGTCAGGCATCACCATCCCGCGGGACGGGTGCTTCCAGCGGACCAGGGCTTCAGCGCCTTCGATCCGCCCCGTGGTCAGGTCCACCACGGGCTGGTAGAAAAGCACCAGCTCCGAGCCGGAAATGGCCGTCCGCAGGTCCTCAATAAGCTGGCTCCGCAGCTGGCGGGCGTGCAGCATCGCCGGTTCGAAGACTTTGAGCCGGCTGCGGCCCGCGGCCTTGGATGCGTACATCGCCACGTCGGCCTCAATGAGCAGCTGTTCCGCGCTCTGGCCGGTTCCACCGATGCACAGCCCCATGCTGGCGCCACACTGGACGGCGTCGTTCTCAAGCTCAACCTGGCCGTCCAGGGACGCGAGGATGCGGTTGCCCACGCTCGCGGCGCGGGCCACCGTGGTGGCGGGCATCAGAACGGCAAATTCATCTCCGCCCAGGCGGGCCACGGTGTCCGTTTCGCGGACCGAGCCTTTGATGCGCTCCCCGACTGCGGCCAATACCTGGTCACCGGCAGCGTGGCCAAGGGTGTCGTTGATGCCCTTGAAGGCATCAAGGTCCAGCAGGAGGAGTGCCGGCGGCAGGCTGCCCTGCTCAGCCTCCGCCAATGCCGCGTTGATGGCGCTGACCAAGGCGGCACGGTTCGCCAGGCCCGTCAGCGAGTCCGTGAGTGCCATCTTCTGCATTTCCAGATGTGCCTCGTTGAGCAGCCGGGTGCGCAGTTCCACCCGCTGTTCCAGCTCCTGGTACATGATCTGGAGATCCTCGGCGAGGAGGTTGGTTCCCATGATGACGGCATCCAGTTCGTCCCTGGCGGGGGACACTTCAATCCTGGAGTGCAGCTCTCCTGCGGCGAGGCGGACGATTCCGTCCAGCAGCTTGCCCAGGCGCGGATCGCCGTCAGTGAACATGGGCGTTTTCCTTCAACCACTTGAGTGCATCGATTTCGGACGTGAAGTAGCTCGCCGGCCCGGACTTGAAGTCACCGCCAAGGATGAAATGGGCCAGGATACGGTCCACGGGGGTCCGGCCCAGCAGCGCCCAAGCAGCCACGGTGCTCACGTTGCTGAAGACAGCCCTCGCTGCCCGGCTCACAGACGCAACGTCCGTCACATCCATCAGAACGGCCAAGGGGAAACCGGATTGCGGGGCCTTGAGGCCGGCAGCCAGCAGCTGTGCCGAGTGTTCGTCCAAGTGCTCGTCCCGGGGAAGCACGATCCGGACAATCTGCTCTTGCATCAATCCAAGCGGCTTAGGCATCAATCCCCCGAACATATGAGAGGAGCCGTTTGGCCTCCCTGGCCCTACCGAAACTCCGGCGAGGCCCTGCGACTAAAATACACTGTCCACCGGCGTCCGGAGCCCGTTAGCCCACATCGGCCGCAAACGCGCGGACCTGGGCGCTCCGTTCCGAGGCGGCGGCATTGTCGAAGAGCTCGGCAGCATCCGCCAGCCGCTGGAGGGCTTCGTCGCGTTCACCGTTGGCAAGGAGGGATTTTCCCAGCAGGAAAGAGGCTTCCCCGGCCGTTTGTGTGGCCAGAATCCCGGCTTCGGTGCAAAGCGGCCTGAGCATTTTGATGGCGGTGGCCATGTCACCGGTCAGGAAATTCCAGTGGGCGCGGGCAAAGGACATTTCAAGGAGGTCGCGATCGCTTCCGCCGACGACTTCAGTGGCAAGTTCGGCCCGTTCGATGCAGCGAAGCGTCGCGGGTCCGGTGAGTTCAGCCTCAAGACGCATCACCGCCGACGCGCGGTTAAACCGGGCCCAGAGGTCCACGTCCTTCGATGGTGAAAGGCTCTCTGCGGCCATGTCGTGGTACCGGCCGCCGTCCGTGACCCTGCCAGTGAGGAACGCGACGTTTCCGATCACCCAGTAGGCCTTGCCTGCGGTGTCCTCATCCACGAGCTCCGTCAGCAGGCCCTCCAGCAGAAGGCACTGGTCCCACGCCTCTTCCAGCCGGCGGCTCTCGGCCAGGGCGGCGATGAGTGCGCGCTGTGCTTCCACGTGGAGGTATACGTACTCGGCGTTGCCGGCCACGAGGTTGGCGGCTGTTGCGGCGGACGACACAGCGTCAGGGAGCCGGCCAAGTCCTTGCTGGGCCACAGCCAGCAGCGTGTAGGCGCGGGCGGCCAGCAAGGGGTGATCGGCTGACAGCGGGGATTCGGCGAGGGACCTGGCCACTTCCAGGCACTCGGAGATTGAGCCCTCGTCACGGAGGCACTCGGCCTTGAGGTAGATCATGTTCCACCAGCCGGAAAAATCACCGGACTCCAGGGCCAGGGCGGCGGCCGCGGCGGCCTGCGCTTTCGCAGCGGCATAATCGCGGTTTCTGGCACTTTCGCGGGCCTGCAGCTCGGCAACTACGTAGGGAGTCAAATTCCGGGGATACGGCATTTGCCAATTATCCATCATGGCTGCCCCGGCCGCAGTCGGGTTCCGGCAATTACTTTCGTATTACATGGCTTTAATGTTGATGATCGGACCGTATAATGACGCTCGTAATGCATGATCGAACCTAATTGATTGAAAGGACCAACGGATGAAGAAGATTGCCGCAACATTCTTGCTCACCGGCGTTCTGGCTGTCGCTGGATTTGCAGCACCCGCCAACGCCGCTCCTAAGTCGGACACAACTGTCAGCAGCTCCAGCAAGACGACGACTACCCAGTCCTCCATCGGTTGGTGGCCCAACTAGTTCGGCAAAAGACTGCCCCCGGATTTCTTATCCGGGGGCAGTTCCTTTTAAGGCCGAGAACGGCTTCAGGGTCCGGAAACCGGCAGTTGGACAGTGATGGTGGTTCCAGCCCCCAGCTCCGAGTTCACGGCCACATATCCGCGGTGTGCCTTCACGATGTCGTGTGCAATCGCGAGTCCCAGGCCGCTGCCCGGCACGGCAGTGGATGTGGCGTTGGAGGCACGGAAAAACCGGGTAAAAAGGTGCGGGATTTCTTCTTCCGGGATTCCTACCCCCGTGTCGCGAACATGAACATTTACGCCCGCCTCGCCGTCCGTCATTGCCTCAAAGCGGCAACTGACAACAATCCTGCCTCCGCGTGGCGTGAATTTGATGGCATTTGAAACAAGGTTGGTAAACACCTGCTCCAGCTGGACTTCATCGGCGATTATCGCCGGATCGCCCTCACACAGCTCCAAGGAGATGGAAACGTCCCCCAGTTCTGCCAGCGGACGCAGCGCAACCGTAACGATCTGCAGGGTGTGCCCCAGCTGGACGGGGCCCAGGTGCAGGTTGGCGCCGTCGTAGTCCTGGCGGGAAACAGTGAGCATATCTTCGATCAGCCGGCGGAGCCGCTCGGAGTTCCTGACAATGATGTCCAGCATCCGGTTCACTTCAGGAGGCACCGGACCCCCCACGCCGTCCTGGATCATGTCGAGGTAGGCGGAGATGGAAGTCAGCGGGGTCCGGAGCTCATGGTTGACGGTGGCCAGGAAGTCGGTCTTGGCCTGGTCAAGCTGCCGCAACTGCTTGACCACCCGTTGCTGGGCGCTCATCAAATGGCTTTGGATGAGCCCGTAGGCAACGTTGCCGGCAACGTGCTGAATCAGGGAAATTTCGGTCCGTGTCCACACGCGAGGCTCGTCCAGCTGCGCAATCCAGATGACGCCGAGCGATGACTTTCCCTCGCCCACGGGAACGAATGCGGACGCCCACGGGCCCATATTTTCGGACCAGGCCGCCAGTTCCTGGTCCTCAGGGGCCCATTCGTGGAAATGGTGGTCTTCCACCGCAAGAACTTCGGCCTCCGACCACAGCCGGTCCGCAACGCGGTGCGCGGAGGACTCCTGGATTCCGAGTCCTTCGGGGACCGGGGCGAGGCCCGGGCGGTGCCACTGGGCGGCTATCCGCGGTACCCGGTCGTCGTCGAACGTGGTGAACAGTACGCGGTCGGCGCAAAAAGTCTCCCCGAATCCCCTCACCAGGGAATCCGAAATCAGGCGGGGATCGTGGGTGGCGCGGATGGCGGAGGACACCAGGCGGAGCTTTTCGCGCAGCCGCTCAGCGCTTTGCCGGGCGTCGGAGCGCTGTGCGGCGCGGCTGACCAGAACGTCCGCCCGGTGCACCAGCTCGTCCGGCGCGGCCGGCTTCGCGATGTAGTCCGCCATGCCGAGCGTCCGGAGGCTGTCCGCTGCGGATTCGTCTGCCAGGTCAACGAGGAGCAGCAACGGCGCATCCACTGGCGGGACCCCGAAGGAATGGTCCGCGACGATGATGCTGGGCACGTGCTGCTCCAGGAGGCCGGTCAGTATTTCGTGGTTTGAGGCCGTGGAGACCTCGAACCCCGCGGCTGCCAGGAACCCGGCCGTGGCGGTCCGGCGACCGCTGTCCGGATCCGCCACGACGGCCGTGCGTGGTACGAGTGATTTCTCCGCCGTCTGAATTACCACACTGCCCCCTTCGGTCCCCGGTTGAGTACATTGTAGGGTTACATCACTGGCGAGCATCCCGTGCGGGCCACACCTGGCGGGAGGAAGGGCGGAAATGTCCGGAGACGACGAGGCGGGCGCGGAAGCGGGATTGACGCTCGGAACCAACGGAGTACTCCGGCTGACGTGGCCGCGGGGCGCCGTGATCACGGCCCAGGACGCGGAACGCGCCATGATCAGGGTGAACCAACTCTGCGGCAACGACCGGCATCCCATGCTGGTGGACATGGCCACGACGGCCGAGGTGTCCCGCGGCGCCCGCGCTGTGTTCGGCCGCCCGTGCCAGGCGTCCCGCATCGCCCTGCTGGGCTCCTCGCCGGTCGACAGGGTCCTGGCAAATTTCTTCCTGGGGATCAACTCTGTGCCGTGCCCCACCAAGTTCTTTACGTCTGAGCGGGACGCACTCACCTGGCTTGCCCTGACGTGAGTCGTGGCGCCTTTATTATTCGGGCGTCATCTCGTTGCCCTTATATTTGGACCATGCTCGCCGCCCTGAAAAAGTATCTGCTGGTCCCCAAGCTAGTGCGCTTATCCGCAGGCGCACCGCGGGACCACCATGTTGCGTGGGACCAGTTCTGGTCCAATGTCAAAGCCACGGGAGCCACCGGAGATGTGCTCTGGGACTCCGGCAGCGACCACGAAATGCGCGGCTATGTGGACAGGCTGCGACAGCACCTGGACCCCGGCCTGCCGGTGGTGGACATCGGCTGCGGCAACGGCAGCTTCACCCGGCAGCTGGCCGGGCATTTCCCCCATGCTGTGGGGGTCGACGTTTCCGCGCATGCAGTCCGGCGTGCCCGCGCCGAGTCGGCCGGGCTGGCGAACGTTTCCTATGCCGTGGCTGACATGACGGCGCCCGGTGCGGGGAGCCGACTGCGGGAGGAACTTGCCGCACTGGGGGCGGGACGCCCGGCAGGAGGCGGAGCGAATGTCTTCATCCGTGGTGTGTTGCACGTCCTGGGCGAACGTGACCGGTTCGCGTTGGCCGAAAATGCCCGTGCCATCACGGAGGCGAACGGCCGCGTCTTCCTGGCCGAAACCGACTTCCGGGGCAACGCCATCGACTACGTGTCGCACCTCGGCGCAACGCTCCGTTCCATTCCTGCGCCGCTTGAAGGCGCCATTCGCGGGCTGCCGATGCCGGGGCGCTTCGGCCCCAAGGAGCGGAGCCTGGCGTTCCCGGCCGGCCGCTGGACCCTGATCGAGGAAGGGCCCACGACGATCGAGACGATGCCCCTGTCCAACCCCGCCCGGTCCGATCTCATTCCCGGCTACTTCGCTGTGCTGGAGGCAAGGAGCTAGGCACAGCTCCCGGACCCCGTGCGGCCCGGCGCTAGCCGCGGCCCATGCCCCGGCGGGCCTGTGACACTCCAGAATTATCGGCATGCTTATGAATTGTCCAGAGGCCGTTGGGGCAGGATCAGGTTCCCAGTTCCATCATGAGGGCGGGCAGCTCATCGGCAAGTTCCCGGGCCAGGTATCCGAGGCTACCCAGCCGGCTCGCCAGCCTGTCGCCGGCAGCGGCGTGGAGATGGGTGCCCCAGCACGTCGCCTGCGCATCCGACGTCCCCCGGGCGCGGAGGCCCGCGATGGCGCCGGCCAGGATGTCCCCGCTGCCGGACGTGCCCAGGCCGCCATAGCCGGTGGTGATTTCCCACAGCTGGATCTCCGCGCTGCCGCTTTCGTCCCCCGGGCTTCCGTCCTGCTTCCCTTCCGGGCCGGGGCCGGCGATGACGCCCTGGCAACTCACCACGGCACCGTAACGCCCGGCTATTTCCGCCACGCCCTGGTGCAGTTCCTCGACCTCCCGCCCCAGCAGGATCCCGGCTTCGGTGATATTCGGGGTCAGGATGAGCCGCCCCGCCCACGGTTCGAGCTCGTCAACGAGCCCCGGAAGGCAGCCCAAAGCGTAGGCGTCGAGGACCACCGCCGGCCCCTTGCCGGAGCCGCCGTCGGCGTCCCTTCCTTCGTCGCCGTCGGCGCTCCGGGAATCCAGCTTCAGCAGCTCCCTCAGGAGGGACTCGGCTTCGCCCAAGTCGTCCAGTCCCGGTCCCACGAGGACGGCCGCGGCCTTCTTCAGTTCTTCGGCCAGGACAGATACCCCGGAGCCTTCGACGGCGCCGTCGTCTGTTTCGGCGAGGCCCACCACTCCCGCTTCCGGCAGCGCCACGGCAACGTGCACCGCTGTGGAAACCGCAACAGCCAGGGTCAGCCGGCCCGCGCCGGCGCGCAAAGCCGCGGTGCCGGCCAGAAGTGCGGCGCCCGGAGTCTTGCGGGCTCCGCCGATCACCAGCACGGATCCGCGGTCGTCCTTGCCGGATCCGCCGCCTGGAAGGGGCCAATCGCGCAGCATGGTGGGAGTGACCGGCTTGGCTGCCGGATTGCTAGGCAGGGTGGACATTGGCGTCCCCCGCATGTTCGGTCACCGGCACGCCTTCGCTGACCAGGTGGTCGGCCATGTTGAAGCTCTCCAGGATCCACGGCCCGGTCCCGTCCGGCCGCACGAACCGTGTGAGGGAGGCGTTGAGGATGGTGGACGTCGCGGCAATATCGAGGATTTCGGATTCATTGAGCCCTTCAAGAATGTAGCGGAACAGCAGGATCAGCGCGTCATGGCACACGAGCATGATCCGGCCGCCCGGTTGCCGTTCAAGATCGGCAAGCAGGGATCGAAGCCGAAGCACGACGTCGGCCCAGGACTCGCCGCCGGGGGGCCGATAGTAGAACTTTCCCAGCCAGCGCCGCCGGGCCGCTTCCTCCGGCAGCCGGGCTTCTACCCCTGCGGAAGTCAGCATGTCCAGGATGCCCAGTTCCCTGTCCCGGAGCCGTTCGTCGATGAGGATACCTGCGGGCCAGCCGCCGGTTTTGACGGCCAGCTCGGCCGTCTGCCGGGCGCGGACGTAGGGCGAAGACCACACCCCCGCGGGCCGATCTTCCTCGGGAAAGTCAGCGAACAGCCTGCCCAGGGCGAGGGCCTGATCTCGTCCGGTGGCGGAAAGCTCCACATCGGCATCCCGGGCCGGCACGTCGATGACATGCGCTCCGGCCTGTCTGGCCCTCGTCGCGGCCACGTTCCCTGCGCTCTCGCCGTGACGCACCAGCACCAGTTCGGTCAGTCCCGTTCCCGCGGGATCTCTTCCTAAGAAGTTCCGGTCATCGGATTGCGGCATTGCTACCCCCTTGGTCCGGGCCCGTTTCCCGGGCCGCGTTCGCGCCCTCGTTGGCTGCGTATAGCTCAGGAAGGCCCACGTTACTACTGCCCGTGAGTCCTTGTCGCGGTAATCATGGAAGGCTAGGCTGGCCACCCATCAGCCTGCACGTCTCCGCAGTCCATGCAGGCGGCCCCCGAAGAACGGACCCACCATGAGCACCTACCACCCGGAGAACGACCCCTCCAATCCGGACCGGCCCGGCAGCGCTGACCCGTCGTCGAGGCGGCCGGGCGCGGAAGCAACCAGCCCTGAAGAAACGGAGGGGAAGGACCGGACGTCCAAGGATCCTGCGGCCACGGCGAACCCGGACCCGCTGGAAGGCAACATCACCGGCCTGGAGCCCGGCGGGGGCGTTCCGCCCGGCGAAACGCCGCCCGCGGAAGACTCCATGAGCGCGGACCAGGGGCACGGCGAATAGCTGAATACGCTCCGCAGGGGGCTATTGTCGACGGATGAAGGGTGCCGTAGCTACAGACGTCGAGGCCGGAGGCCTCCGCGGGCGGATGTTCGCCTCGCGTGCCACAGCAACCGTCCGTGCGGAGGCTCCCGCGGAGTCCCCGACCATTGTCCTCATCCATGGGATTGGCGTCTCCCACCGCTACCTTGTCCGGCTGCACCAGGCAATGGCGCGGATGGCGGACACTATTTCGATAGATCTTCCGGGCTTCGGCTCCACGCCTCGCCCGGACCGCCAGCTCAAGGTGGCAGACCAGGCAGCCTTTATCCATGACGTGCTGGACCAGGCCGGGGTGGGGCCGCGTATCCTGGTGGGCCATTCCATGGGGGCGCAATTCGTCCTGGAAGCCGCCCTGCAACGGCCGGACGAAGTGCCGTACGTGGTGCTGATGGGACCTGTGGTGGATGTCAGGCGCCGCACGCTGCCCCGCCAGATGCTGGCGCTGGCCAAGGACGCACTCCTCTATGAAACCCCGGGTTCGAACGCTTTGGTGTTCAGCGATTACCTGCGCTGCGGGCCACTCTGGTACCTCAAGGAGCTGCGGGTCATGATGAACTACCGGACCGAGGAACGGATCCGCGGGCTGGTCACGCCCGTGATGGTCCTCCGCGGCGCATCCGACCCCATCGCGACTGGGGAATGGTGCCGGATCCTGTCCCGCCGGGCACGGGCGGGGACGTTGGTGGAGGTCCCCGGCTCCGGGCACGTGGTCCAGCACACCGGGACGGCCCAGGTGGCGCACGCAATCAGCAGCTTTACGGGCCTCCCCGGTTCCGGCGCCCCGGAACAAGTCCTGAACCGTCAGTAGTCCGGGCCGGCTGGTCACTTTCTCCGGTTTCATGACATGAAGGCAAGCGCTTTCCGGTGGATGCTGGCAGGATAGGCACATGCGCATTCTCATCGCTCCGGACAAGTTCAAAGGGTCACTCACCGCTGCCCAGGCGGCCAGCGCCATCGCCGAGGGTGCGCTGCGCGTCTATCCGGACGCCGTCGCCACGCAGTTTCCGGTGGCCGACGGCGGGGAAGGCACCCTTGAAGCGGCCGTCGCCGCCGGATACGAGGAACGGCTGAACGCAGTCGTCGGCCCCATCCTTGCGCCAGTCGGTGCTGCCTGGGCCATCCGCAAGGATGCCTTCGGCGGCGCAACCGCCGTCATCGAGACCGCCCAGGCGTCGGGACTGGCGCACATGGAGCCCACGCCCGCGAACGCGCTGCGTGCCCACAGCTACGGCTGCGGCCAGCTGATCGCTGCCGCGCTGGACGCCGGGGCCACCGAAATCGTGCTGGGGGTGGGCGGTTCTGCCATGTCCGACGGCGGGAGCGGCGCCTTGCGCGCCCTGGGGTTGAAGCCGGTGGATGCTGCCGGAAACGTGGTTCCCCTGGGTGGCGGTTCCCTCGTGGACGTTGTGGACGTGGATGTGTCCGGCCTGGACCCCCGGCTGGCGTCCGTGAAGTTCCGGATCGCAGTGGATGTTCAGAACCCGCTGTTCGGGAGCGAGGGAGCGGCACACGTCTTTGGCCCGCAGAAGGGGGCAGATGCGGATGCCGTGGAGCTGCTGGATGCCGGGCTCCGTAACTGGGCGTCCGTTCTGGGGCAGGCCACGGGACGCGATGTCAACGTTCCCGGGGCCGGTGCGGCCGGCGGTTTCCCGGCGTCGTTCCTTGCGTTCAGCGGCGCCACCCTCGAAGGCGGCTTCGCCCTGGTGGCGGGCCTGACCGGCCTTGCCGGCCAGTTGGCTGAGGCTGACCTGGTGATCACCGGTGAAGGGTCCATGGATTCGCAGTCGTTGACCGGCAAGGCCCCGATTGCACTGGCGGACGCAGCACGCGAGAGGGGCATCCCGGTCATTGTGGTGGCCGGCCGCATCCTGGTCACTCCGGAGGACCTCGCCGAGCACGGCGTGGTGGCCGCGGCGCAGCTGCTGGACGTCGCCAGCAGTCCGGAAGACGCCGTCGCCAACGCCGCGAAGTACCTCACCTGGGCCACCAGCCAGGTCCTCGAAGGGGCCTGACGCGGGGCCTCGGGTCAACCGCTAGGCGCCGGTCTCGTAATGCGGTTCCGCCACCGGTTTGGACTCGGGCGAACCCCGTTCGCGCAGGTAGACAGAGGCCCCGACCAGGACGGCGACAGCCAGGAATTCGCTCTGCCAGTTCTGGAAGGACTCGAACCAGAATCTGCTGGTGACGAGGTAGCCGAGCAGCGTCACGCCAGGCTGTCCGTGGCTTTGCTGTTCCTGGCTGTATTCCTCACTGCCGCCAACCGCATGGAGGGTGATGGATGCGAGGAACAGCAGCAGGAACATGATGGACAGGGAGTGCTCGTAGAGTTTGAGCACCCAGCCGCCCCGCCGCACGGGCCAGGGGGTGGTGGCCTTTACGGGAGCATCCCGCGGGTCCTGGTCCTGGGGTGCTTCCTTGCCCATCGGCTTCGATTCCGAGGAGCCCTTTTGGAAAAGGAATACCGTCAGGATGACGTACATGCCCATCTGCAGGAATTCCGATTCCCAGTTCTCGAAAGTCGCTTCAAGAAATGCCCCGGTGCCAAGATATTCGGCGATGCCCACGGCCGACTGTCCATGGGCGACCTGGTCTTCGCTGTAGTCGCTGGCACCGCTGATGACCATGCCGCAAAAGAACAGAACGAACAACCCGATATTGGCCAGCAGCAGCCCGTGTTCCTTAGCCCACTTCTTCATGGCGCCTCCCGTGGAGTTTGATTGAATTAGGGTCCAGCCCTGGCATTGTGGCTAGACCCTCGATGCCCGTTTGAGGAGCCAGATCGGCACGACCACAAGCAGCACGATCATGGCGGCGAGGAGTCCACCGCCGGCGAGGAGTCCTGCGTTCCGTCCGGCGGTCACATCGAAAACGAGTGACGCGGTCCCGGCGCTGAGGAGTGCGACGCTGGCCAGCGCCACTTTTGCTATCCGGTCCGCGCTCGAAACGAGCGTCCTCTTGAGTTGTTTCCGGAAGAGCCTGCGGTGCACGCTGACCGGGAGCAGGATGACGGCGGTGGTCAGTGCGGCAAGGATCACGTTGGCCAGGTAGAGTGCCACCTGGTAGTCGTCCAGGGTCTTGAACCGCTCCTGGAAGGGAATGGTCAGGA
This sequence comes from Arthrobacter sp. NPDC058288, assembly GCF_042880995.1. NCBI lineage: Bacteria > Bacillati > Actinomycetota > Actinomycetes > Micrococcales > Micrococcaceae > Arthrobacter > Arthrobacter sp. NPDC058288. The sequence goes on from NZ_JBHVYH010000002.1 coordinate 338,060, forward strand.
GGAAGCCCGCGAGGATCTGCACACCTGTCTGCAGTACCCGGAGTTCCTGGATCAGCTCTCCCCAGTTGCGGTCCATCTGCTGATTGACGGTTTCGTTCCGGCCGTCGCCTGCCACTGCGTCATGACTTTCTGACATGGGCTCACCTCCGGACCGGGCACGCCTTCGCGCGCAATTAACTTTCAACCTAGGCTTGAAGCATTCATCAGGCAATACTCCGCCTCCCCGGCAATACTAAGTTTGCTGACTAATTTGTCAAAAACGGTGGACTTGCCCTGTCTGCTGGGATAGTTTCGAAGGGCCGGTCACGGACCGGACCCAGTGGAAACCGAGACGTTAGCGAGGTGGACTATGACCGACAACAAGCAGGACCACCAGCCGCTGGACCCCAGGACGGGCTATCACGAGGGGCCGTTCCCGGAGCAGGTCCAGGAGCAGCCCGGGCTCACGGCGCCCATGGAGCCGCAGCCGGATCACGGCGAGGAGAGCTACGAGGGAAGCAACGCGCTCACCGGCAAGGCGGCGCTCATCACCGGCGGAGACTCCGGGATCGGCAGGGCCGTGGCCATTGCGTTCGCCCGCGAGGGGGCCGACGTCGCCATTTCCTACCTTCCCGAAGAGGAAGCCGATGCCCAGGACACGGCGGCGTGGATCCGCAAGGCCGGGCAGCGGGCGCTGCTGCTGCCGGGCGACGGCCGCAGTGAAGACTTCAGCACCCGGATCGTGGCGGATACGCTGGCGGAGTTCGGCCGCCTGGACGTGGTGGTACTGAACGCGGCCTACCAAAAGAACCGCGACAGCTTTGAGACGCTTCCCACCGAGGAATTCGACCGCGTCTTCAAGACGAACCTGTATTCCCTGCTCTGGACGGCCAGGGCGGCAGTACCCCATCTCAAGGCGGGCGCATCAATCATCACCACCGCCTCCATCCAGGCCTTCAACCCCTCACCGGGGCTCATCGACTACGCCATGACCAAGGGCGCCCAGGTTGCCTTCACCAAGGCCCTGGCCCAGGAGCTTGGCCCCAAGGGCATCAGGGTCAACGCGGTTGCACCCGGCCCCATTTGGACGCCGCTGATTCCCGCCACTGAATGGCCGGAGAAGCTCCCGAAGTTCGGCCAGGACACTCCGCTGGGACGGGCGGGACAGCCAGCCGAGCTGGCGGCAGCCTACGTCCTGCTGGCCTCCGACCACGGCTCCTACATCTCCGGGGCCGTACTTCCGGTGACCGGCGGAAAGGGTCTTTAGCGCTTGCCACAGACTTTCCATTCAGGCCCGACTACCCCAGGAGGAACGAGATGACGCAGGAGAACCAGGGCACGCCCATCGAGGAAGAAGGCGGCTACGGTACGCCTACAGTCGAGCAGGAAATGGGCGGTGCGGACACGAAGAAGTTCGCCCAGCCGCGTGACGAAGAGGCCTTCGACGCGGCTGGCCTGAGCCAGGACAGCCCCGACGGCGAAACCTACCCCGCCGGGGCGCCCGACCTCAGCCAGTTCGGCGCCGAGGACCAGGACAGTGCAGGAGAGCCCGGAGCGGGACGCTTCGGTGGAACGGAGGACCAGATGAACGCAGGGAACGAAAGCTCAGACCCCGGCTTTGAGCCGGAGAACACAGGACAGTCAGCAGGAGACGACGCCGCAGTGCCGTCCGCGGATGCCGAGATGGATGAGTCCAACACGGAGGATCCCGACGCCGGACGGCCGTTCTCCTCGGAACCTAACCAGGACGCGGCCGGGATTCCGGACGGCAGCGGCACCGACCTGCCGGACAGCAAGGCTCCCAAGGACCGGGGCGACGATAGTTTCGACGCCGGATAATTCGGTTCCGGATGAACTGTCCCTGCGGGCGGCTGCTGATGCGGCCGTCCGCAGGCGTCTTAGGGGCGCTTTTTCGGAGTCCGCTTGGCCGCGGCGTTGATTGCTGCCTTGGCTGCCGGAGGCAGCCCGGCCTGTTCGGTTTCCGGTTCCGCGACGCTGCCGCGGGCCTTCGCGATGGCCTTCATGCCGTGGTAGATCACCAGGGCGGCGGCGGAGCCCAGGGCGATGCCGGTGAACGTCAGTTCGCCGATGGTCCAGGTGTAGTTCGCGATGCCGATAATCAGGGCCACCGCTGCTGTGGTCAGGTTGACCGGGTTGGAGAAGTTGACCTTGTTCTGGACCCAGATCTTGACGCCCAGGATGCCGATCATGCCGTACAGCATGGTGGCGGCCCCGCCCAGCACGCCCGGGGGAACCGTTGCGATCAGTTCGCCGAATTTGGGGGAGAAGCTCAGGATGATCGCGAAGATGCCGGCCACCCAGTAGGCCGCCGTCGAATAGACCTTCGTGGCGGCCATGACACCGATGTTTTCCGCATAGGTGGTGGTTCCGGAGCCGCCGCCGAAGCCCGCCAGTACCGTTGCGGCGCCATCCGCCATCAGGGCACGGCCGGAGACGCCGTCGAGGTTCTGGCCGGTCATCGCGGACACGGACTTCACGTGGCCGATGTTCTCGGCAACCAGCACCAGCACCACGGGAACGAAGAGGCCCACCACGCCAAGGTGGAATTCGGGGGTCTGGAAGTGCGGCAGCCCCACCCACGCCGCGGCGTCCATTTTGGCGTAGTCCACCTCGCCTCGGATCATGGCCACGAAGTACCCCACCACCACACCCACCAGGATGCTGAGCCGGCCCAGGATGCCCTTGAACAGCACGCTGACCAGGATGATGGTGGCGAGGGTGATCGCCGCGGTCACGGGGGCGGCGTCGAAGTTGTTTTTCGCGGCCGGGGCCAGGTTCAGCCCGATCAGGGCCACGATGGCACCCGTGACGATGGGCGGCATGAGCCGGTTGATCCAGCCGGCCCCGAACTTTTGCACCACGGCGCCGATAACGGCCAGCCCGGCGCCGGCGAGCACCACTCCGCCAAGTGCGCCTGGAATCCCGAACTGCTGTTGGGAGGCCATGATCGGGGCAATGAACGCAAAGCTGGATCCGAGGTAGCTGGGTACCCTGCCCTGTGTGATTACCAGGAACAGCAGGGTTCCGATGCCGGAGAAGAACAGTGTGGTGGCCGGCGGCATTCCGGTGATGATCGGCACCAGGAACGTGGCGCCGAACATGGCTACCACGTGCTGCATTCCCACGCCGATGGTGAGCGGCCAGGTGAGTCGTTCACCGGGGGCCACCACCTCACCGGGCCGGACCGACTTTCCGTTGCCGTGAAGCTTCCATTTGGTACCAAGCATGCTCATGGCCGGGAGCCTTTCAAAGAATTTTATGTCGGGAGCGGGGAAGGAATCTTCCGGAGCAACATTACCGCGCGACGCCGTGGGGCCCACCGCTGTGCGGAAGGTCACGTGAGGTCACGGGAAGAGGAAAGATTCGCTTGAAGTTGCAACTATGGACAGCAAAAGCGCCGGCCGCCTCCGGGTGCGCGGGCCCAGCGAAAGGTATGCAGATGACAATTGCCCATGAAGAAGCAGTGATCGACGCAGCCGCAGTGGACGCGATCTTCGCCGAAGCGCGCACGGCCAACGCCTTCACCGGCGAGGTCACGGACGAGCAGGCCCGCGCCATCTACGAACTGACCAAGTTCGGTCCCACGGCCTTCAATTCCCAGCCGCTGCGGGTGACGTATGTTCGCTCCGACGAGGCCCGCGCGCAGTTGGTGGACACGCTGTCCAATGGCAACAAGGCCAAGACCGCGTCCGCCCCGCTTGTTGCCATCCTCAGCTACGACACCGCCTGGCAGGATCAGTGGGACAACTTCCTTCCCGGCTACAACGCCCCCAAGGCCATGTACGATGCCGCACCGGAGCTCGCGGCAAGCACGGGCAACAATAACGCACACCTGCAGGCCGGCTACTTCATCCTGGCCGTCCGTTCGCTCGGTTTCGCGGCCGGCCCCATGACGGGTGCCGATTTCTCCCTAATTGACGCCGCGTTCTTCCCCACCCGAGACCAGAAGAGCTTCCTAGTGGTCAACATCGGCCAGCCCGGTCCCGACGCCTGGGGTGCCGCAAAGCCCAAGTTCGCTTACGAAGATGTGGTCCGCACCGTCTAGGTCCGCGCCTGCTCACGGCGGCCTGGCTGCGGCTTAACCCGCGGCCTGCCGCGCAAAAGAGGCCCCCGGCACGATGGGGGACACGCCGGAGGCACTCTGGACAACATTTCTGCAGTTGAGTGCACGGCATGTATCCGGGGCCACTTCCCATTTTAGCCAAAATCGCCAATCCGGCTACTGTGCCCGGCCGCTCGCGGGACGGGCGCAGGCCGCCCTGCATCGTGGCACACTGGCCCTATGCGGAACCTGATTCTGGTGGCCTTCATCGAGCCCGTTTCTGACGGACTCGTGTTTCCCCGCGACGACTGGCCCCTGCATATCACCCTGGTGAGGTTCGACGTCGACCTGCAGTCCGGCGACGCGGACACCAGTGTTGATGCGGGAAACGACGACGGCGGCGGGCAAAGCGCCGGCCTCGCCGACCGGATTGCCGGACTTATCGACAAGCCTGTACGGGCGGCCCTGGGTTCTGGACTCACCATTGGTGAGGATGCCGGCTTCGGCCGGCAAGGATCCGTCCCGGTCGGCCTCGTACAGCCCAGCAGGCCCCTGCAGGAACTTCACGAGTCACTGGTGGGAACCGTTATGGAGCTGCCTGGCCGGGTGCCCACGCCGCAGCACATCCTGGACAAGTACCGTCCCCATGTGTCCCATCACGGGCCCAAGCGCCCTCAGCCGGGAGACGCCGTCGTTCTTGACCGCGTGGCCTTGGTGGACATGGCGCCGGACGGAAACCATTCCGTCCGGCGCATCCTCCATCTGTGGGAACTTACGAAATAACCCCGTCAACCAGGGCCTTGGCCTCCGCCTGGACCTGCTTGAGGTGATCGGCGCCCTTGAACGACTCGGCGTAGATCTTGTAGACGTCCTCGGTCCCGGACGGACGGGCGGCGAACCACGCGTTTTCGGTGACCACCTTCAGTCCGCCGATGGACGCCCCGTTCCCGGGGGCCTCCGTGAGCTTGGCCGTGATCGTTTCGCCGGCGAGCTCGGTGGCGGTGACGTCGGACGGCGAGAGCTTGCCCAGCGCCGCCTTCTGCTCGCGCGTGGCTGCGGCGTCGATCCGGGCATAGACAGGATCGCCGAACTGGTCAGTGAGGCCCTTGTAGAGCTGCGACGGCGACTTGCCGGTGACGGCGGTGATCTCCGAAGCCAGCAGCGCCAGCAGGATACCGTCCTTGTCGGTGGTCCAGACGCTGCCGTCCATCTTGTTGAACGAAGCGCCGGCGGATTCTTCGCCGCCGAACGCGCCCTCGCCGGACAGCAGCCCGGGAACAAACCACTTGAAGCCCACCGGCACCTCGACGAGTTTGCGGCCCAGGCTTTCGGCCACGCGGTCGATGATGGACGACGAGACCAGGGTCTTGCCGATCACGGATTGCGGGTTCCAGCCGGTGCGGTGGCGGTAGAGGTAGTCGATGGCGACGGCGAGGTAGTGGTTCGGGTTCATCAGCCCGCCGTCCGGTGTGACGATGCCGTGGCGGTCGGCGTCGGCGTCGTTTCCGGTGGCGACGTCGAAATTCGCGCCGCTGGACATGCGGTTGATCAGCGAGGCCATCGCTGACGGCGAAGAGCAATCCATCCGGATCTTTTCGTCCCAGTCCAGTGTCATGAACGCCCACTGCGGATCAACCGTGGGGTTCACCACGGTGAGGTTCAGATGGTGGCGCTCGCCGATCTCGCCCCAGTAGTCCACCGAGGCGCCGCCCATGGGGTCGGCGCCGATCCGGACGCCGGCCTCGCGGATGGCGTTGAGGTCCAGGACGGACGGAAGATCGTCAACGTAGCTGCTGAGGAAGTCGAACTTGCCGGTGGTCTCAGCCGCCAGGGCATCGGCCACCGGAATGCGCTTGACGCCGCGGAGCCCGTTTTCCAGGAGTTCGTTGGCGCGGTTGGCGATCCAGCCGGTGGCGTCGGTGTCTGCGGGTCCGCCGTGCGGCGGGTTGTACTTGAAGCCGCCGTCACCGGGCGGGTTGTGGCTGGGCGTGACCACGATACCGTCAGCCTGCGGGGCTCCCGCGGGGGCGTTCCGGTTGTGGGTGAGGATGGCGTGGCTCAGGGCAGGCGTGGGCGTGTACCCGTGGCGGGCATCGATCAGCACGTTCACGCCGTTGGCCGCCAGCACCTCGAGGGCGGAGTTCTGCGCCGGTTCGCTGAGTCCGTGGGTGTCCTTTGCCATGTACAGCGGTCCGGTGATGCCCTGGCCGGCGCGGTATTCCACGATCGCCTGGGTGATGGCCACGATGTGGGGCTCATTGAACGAAGCCTTGAGGCTGGATCCCCGGTGTCCGGAGGTGCCGAACGCAACGCGCTGGCCCGGATCGCTCAGATCGGGGGAAACATCGTAGTACGCATCCAGGAGCGCAGTGAGGTCAACAAGGTCTTGGGGTTGGGCAACTGTGCCCGCGCGGCTAGCCATTGCACCAGCATGCCAGACGACGGCGGGACGCAACACGCTTTGTCCGGAATCCGGCCCCTATGACGCCGAATTTCATCCCGCATTTACCAATTCACCCCTCTTTGCATTTATTCGGAGGCAGTAATTGGTTGCGAAAAAGCGAGTGGTGACGCCAAAACTACCTATATACCGCCCGTGCCGCGGCTGCTAATTTTCTAAACAAATTACGACGGCGGGTCCTCCGCCGCCGTCAGCGTTGCGGCGAATCCAAGGGGAGGACATTCCATGGCAGCAGGCGACGGAGCGTCAGAACAGTCACGGTTAGCTGCGGAGCGGATTGCGCGGCTGAAGCGCCAGTTGGACCACGCCGAACGTGCCGCCGACACGTGGGGCGCCGGGGCGGAGGGGGAGCGCCGCACTGCCACCCTGCTGGGCAGGCTGACCCCGGATGGCTGGTTCATGCTGCACGATGTGCACTGGCCCGGACGGCCGCTGGCCAACCTCGACCATGTCCTGGTGGGGCCGGGCGGCGTTGTGGTGGTGGATGCCAAGAACTGGTCCGGCACGGTTGAGGTCAGGGACGGCATCCTCAGGCAAAACGGCTACTCGCGGAACCCTGCAGTGGACGGCGCCCTGGGGCAGGCGGCAGCCGTTGCCGCACTGCTCGGTGCGCCGCACAGGCGCCTGGTCCGCTCCATCATTTGCCTGACCGGCCACCCTGACTTTGCAGAGGTAACAGAATCCGGCATTGAAGTGCTGGGCATCAACAGGGTGGTGGCACGGATTGCGGCCCTCCCGGCAGTGCTTGATGTCCAGACGGTGGTTGGCCTGTATTCCCACCTGGGACAGCAGCTCACGCAGCCCCAGGCGCCCGCCGCGAAAGCACCCGCCGTACCTGACTTCCGCGGTAACCCGGCCCGCAATCCGTTGGCTCGTCCCTATCAGGGCGGCGTTTATCCCGCGCCGGTCCCGGCGCGCAGCGGATACCGGTCCGCCGGGCGTCCCCCGCAACCCGGAGACCAGGCCTCTACGGGCAAGCTTGTGGCGGTCCTGTGGAGCCTGCTCGTCCTGGGAATCGTGGCTTTCTCACTTTCGGCGCCGCTCTGGAACCGCTAGTCCCTGACAGCGGCATGTCACGGGTGTATCACGGCGCGGCCCCTGGGGGCGGCGCATTGGTAGGCTGGATATACCCACCACAAAAGGGATTTCCCAATGACGAACCAGCCTGCCCCCGGCGACGAGGGGACGCCCCAGGGCTACCAGCCGCCGTCGTATGTTCCACCGCAGGGATCTCAGCCCGTTCCGCCCGGTGCCACTTATGGCCAGCCGGACTATGGCCAGCAGCCCGGACCTTATGGCCAGCACCCCGGACCGTACGGCACCGCCTACGGGCAGCCGTCGTATTACGGCATGCCCCCTGAGCCCAAGGGCCTGAGTATTGCCAGCCTGTGCTGCGGCATTGCGGTATTCATCGGGCTGGGTCTATTCATCCTGCCGCAGATCGCCGCCGTGGTCCTGGGCCACCTTGCCCTGCACCGGGAACCTGCCGGGCGAGGACTCGCCATCGCGGGCCTGGTGCTCGGTTACGTCGGCCTGGCACTGACGGCGATTGTGCTGACGTTCGCCGTGGCGGCCATCTTGGCGGCGTCCAACGCGGGGTACGGGTACTAGGCGGCCTCACTCCGCCCAGGCCCGCACCACACTACCGGGTCAGCGTACTCCGGCCATCAGTTTCTTAATGGCCGGAGAAGCCGCCGCGAGACCGACTGCCAGCGCCATGGCCGTGCCGCCGATGCCGATGAAGTACGGCAGTTCGTCCTGCGGGTTGTACAGCCCGGACAGGATGCCGGCCAGGGTGGTGCCGAGCGAAACGGACAGGAAGAACAGCGCCACCATCTGCGTGTGGAAAGCCTGCGGTGCCAGCTTGGTGGTAACGGACAGCCCGATGGGGGAGAGGAAGAGCTCCGCCAGCGTGAACAGGAACAGGATTCCCACCAGTGCCAGGAGTGGCGTCTTGCCGCTGCCGGCCAGCGGAATGAAGGCCAGGAAGGCCAGGCCCATCACGAACAGGCCGATGGAGAACTTCAGGGCCGAGCCGGGCTGCTTGTTGCCCAGCCGGGTCCACAGCGCAGCCATGACGCCGGCAAAAATGATGATGAACACGGGGTTGATCGACTGCACCCAGGCGGCCGGCATCTCCCAGCCAAAGAGGTTCCGGTCCAGCTTCTCTTCTGAGTACACGGCAATAAACGTGAACTGCTGCTGGAAAAGTGCCCAGAACGCTGCGGAGGCAATATACAGCGGGATGAAGGCCACCACCCGCTTGCGCTCGATGCCTGTCACTTTGCTGCTGGAGAAGATCAGTCCGAGGTAGAGGACGGACGCGCCGATGGCCGCGTACGCCATGGACATGGCCAGGTTTTCGGCGTTCACGGCACCGGTGGCCAGGAGAACGGCCACCACCGCGGCGATGGCCAGGAAGATCAGCCCGTACCTGGTGCGTTGGGCCGCCGGGAGCGGGTTGGGCACGTGGTGCGCCGCTTCGGGGAGCTTCCCGCGTCCCATCGCGTAGATGCCCAGGCCGAGGGCCATTCCCACGGCGGCGGCGCCGAAGCCCCAGTGGAACCCCTGGCTTTCCTGCAGCCACCCGGTAACCAGCGGGCCGATCAGCGCGCCGGCGTTGATGCCCATATAGAAGATCGAGAAGCCTGCGTCGCGGCGTTCGTCCTTCTCCCCGTAGAGGGTGCCCACCAGCGCTGTGGCATTGGCTTTGAGGCCGCCCGAGCCGACGCCCACCAGCACCAGGCCGGCAATGAGTCCGGGAATGCCCGGGACAAGCGCCAGGGCGATGTGGCCTGCCATGATCAGGACTGCCGAGCCGAACAGGACCCGTTCCGAGCCGAAGAGCCGGTCAGCCAGCCACGCGCCCAGAATGGTGGACAGGTAGACTCCGCCGCCGTAGGCGCCCACCAGTCCGGCGGCCAGGCCCTGCTCAATTTCGAGGCCGCCCTGCGCGGCCGTGAAGTACATGTAGTAGAGGAGGATGCCCTGCATCCCGTAGAAGGAGAAGCGTTCCCACATTTCTACGGAGAAGAGGCTGGCCAGCATCTTTGGGTGGCCAAAAAATGACGTATCGCCCGGCGTTGTAGCGGGGCGATCGGATAAATGAGTTGTGCTCATTTACTTAAGGGTGGCACCCGGACGCGCGATTGTCACATTCCCGCCGGCAGGAAAGCAAGGCGGACACGCCGTCAGAACCCGATCTGCGCCGCCACCTGCAGCAGTACCTTCTCGGATCCCGCAGGCCCCACCAGCTGGATGCCCATGGGCAGTCCGGCGCCGGGTGAGCCGCCCGTCCAGTGCACCGGAATGCTGATGGCGGGCAGGCCGCACACGTTGACCATGCTGGACCACGGCGCGTATTCGCACTGCTTTCGATAGTCGCCGTCGGCGTCCCCTGCCCATTCCGAGACGGGCCAGTAGCCGTCCCCGTGCGAGGCTCCCGTGAACCAGCCCACGGGACGGGGTGTCTGGGCCAGCGCCGGCATCAGCATGAGGTCCCACTGCCTGTACTGGGCCACCGTGTCCCGTTCAAACTGCCGCAGAAAGCCCAGGGCCTCGTTGAGTTTTGACGCGCTCCGCTGCTGTGCGCGCCGTCGGAACGTGCGCGTCAGCGGGGTTAGGAGGGCTTCGCGCTGCGGTGCAATCCGGGCGCTCCCGACGCCGGCGGTCCACGCCGTGGTGAACGCATCAGGGTAGCGGTTGTCATACCGGACGGCCGCTTCGGCGGTGGAGTGGCCCGCCGCTTCCAGCAAGCGCACGCCCTCGTTGAGCGCATCCATGGCTTCAGGGGCCGCCGTAAACGGAAAAATAGCCTGCCAGGGGCTGTCCAGGCTCACGCCGATCCGCAGTCGACCCGGCGGCCCGGAGACGGATGCGAGGTAGCCGCCCGCGTCCGGCGCGTTCACCAGGGCGTCCAGCATCAGGGCGGCGTCTGCGGCTGACCTGGCCAGCGGGCCGGCTACCACCAGACGGGCGGGATCACCGGTGCTTTCACCGGCCGGGACGAGTCCGCGTCCCGGTTTCAGGCCCACCAGCCCGCACGCCGCCGCAGGGATCCGAACGGAGCCGCCGCCGTCGGACCCGGGAGCGAACGGAACCAGGCCGGCGGCCACCGCGGCGGCGCTTCCGCCCGAGGATCCTCCCGAGCTGCGGCTCAGTGCGTGCGGATTGCGTGATGGCGGCGCGATCAGGTTTTCGCTGTAGGCGGTCAGGCCGAACTCCGGAACCTGGGTCTTGCCCAGCGAGATGGCACCGGCGCCCTTCAACACCGCCGCCAGTGCGCCGTCCACGGACGCAGGTTTGTGTTCCAGGGCTGCGCTGCCGTGGGTGGTCACCACGCCGGCCACATCTGTCAGGTCCTTGAAGGCCACCGGCATGCCGTGAAGTAGCGGAAGCTGCCCGGCCGATCGGGCGTACCGTGTGTCCGCGTTCGCGGCATCCGCCAGGGCCTGTTCCCCGGTCACCGTGATGAAGGCGCCGAGGGCTGGATTCCGGGCCGCGATCCGGGCGAGGAAATGCTCCGTTACCTCGCGGGCGGAGAGCTCGCCCGAGTGCAGGGCGTCGCGAAGCCCCACCGCGAAAAGTTCGTGGATGTCAGCCAAGGAAACGTGCCTCCAGGCGCTCTTCCGCGGCGGTCGCCGCGCCACCCTGGACCTGTCGGGTGACGCGATACGCTGCCTTGCCCCGCACTTCGGTGACCGCCTCCACGAGGTCGGTACCGAAGTAAACCAGCCCCGCGCCGTCGTCCGTGCAGTGGGTCTCGCCCAGAGTGGCGTCGGCCACCAGCCGGTGCACCAGCGGTCGGCGCTGGGCCTCCGAGTCGTAATGCACGCCGTTGGCATAGGGCAGGAAGCCCAGGGCGTTGGTCACCGGACGCAGCTGCGGGCCGAACGAATCAGTGGTGCCGCCCTGGAACCAGCAAATTGACCCTGCCGAGACGCCGGCGAGGACCACGCCTGCTTCCCAGGCGCGCCGCAGGATTTCGTCCAGGCCGTGGGCCCGCCAGACTGCCAGGAGGTTCACCACCGAACCCCCGTTGACCCACACCACGTCCTGTTCCAGGAGATGGGCTTCAGGATCGTCGAAGCTGGGCATGGTGAAGAGATTGAGGTGGCTGAAATCGAAGCCGGCTATCTTGGCAGCCTGGTCCAGTTCAGCGTTGAATGAGCGCTGGTCACCGGCCGCGGTGCCGATGTGCGTCACGCGCGGGGCGCGCCCGGTGAGGCCGGAAAGTTCGACGGCGTGGTGCAGCAGGGCGTCAAACTCCAGCCGTGAACGCCGGCCGGCCTTGTATCCGCCGGACGTGGCCAGGATGGTTGGCTGTGGGGCTGCCATCGACGATTCTCCTTTGCCTTCCATTGAAGCGTAACGTGCCCCGGATTCGGCGTGCCCGCCTTCTGCGGAGGCTACGCTGGAGGCAGACCTGCATTCTCCGGAGAGGACTTCCATGAGCGACTTCGAAACCGTGACCGTGACCGACGTTCCCGCCGAGGCCAGAATCCTTGACGTGCGGGAGGACTACGAGTGGTCGGCCGGGCATGCCGAAGGTGCCCTGCACATTCCACTGGACCAGCTGCCGGCCCGGCTCGGCGAACTGGACCCGGACGAGGATGTTTATGTCATCTGCCGCACCGGCGGCCGTTCCTTCCGGGCGGCCAAGTGGCTTGTGGGGCAGGGCTATTCCGCTTTCAACGTGGCGGGCGGAATGGACCAATGGCTGGAGTCGGGCCTGCCGCTGGTTTCGGACAACGGGCTCAAGCCGGTCATCCTCTAGCACGCGCCCCGGGGCCCGAAGGCGCTCTGGCACGCGCGGCACCAGCACTTCACCATAGGCCGCCCACCCGGCGGCGCTGACATGATCACTAAGGACAGTCCATGCCCGCCCATCCCGTCACCTACACTTTCCTTGGCCCGGAGGGAACCTTCACTGAGGCTGCGCTGATGCAGGTGCCGGGTGCAAACGAGGCCGTCCGCATTCCTTCTTCCAACGTGAACACCGCGCTGGACAAGGTTCGTGGCGGATCTGCCGATGCCGCCATGGTGCCCATCGAGAATTCCGTGGAGGGTGGCGTAACGGCAACGCTGGATGCCATCGCGTCCGGTGCGGAACTGAGGATTGTGCGCGAGGCGCTGGTGCCCATCAGTTTCGTTCTGGTCGCCCGCCCGGGCGTGGACATCGCGGACATCCGCCGGGTCTCCACCCATGGCCATGCCTGGGCCCAGTGCAGGCTCTGGGTGGAAGCTAATATGCCCGATGTGGAATACATTCCCGCGTCCTCCACCGCCGCGGGGGCCATGGGCCTGTTGGACGAGGAGGGTGTGCACTATGACGCCGCCATCTGCGCCCCGATCGTGGCCACTGAGCAGCCCGGACTGCGCGTGCTGGCAGAGAACATCGGGGACAACCCGGGTGCGGTAACGCGGTTTGTCCTGGTCAGCCGTCCCGGGGCGCTGCCCCACCGCACCGGAGCGGACAAGACCACGGTTGTAGTTCCGCTGCCGGAGGACCGGCCCGGCGCGCTGATGGAAATCCTGGACCAGTTCGCCACCCGCGGCGTGAACCTCAGCCGCATCGAATCGCGCCCCACCGGGCAGTACCTCGGCCACTATTTCTTCAGCATCGACGCCGACGGCCACGTGGAGGACGCGCGTGTGGCCGACGCCCTGGCTGGGCTCCACCGGATCAGCCCGGCCACGCGATTCCTGGGGTCCTACCCGAGGGCCGATGCGCAGAGCCCGGACGTGCCTCAGCACACCTCCGACGAAGCATTCCGGGCCGCACATGAATGGGTGGCAGGAATACTTAAAGGGGCATCGATCGAGCCTGTTCATGCCCCGCAGGGTTCGCCCACAGCTTAGGCAAATGCCCGTCCGGGTACTTCCCCGCCTGCACCGCAGTGCGTATGCTTGCCTGATCCATTGGGGAAGGCCTCTACCGGAAGGAGCGGGTCATGTCAGGATCCAGCAGCGACAACGACGGCCAGGGAATGATTGTCAATCCCAAGCCGACTGCCGAAAATCAGGACTGGGACGGCGACGATGCAGACAGGGCGGATCGCCTGCGCTTCGAAGAAGAACAAGCCATGATCCGTGAGCAGTCCGAAGCCCGGGCGGCGGCAAAGGCCGCAGCCGAGGCCGACGAGAAAAAGGCAAGCGCCTAGGTCCGCAGTGTCCGCAGGAGGCTGCCTGCCGGGTGCCTACTGCGGGGCTGAGGCTTCTCCTGTGGGCGTTTCGCCGCCCTGGCTTTCCGGAACGCGGACCAACAGGGAACGCGGTTCCACCCGAACAGTGACGTCGGTAGCCTCCCCGGACGGGTCGCCGTCCACTTGGGTCGCCACCGGCTCGGCGCATTTGATCACGATTTTGCCGGAGCGGTAATAGCTCATCACCGGCAGGTTTCTCTTGTGCTTGAACATGATCTTTGCGTACATCGCGATCCACCCGATGGCGCTGCGGGGACTCATCACCACCACGTCCAGCATTCCGTCGTCGATCATTGCCTGCGGAATGAAGTCGATGCCGCCGGGAATGAGGCCGCAATTGGCGAACAGCACACTGCGGATCTTCCGTGACTGTTCCGGCTGGTCGTCCAAGGAGATGGACACCTTCTTGCGCCGCCCCGGCAGGTGCCGGACGCCGGCCTCAGTGTAGGCGAGCCAGCCCACGGCCTTCTTCAGCCCGTCGTTGGTGTCCCCGACGACTTCGGCATCCATCCCCATGCCGGCGATCACCAGGAATGCGTGCTCTGATGAGGTGCCTGTCCGCGAATTCTTGATACCCATGCGCGCCGTGTCGATGTGCCGCTGGTGCCCAAAGAGCGCTGTCTGGATGCTGCCGTGGAGGTCGTTGACGTCCAGGTGGACATTCCTGGCCAGCAGGTTTCCCGTGCCCAGCGGGACCAGGCCCATGGGCACGTTGGTGTGGGCAAGCTTCTCGGCCACCACGCGCACGGTGCCGTCACCGCCGCCCACCAGGACGACGTCGGCCCCGCTGGCGACTGCCGCCTCGGCCTGCGCGTATCCGGGGTCCTCGGCCGTTGTCTCGAAAAAGAGGGGGGCCTCCCAGCCGGCAGACAGGCAGGCGCGCTGGATGAGTGCGCGGGCTTCCGATGACTTCGCTTTGACCGGGTTCATTACCACAGCCACCTTCTGCTGCACCATGCCCGGATGGTGAGTGTCCTCCTGGACGGCACTGCGCGTATGCAGTGCCTTCAGCCTCCGCACGCCCCACCAGCTGGAGACCGCGAAAGCCAGGGCCGCAGCAAGGATGAGGTAGAGCAGCCAATCGTTCATGGTGCTCCAACACTATCCCGCGCGGAGGTCCGCTCCGACGTCCATGCGGCCCGCCGCGTCATGGCGGGCGGATTCGATACTCTTGTCTGGTGATCGACGTAAAAGACCTCAGCGAAAATCCGGACAAGTTCCGTGCCAGCCAGCGCGCCCGCGGCGCCGACGAGTCCGTGGTGGATGCGATCATCTCCGCAGACGCGGCACGGCGGGCGGCCTTGATCCGCTTCGAAAACCTCCGCGCCGAGCAGAACGCGTTCGGCAAGAAGGTGGCGCAGGCCAAGGGCGAGGAAAAGCAGGCCCTGCTGGCGGAGGTCAAGGTCCTGGCCGCATCGGTCAAAGCCGCCTCGGCTGACGCCGACGTTGCCCAGGGCCAGCAGGAGGAACTGCTCCGCGGTATCCCCAACCTGATCGAGGACGGCGTTCCCGAAGGTGGCGAGGACGACTACATTGTGGTCAAGACCGTCGGCGAACCCCGTGAATTCCCGGATTTCGAGCCGAAAGACCACCTGGAAATCGGTGAGCTGATCGGCGCCATCGACATGGAGCGCGGCGCCAAGGTGTCCGGTTCACGCTTCTACTTTCTTCGCGGAGTTGGTGCCCGGCTGGAGATGGCTCTCCTGCAGATGGCCATGGAGCAGGCCATCGATGCCGGTTTCGTCCCGATGATCACCCCTACGCTGGTCCGTCCGGAAACGATGCAAGGCACCGGATTCGACGTCAAGCACGACGCCGAGATCTACCGGCTCGCCGAAGACGACCTGTACCTGGTGGGCACCTCGGAGGTGGCCCTCGCCGGGTACCACGCGGACGAGATCCTGGACCTCTCGGGCGGCCCCATCCGCTACGCGGGCCAGAGCTCCTGCTACCGGCGCGAGGCGGGGTCGCACGGCAAGGACACCCGCGGCATCATCCGGGTCCACCAGTTCAATAAGGTGGAAATGTTCATCTACACCACGGTGGAAGAGGCTGCCGCCGAGCACAAGCGCCTGCTGGCATGGGAAGAGGAGATGCTGGCCAAGTGCGAGCTCCCGTACCGGGTGATCGATACCGCCGCCGGCGACCTCGGCAACTCGGCGGCCCGTAAGTTCGACTGCGAAGCCTGGGTGCCCACGCAGGGCGCCTACCGCGAACTGACGTCCACCTCGAACTGCACCACGTTCCAGGCGCGCCGCCTGAACATCCGTGAGCGGGTGCTGAACGAGGACGGGGCACCCAAGGGGACCCGCGCCGTCGCCACCCTGAACGGCACGCTGGCAACCACCCGGTGGATCGTGGCCATTCTGGAGCACCACCAGAACGAGGACGGCTCCGTGAACGTCCCGAAGGCACTCCAGAAGTACCTCGGCGGGATGGAAGTACTGCCGGTGCTGTAGTTTCGGGTTCTCCTACGAAGAATCCCCGTCACGTGGTCGACTCCCCGGGTAACGCCAAGGAGATTAGGCCACGCGGCGGGGATTTTCGCGCTGTGATCCCTGCGGCGGGGATTTTGTGCACACGCACGGCGTCGGGTGACACGCCGGTAAACACTCACAGTGTGGACAAACTGTGGGTGTTTACCACATGTTCACGGCCGCTGTGGCGTGCGTCCTAGCGGCGCGTCCGCGGCGTCTGCTGTACTAGGTAAATGACAACATTGACTGAAACCTCAGTCGCTGGCAACGACGACCAGCGAAACAACGGCCAGAACGACCCCGCCCAGAAGCTCATGGTGGCCCTGGATGTCGACGGCACCCTGGTCAACCATGACGGCCACATGTCGGCTCCCGTGCGTGAAGCGGCCCAGGCAGTTGTGGCCGCTGGCCACGAAGTTCTCATCGCCACCGGACGATCCCTGAATGCCACCCTGCCCATCATCGAGCAGATCGGGATCGACACGGGCTACGCGGTGTGCTGCAACGGCGGCGTGACGCTCCGGCTCGATCCGGCCCACCCCGACGGCTACGAAGTCATCCGCAAAGCCACGTTCGACCCGGGCCCGGCTCTCCGTGCCCTCCGCAAGCGGCTTCCCATGGCCAAGTACGCGCTGGAGGATGAGCACGGAAACTTCCTTTCCACCGAGCGCTTCCAGGACGCGAGCTTTGGCGTGGAGGCAATCGGCGTGGACTTCCAGACCATGCTGGATGCCACTGCCGTGCGCGTTGTGGTGTTCAGCTCCGAGAACACGTCCGAGGAATTCAACGAGGCCATCAAGCACATCGGCCTCTCCGGCGTCACATATTCGGTTGGGTGGACCGCCTGGCTGGACATCGCCGCCGAAGGGGTGACCAAGGCCAGTGCCCTTGAGCACCTCCGCGGGCACCTGAGCATCGAGTCGCACCTCACGGTGGCGATCGGCGACGGCCGCAACGACATCGAGATGCTCACCTGGGCCGGACGTGGCGTCGCCATGGGCCAGGCTCCCGACGAAGTGCTTGCGGTTGCGGACGAAGTCACCATGTCCGTCCACGACGACGGCGCCGCGCACGTTCTCCGCAGCCTGCTTTCCTAAGTAACGGCTTCCCAAGCGGCAGGTTGCGCCGGTTCTACTTCTCGTCCGGTCCCAGGTCGGGCCCGGCGGCGAACCGCACCTCGCGCGTCGCGCTTCCGTGCAGTTCCAGGACGGCGAGCTCGTTGGCGCCCTTGCGGATCAAGGGGCCCGGAACGTAGAGCGTGCGCTGGGGGCCGCGGCTCCAGTAGCGGCCAAGGTTGAAACCGTTGATGAAGGCAACACCCTTGGTCCAGCCGTCCAGGCGCAGGAACCGGTCGCCGGGGCCGTCGGCCTCGAACGACGCAAACGACAGCGATGGGCCCGGCACGCCGGCCTCGGTGGTGCCCTGCGCCGGCAGTTCCTGTGCCGCATCCCTCAAGGACTCCAGATCGCCGGCGTCGACATGCCGGATCTGCCAGCCCTGCACTTCGACGCCGTTCAGCAGCGCCGGCCCGGTAAGCCCCTTGGCCTCGCCGATCCGCTCGCCGTAATTGACCCTGCCCTGGTCCTCCAGCAGGACCCGTAGGCGCCCGCCGCCGGGGAGGGTGATGGCGCGCTCGCGGAGCTCGCGGCTCAGGACGCCCACGGGAACGCCGTCCAGGAAGAACTGGGCACGGTCCCGGACCTCGGCGAAGGACAGGACGCCTCCTCGGGCAATGTCCACCTCGTAAAGATAGAAACCGCGATAGCGCCCGGTGGCCTCGGTAGTGGGCACCGGACCCGGCGCGGAGGGCGGGGAACCGAGGAGGGGCGCAAAGTCCAGGAGCGGCACGGACGTCTCCACGGAAACAACCGACGCAGGCGCCTCCGTCCGCCCAGCCGGGACCTCCTCCGGCACGGGGAAATGCTTGGCAATGACATCCCGGAATGCAAAGTACTTGGCGGTCGGATGGCCATCCTCGGCGAGCGGCGCGTCGTAGTCATACGAGGTGATGGTGGGCTCGTAGATGCCTTTGTCGTTGGCGCCGTTTGTGAAGCCGAAGTTGGTGCCGCCGTGGAACATGTAAATGTTCACCGAAGCCCCTGCGGTCAGGAGCGCATCCAGCTCGGCGGCGGAAGCAGCGGCGTCGGTGGTGTGGTGGTGGGTGCCCCAGTTGTCGAACCAGCCATTCCAGAATTCGGCGCACATGAGCGGCCCGGCGGGCTGCCGTTCGCGCAGGAACGCCAGGCGCTCCACAGCACGCGAACCAAAGGTCCCGGTCTTGTGCAGCCCGGGCAGCGAGCCGTCCTCGATCATGGTGCCGAAGGGCTGGTCGCAGGTGAACAGCGGAACGTCCACGCCCTCGCGCTTTACGAGGTCCACCAAGTGCTGCAGGTAGACCTTGTCCTTGCCGTAGGCACCGTACTCGTTCTCTATCTGGACCAGGATCACCGGCCCGCCGCAGCTGATCTGCCGCTTCGCAACTATCGGCAGGAGGGCTTCGAAATAGGAGTCGACAGCGGCAAGGTAGCCGGATTCGCTACTGCGGACACCGACGTCGGGGTCGGTGTAGAGCCACGCAGGCAATCCGCCGTTGTCCCACTCGGCGCAGATGTACGGCCCCGGACGGACGATCGCCTTCATTCCCTCGGCCGCCACCAGATCCAGGAAAAGCCCCAGGTCCAGCCCGCCCGAGGTATCAAAAACACCAGGAAGAGGCGAATGCTCATTCCACGGCACATATGTCTCGATGGTGTTCAGCCCCATGAGCCGGGCCTTGTGGATCCGGTCCGCCCAAAGGTCCGGGTGGACCCGAAAATAGTGGATGGCTCCGGAGAGGATGCGGAAGGGTTCATCGTTCAGGAGGAAGTCCCGGTCGCCGATGACAAAAGTGTCCAAAGAAGTTCCTAACGGGGGTGCTGCCCGCAGCGGTGCTAAGAGGAATGCAGAGCGGCGTGGAATGCGTACGAGGCGTTGCTCCAGACCACGAACAGCAGCGGTGCGGGCGCCAGGGCGACGCCGAGCACGGGCTGCAGGACAGCGGCCGAGACGATGATGCCCAGCAGGACCAGCAGGGCCAGGCTCAGGTACCAGCGCTGTGCGACCAGGTAAAGGGATGCCTTGAGGATGCTTTTAAGCCTCGCCTCGGGCAAAAGTACGACGCCGGCAGTCGCCGTCACCGTCAGGCTCACCGTCACAGCGGCCGCGACGACGATCAGCGGCACCAGCACCGCTGCTGCCGGCATGGACTGGACGATGACCAGGTCCAGGCCGAGGAACATCAGCACGGCAACCGCACTCAGGCCGAGCGGTGCGGCCCGCCGGAAACTGCGCGTGTATCCGCGAAGGAAGGCGGCAACAGGCCTGACCGCGGCGCCGTCGTCGTTCAATGAGCGGAAGGCGGCGAACATGCCGGCGAGCGACGGGGCCACGGTGACCGTGAGGGCAAGGAAGAACGGCCAGGCGGCCGCAGGATCGGCCACGAGCGCGAGGCAGAGCACCAGCGGTGCATTGGCCACCGCCAGCAGGACGTTCCCGGCCAGGAAGGTGTAGATGAACCCGAAGATGCTCCCGAAGGTTTCGAATCCCGGTCGCGCCCACGGGCGTCGCTGCTCCGGGGCAACCTGTTCTCGCACGGCTGTCATCCTTTCATTCCGCTCGTTGCGATGCCCTGGATGAAGTAGCGCTGGCCAAGCAGGAAGATGATGAGGATCGGAATCACGGAGATCACGGATCCGGTCATGATCATGGCGTACTCAGCGTCGAACTGGCCCACGAAGGAGCGCAGGCCAAGCTGGACGGTCCAGAGGCGGTTGCTGGTGAGGTAGATGAACGGGCCCATGTAGTCGTTCCACGTGTTGACGAAGGTCAGCAGCGCCAGGCTGGCGAGGGCGGGCTTGGACAGGGGCAGGATCACACGTGCCCAGATGCCGTACTCGCTGAGGCCGTCGATGCGGGCAGCCTCGCACAGTTCATCCGGGATGGTCATGTAGTACTGGCGCATCAGGAATACCCCGAACGCACCGAACGCCTGCAGGAGGATCAGGGCGTTGAAGCTGTTGGTGAGGCCCAGCTGCTGCATCATGATGTACTGCGGCACCATGTAGGCCTGCCACGGCACGGCGATGGTGCCGATGTACGCCAGGAACAGGACATCCCGGCCCGGGAAGCGGACCTTGGAGAAACCGTAGGCGGCCAGCGACCCCGTCAGCACCTGCAGGCAGGTGATGATCACCGCAAGGTACAGGGAGTTCTGCAGGTAGCCCATCATGGGGATGCGGGTCCAGATGTCCGTGTAGTTGCTCCACACGAACTCGCTGGGGATCCACTGGATGGGGACGGTGAGGACCTGGTTGTTTTCCTTCAGTGAGGAGGAAACCATCCAGATGAACGGGACCATGAGCGCCACCACCAGCACCACGAGCACGCCGTAGATGATGACGTTGGCGGTCCGCTTCTTCTGTTCGCGCGTGGAGCGCTTGCGCTGTGAAGCGCGGCGGTCTTCCGGGCTAAATGCCCCGCCCCCCAACGGTACTCCGCCTGTGAGATCAGGGGCCTTGAGGTCTTCGGCCATGTTGGTCATCAGCGTTCCCTCCGCTGTTGGATCTTGAATTGCAGGACGGTGACCGTCAGGACGATGAGGAACAGGACCAGGGAGATGGCCGACGAGTAGCCGAACTTTCCTTCGCCGATGCCCTCCTGGTAGATGAGCTGTGACAGCACCGTGGTGGAGCGTCCGGGGCCGCCGTTGGTCATGACCACGATCAGGTCGAACACCTTGAAGCTGGAGACTGTCAGCATGACCACGACGAAGAAGGTGGTGGGCCGCAGCGAGGGAATGGTGACGTTCCAGAAGCGCTGCCAGGCGCTGGCACCGTCCACTTCGGCCGCTTCATAGAGTTCGGTGGGGATGGCTTGCAGGCCGGCCAGGTACAGCACCATGTAGTAGCCCATGTCGCGCCACACGCTGGTGATGATGACGGCCGGGAGGGCCCAGTCCGAGCTGGACGTCCAGCCGGGTGCCTCGGCGATGCCGATCGCGTGCAGGAACTGGTTGATGGGGCCGCTGTCCGGACTGAACAGCATGTTCCAGACGACGGCGACTGCCACCAGCGACGTGATGTACGGGAAGAAGATTGCCACCCGGAAGAAACCGATGCCCTTGAGCTTGCGGTTCAGCAGCATAGCCAGGACCAGGGCGAGTGCCATGGTGAGGGGGACGTGGCCAAGCGCGTAGACCACGGTGTTGCGCAGGGCCACCCAGAAGGAGTCACTGGCGATCATGCGCTGGAAGTTGGCCAGGCCCACCCATCGGGGCGCGCTGAACGAAGTCCATTCCATGAAGGAGAGGGCGAATGCGGCGAGGACGGGGACGAGGGTGAAGGCGAGGAAGCCGAGGAAGTTCGGAAGGATGAACGTCCAGCCGATCAGCGTGTTGCGCCGGGCCTGCTTCCTGTTGCCGCGGCTGTGCGGTGCAGTCCGTGCCGGGATAGGAGCCTGGGTGATTGTTTCTGTAGTCATGGTTACTTCAGGACTTCGTCCTTGACGCGCTTGCCCATCTCGGCGATCCCGTCGGTAACGGACCGCTCGCCGACCATAATGAGGTCGTGCTCCTGGTTGAGGATCTTATCCGTGGCTGCGGACTTGTCGCTCACCGGCATTTCAAGGGCTGTGTCGTCCGGCGTGAAGGCCTTCTTGGAGAGCTCGTCGGTGGGCAGGCCGTCCAGCTTGAAGTACTCCGCCGTGACGGCGTCGTTCTTCAGGGCTGGCACAACACCGATCTTGGAGATGGCCTTGGCGCCTTCCTCGCCGGCTGCCCACTCGATGAATTTCTTGGCCTCATCGGAGTGCGCTGCGTTCTTGTTCACAGCGAAGGCAGTGGGGGAACCGAACGTGGTGACCTTGCCGTTGGCGTCCTTTTGCGGCAGTGGAGCCAGGCCCCAGTTGACGTTGGTCTTGCCGTCCTTCTTGGCCTGGAGGATGCCGGCGATGTACCAGGTGCCCATGGGCATCATGGCAGCCTGGCCGGATTCAAACATGGTGCGGTAACTGGTTTTCTGGCTCTTCGCGGTGCCAAAGTCCAGGGTGGCGCCGGCCTTCTGGAGATCCAGCGCAGTGTTGTACTGGTCCTCGAAGAAGCCGTAGTCGCCGCTGACCTGGTCGCCGTCGTTCTGTGCAGCGGCGATTGCCTGGACCACTGAACGCCAGATGTGGTGGTAGGTGCCGTAGACCTTCTTGCCGTCAGCGGTGGTGGAGAGCTTCTTGGCGATCTCCGAGTATTTCTCCCACGTCAGGTCCTTGGGGTCTTCGATACCGGCAGCTTTGAAGAGGTCCTTGTTGTAATACAGCAGCCAGAAGTCCTGCCGGTACGGAGCGGCGAAGTACTTGCCGTTGATGTCGAAAGCGTCCAAGCTGGCCAGTTTGTCCTTGCCCACCGTGTCCACCACGCTGTTGATCTCCTGCAGCTGGCCGTTGCTGGCGTACCGGGAGTAATCGATGACGTTCTTCATGGTGAGGACGTCGGTGGTGTCGCCGCCGGCCAGCATGGTTGTGACTTTCTGCGGGTAGTCGTCCGCCAGGATGTCCACGGGTTCAATGTCGACGTCGGGGTGGGCCGCTTCGTAGCCGTCAAAGAGTGCCTTGAACTCCGGGGTGCCCTCATAGTTCCAGACAGAGACCGTCAGCCGGGTCTTGCCTTCGGCCGCCTGCGGTTCCGCGGGTCCGGCGGCGCCGGCGCAGCCTGTAAGGCCGAGCCCTGCAGTTACCGCCAGTGCGATCCCGGCGAGGGTTGTGCGCTTCATTGCGTTCTCCTTAGTAGGGGTTAAAGTCTGCCGCACGTGCGGCTGTTGTTATGAGGTGGGGCGGGGTGGGCCTAGGCGCTGAGGCCGAGGTCTTCGTGCATTACCTGTGCCACAAGGTCTTTGCCGGCGAGGTACCGTTCAAGGTCGTCCAGCGCTGCATCCGACATCCTCCGCGTTTCGGTGCCGAGGGAGCCTGCGATGTGCGGGGTGATGATCACGTTGGGGAGGTCGTACAGGACGGAGTCTGCGGGCAGTGGCTCGGGTTCCGTGACGTCAAGCAGGGCGGTGATGCGTCCAGTGGCGCACTCGGCTTCGAGTGCTTTGGTGTCAAGGAGTGATCCCCGTGCGGTGTTAATGAGCGTCGCGTGGTCCTTCATGGCGCGAAGCTCCCGTGTGCTGATCATGTTGCGTGTTTCCGGCAGGGCCGGTGCGTGGATGGTGACGACGTCCGACACCGGCAGGAGTTCCTCCAAGGTCACCAGCCTGCCGCCCGCGGCCGCCACCTGGAGGGGATCGGCGTAGGGATCACTGACCAGGCAGGTAACGTCCTGGAGTTGCTGGACCAGTTGGACCACCCTGCGGCCGATGCGTGAGAAGCCGATGACGCCCACCACACGGCCGATGTTGCCAAGCTCGCCCCGTTCCGTGGCGTAGCGCCAGTCGTCGCGGCAGGTGCGGGCATCGTTGGCGAGGACATGGGCCTTCTTGCCGGCCAGGACGATCGATGCGAACGTGAATTCGGCAACGGGGATCGCGTTGGCGTCGGCGCCGTTGGTCACGAGGATGCCCCGGTCCCATAGTTCCTCGCTGACGAAGCCCCGGACCGTTCCCGCGCAGTGGAAGACGGCGCGCAGCCTGGGCATGCGCTCCAGCCGCTCTGCGTTGAGATGCGGCACGCCCCAGCTGGTGATGAGGATTTCCACCTCGTCCAGACGTCCTGCGAGTTCGGGCGTGTCAAGGGACTCCGTCCACGGCTGACCGCCGAGGTCGACCAGTCCTGCCAGCCGGTCCAGCCGGGTCGAATCGAACTGGTCAGCAAAGGTTCCGCTGTTCATGACCAGCAGGGCCTGGGGCTTGAGCGACATTGAGGGGACCTCCCTTCGGGTTCCGGACCGGCCTGTTCAGCCGGTTATTTATGTGTTGCATCACATCTAATAATCAGTACATACTCATAAACAAGACATTTCATTCAATTCAATCGCACTCGATCTAAAACAATCAGATTCGAACAAACGAGAAGGATCCAGCATGGCAACACCCATCGGCACCGCAGCCGTGGAAGCGCCGCCACCGTCCCGAAAGCACCCGCTGCGCGCCGCGTGGGGCAACAAAGCCGACGCCTCCGCGCTAATCAAGGCACTCAAGGGTTCGAAGCAGCGCCTCACCGTCCGTCCAGCGACCGACGCCGCGTGGCAGCGTGTTGCCGCCCGCCCGCTGGGGCAGTTGGCCGCACGGGCGGAAGGCGAAAAGGGGAGCCCCTGGCCCCAGCCGCTTGTGTCCCAGTACGCGCGGTACTTCCGCGATGGAAACCGCACGGCCTATGAAGGACTCGTGGCGGATCGACAGCAGCGGCTGACCCGCGCCGTCGTGATGGCTGCCGTGTCCGGAGAGCGTGACTGGCTCGACGAGGCGATCGACGGTGCGTACCTCCTGTGCGAGCAGAGCTCCTGGAGCTGGGCGGCGCACGACGACGTCTTCAGTCACGGCGGGGAGGTGGTCCCGGTCCGTTCCCGCCCGTACCTGGACCTTGGCGCGGGCGAGGTTGCGGCGCAGCTTGCCTGGCTGGACCTGGTGCTGGGCCAACGGCTGGACGATCGGGCACCCGGGCTGCGGAAGCGCCTGCGGTACGAGACGCATCACCGCGTGATCCGCCCGTTCCTGGACCGCCTCGACTGGCACTGGCTGGGCCTCGACGGGGATGTCCACAACTGGAACCCGTGGATCCACTCGAACATCATCGTCGCCTCGCTGCTCCTGATGGACGATCCCGCACTGCAGGCCCGCACCATCGCGCGGTGCATCGAGGGCATTGACCGTTTCCTCGCCTCCATTCCGGAAGACGGCGCCATCGACGAGGGTTTCGCCTATTGGTGGAACGGCGCAGGCCGGGCGTTGGAAGGCCTCGCCGTCCTGGAACAGGCCACCGACGGGATGCTCGACGTCGACCTCCCGGTCATCCGTGCGCTGGCCGCCTTCCCGCACCGCATGCACCTCGGCCACCGCTGGTTCCTCAATGTTGCTGACGGTCCGGCCCGAGCCGCCCAGGGGCTCGCGTGGGACATGCTGCACCGCTGGGCCGTGCGTTTGGGCGATACGGAAGCCGCGCAGCACGCGGCGGCCTTCAACTCCAGATTCCCGGACGCCGCCGCGGGACTCGGCAGGGTGTTGCACTCACTATTGGCGCCCGCGCCAGAGGCCGGGCACCAACAACCACCACTGACGGCCTTCGCCTACCTGCCGTCCGTGCAGATCATGGTGGCCAGGCAGACTCCGGGCAGCGCCTCCGGTCTGACCCTGGCGGCCAAAGGCGGGCACAACGGCGAGCACCACAACCACCGCGACGTCGGCTCGGTAGTGGTCGCCGTCGACGGTGTGCCGTTGCTCGTTGACGCGGGCCAGCCCACCTACACCGCCCAGACCTTCGGACCCGACCGCTACCAGATCCGGGCCATGCAAAGCGCCTGGCACAATGTCCCGGCGCCGTTCGGGCTGGAGCAGGGGACCGGGACGGAGTTCGCGGCCGCCGTTCTCCACGAGCCGACGGCGCAGGAACCGGTGCTTGCACTCGGACTCGGCGCTGCTTACGGACTGGGCCACGCCGAACAATGGATCCGCACGTCGCTGCTCAACAGGGAACACGGCACGGTGGTCATCGACGATCGCTGGAACCTGCCTGAATCTCCGCCGCGAAGGCTTCCGCCAGACGGAACTGACGACGTCGATATCACTTACCTCGTAGCCGGGACCCTGAGCGTCGGCAACGACGCCACCGCGACAGTCCTGCCGCACGGCATCCCGGCTGCCGGGAGCGGCCGGGGCGCCCGGTTGCGTTGGAAGCCGGCCACCGCCGTCGTACTGGTGGATGAATGGCACCTCGACGATCCGCTGCTGCGGGAAGTGTGGGGCGAAAAGCTGACCCGCCTGCGGTTCCGCATGCCAGCCGAAACCCGCGCTTCCGGCGCATTCACCCTCACTGTGGAGGCAACGAATGAGTACTGAATCAAGCCCGGAAACGGGCGGCAAGTCCCTGTTCTCGCTCCAGCGCCGGGAGCGGCTCATGGAGGAACTCCGGGCGCACGGCGCGATCACCGTGCGTGGCATCGCCGCGAAACTGGGTGTCAGCGAACTGACCATCCGGCGTGACGTGAACATCCTTGCGGATGAAGGACTGGTGTCCCGCGTGCACGGAGGCGCCACGCTGCCCAGCCCGCTGGACCGTTCCGCGTCGGCGGGCAGGCCGTCCTCCCACAGCTACTCCATCGGCATGGTGGTCCCTTCCCTGGACTACTACTGGCCGCAGGTCATCAGCGGCGCCAGGGCCGAGGCCGAGGAGCAGAACCTGCGGATCCTGGTCCGCGGTTCCACCTACGACGCCGCCGACAACCGCCGGCAGGTGCAGGCTCTGCTCGACACGCAGAACATCGACGGGCTGATTGTGGCCCCGGACATGACCGGCGAACGCGGCCAGGAGCTGCTTCGCTGGCTGAATGCGCTGCCCATTCCGGTGGTGCTGGCGGAGCGCCGCTCACCCGGCGACAACCCGGCCCACCGCCTCGAGTGGGTTGCCACTGACCACGCGTTCGGCGCCGGCATGGCAGTCCGGCACCTGTGGCAGGAAGGCCACCGGCAGATCGGCTGCCTCACCGATTCCTCCAGTCCCACCAGCCCCCATGTGGTGCGGGGGTGGCAACAAGCCATGAAGGCCCTCAAGATCCCGGTGGAAGGCTCCGTCCACGAGGACTCCGCCCAGCTGGTCAACGGCGATCGGACGGCACATTTCGACCACGTCCTTGAGCTCTGCAAGAAGTCGGGGACCACGGCAATGCTGGTCCATTCGGACACCCAGGCGGTGGCGTTCGTGCAGCACTGCGTGGACAGGGGACTGCAGGTGCCGGGGGACATGGCGATCGTGGGGTACGACGACGAAGTGGCCTACCTTGCCGAGCCCGCCATCTCTGCGGTCCGGCCGCCCAAGCAGTATGTGGGCAAGGTTGCCGTCCAGCTCATGGCCGCCCGCCTGGCGGAGGGAAGGATGCGGCCGGTACACCGCATTGAGCTGAACCCGGAGCTGATCCTTCGTGAGTCGTCAGTCGGCGCGCCACGCGTTCCTGCCGCAGGCGTGCTTCAGGACTCCCTGTGACCCCGGCGGTGGCTGCACCCCGGGCGCTGGTGCTGAGCGGCGCGGGGCGGTATGCGGATCCCTGGCACCCCTTCGCGGAAACCTCCGCGGGCCTTGCGGAACTCCTCCGGGAAGCGCGTTTCGGCGTGGCGACGGCTGACGACGTCGACGCCGCCCTCGCGGAGCTGGCTGCCCCGAATGGGCCATCCACTTTGGACCTGCCCGACCTTTTGGTGGTTAACGTCGGCCTGCCACGGGATGGCCGGCCCTCGCCCGGAACGCCGGAAGCTTCGGCAGGCCTGCGGCGCTGGCTGGCGGGCGGCAGGCCCATGCTGGTGAGCCACGCCAGCTCCACCAGTTTCCTTGACGCCCCTGAATGGGCGGACGCGCTGGGCGGACGCTGGATCCGCGGAACGTCCATGCACCCTGACTACGGCCCCGCATCGATTCGCCTGCGGACGGAAACCGGCGGCCTGGTTGAGGGCATCAGGGACTTCGAGCTGATGGACGAGCGCTATAGCTACCTGCAGACGGCGCCCGCCATCAACGTCCATGCCACCCACACCCACGACGGCCTTGAGCATCCCGTGATGTGGTCCCTGGACCGGGGTCCGGGCCGGACGTTCTACGACGCCCTGGGCCATGACGCCGCCTCCTACCAATCCCCTGAGCACCGCGAGGTCCTGTTGCGCGCCATTGCGTGGCTCACGGCCTAGCCTCCACGACCCCAAGGAACCCATGCCCTCCACAGCGACTCCTGCTGCCTTGACCCTGCCCCCACTGGATCGCTCGGTTTCGCCGCGCACCGGCCTGACCCGCGAGCATTGGTGCGCCTACGCCGACTTCCTGCTCCGCTCCGCCCACCGCTACAGCAGCGAAGACCACGCCAACCTCCGACTGCCTGGTGCGAACAGCGCCTATGGCCCGCGAAGCGATTCGCTGGAGGCGTTCGCCCGCACCTTCCTTTTGGCGTCCTTCCGGATGGCCGGCGATGCCGAGGGGACCGGCTGGATTGCGGACTGGTACGCCCGCGGGCTTGACGCCGGGACGAACCCCGCAAATGCGGACCGCTGGCCTACGCCCGGGGAACTCGGCCAGGCCAAAGTGGAGGCCGCCTCGCTGGCCGTCGGGCTGGCTTTGACCCGCGACGTGCTGTGGGACAAACTCCCGCAGCGGGTCCAGGAACAACTGATCGCCTGGTTCGAGACGGTCATCGGAGAGGAATACCCGCCCATCAACTGGGTGTGGTTCCAGATTGTGGTGGAGACGTTCCTGGCCAGCGTGGGAGGACGATATTCGGAGGCAGACATCGAAGCCGGGCTGGCCATCCATGATTCCCTTTATCGCGGCCACGGCTGGTTTGCCGACGGCCCGGAGCGCGCTTATGACCACTACGTCGGCTGGGCCTTCCAGGTCTACCCGCAGCTCTGGGCGCTCATGGCCCCGCACGATCCGCGGGTGCAGGCCCGGAAAAAGCGTGACGGAGAGCGGCTCGCTGACTTCCTCGACGATGCCGCCTGCCTTGTCGGAGGGAACGGGGCGCCGCTAATCCAGGGACGCAGCCTCATTTACCGCTTCGCCGCCGCCGCGCCTTTCTGGGCGGGCGAGCTTTCGGGGCACACGCGGCTGGCCCCCGGGATGAGCCGGCGGGCCGCTTCCGGGATGCTGGACTATTTTGCCCGCCGCGGGGCGATTAACGGGAACGGCCTGCTCTCCATCGGCTGGCACGGCGAATTTCCCGGCATGAGGCAGTCCTATTCGGGGGCCGGCTCACCGTACTGGGCCGCCAAGGGGTTCCTGGGGCTGGCCCTGCCTGCGGACCACCGGGTGTGGACCGCGGTCGAGGAGCCCCTCCCCGTGGAGGCGGGCGATACCCAGCGGCTTATCACCGCCCCGGGGTGGCAGGTGGACGGAACCGCGGCAGACGGCGTGGTGCGCATCCGGAACCACGGAACGGACCACGCCAATCCGGGAGTTGAGGCGGCAGACTCACCGCTTTACGCACGCCTCGGTTATTCGACCCACACCTTCCCGGACCTTGAACCGGAATCCCTGGACAACGCGGTCGTGTTGGTGGACAGCGAGGGCCGGCTCACGCACCGCACCGGTTTCGAATCCCTCGGCCAGAGGGATCTCGGCGGAGTCCTCGCCGGCGCATCCCGGGCCGGCACCAACTGGATTGCGGTTGAACCCGACGGCGGGCCCGACCATGGCAGCGGAGCCACAGGGACTGCGACCCGAGGTCCCGAAGTGACGGTGGTGTCCCTGACCCGGGGAGCGGTGGAACTGCGGCTGCTCCGCGTCCGCGGCGCAGCCCCGGACGCGGAGGCCAGGTTGCGGATCGGCGGCTGGCCGGTCGATGCCGGATCGGCGGTGGCCAGCCGGATCCGTCCGGTTGCCGGCTGGGGTTTGCCCTTGAACGACGCCGGAACGTGGCACCGTCAACGGCCGCACCCGATGGGGGAGCATCTGGTTATTCCGTGGGTCGGCACGTCGGGGCCGGTGGCGGACGGTGACTACGCCGCCGTCGTCGGGCTGTATGGAAAGGGCACGGAACAGGCCTTGGAGGGTGCCGTTTTGGCCGACGGGGGTCGGCGGTTTGAGTTCGCGGACGGCACCCCGGTTGACCTTGACGCCGTGTGGGCGGAGTTCACCGGCTGACGGCCAACGACATAACGAAAGCGAGTCCCTGGCCGGATGTTGAGCCATCGGGCCAGGGGCTCCCGTTTCCGTCGAGTGCTACCTGGAGGTGAAGTAGCTTACGCACTCTCCTTCGGTGCGGAATCCCGGCTCGACGTTGGTTGCCCAGCCGCCGTTCGCGCAGGCGACCTTACCCGTTACGAAGGCCACGGTGTAGCTCCGCGTGGTGCCGTTCGGGGCGGTCACTGTGACGGCTGCCGTCGGGGTGTCTGCAGTCGCCTGCACCACCGACACCTTGGCGTTCGTATCCAGCGGATAGGCCGCGACCGAGGGGGCAGCCGCAGAGGCCGTCAGCACCTTGTAGCCTTCGATGGCAGGTGAAAAGCCAGCTACGGATTTCTGGTCCACCAGCAGCCGGCCTAGGTCGGGGAGCCCCGCCTCACCCAGGCGGGAGCCTGAGATGACCACCTCTGCCACCTTCGTGTATGAACCACTTGTTGCCAGGGCAACCCGGATGCCGCGCGTCGTGACCGGGTTGAAGGGGACCGTCGCCGGGACAGCCGTGCTGAGGCCGGTCATGGTTCCCGCCGAGGTGTCCTGCCAGACCCCGGCAGCGTCCTGATACTGCACCGTCAGGCTCTGGGCGGCCTTTTCGGCGAGGCTGACAGTTACCGAATCCACGGTGTAGTCCCTGCTGAAGGCGTAGCTCAGGCTGTCAGCACTCCGGCCTCCACTGACCCAGTTGGACCAGCGGGTGGCGGTGTTGCCGTCGCACGTGTTCCTGGCAATGTAGGACCCCTCGGTGTAGCTGGCAGTCACAGAGGTGGTGGGATCGTCCTTGCAGATGTTGCTGCTCGGGACGCGGTCCACCACCAGGACGGTGAGGGTGGCGTCGAGCGGTTTATCGCCGTCGCTCCCCGTGGCTGCCTTGCCGTGTACGGTTGCCGTGCCCACAGCCTGGAGCGCTGTCGGGTCAAGGGTCGCCCAGTCCCACGTGACCGGGAGGTCGTTTCGAACCGATGCCGTGCCCACCTGTCCGGGGACCGTGGCCGGAGCGGCGGCCCGGACGTCGGCCGGCAGAGATCCGGTGCCGACCGTGGCGGAGACCGGGTCCGTGGCAGTGTACTTGCCGACCGTTACGGTGACCTTGGCGTCGTTGAACGGCTCGCCGTAGACGTCAGTGCCTGAACCGGTGATGGTGACTGTGCCGCGCTTCTTCCAGACCGCAGGATCCACGGATTCCCACTGGACCGGCACGGGCCGGCCCTCGCCCTTTGAGTAGAGCGGAGCCACGGTTGCCGGAAGCTGGGGCGCGACGCCGATCGGCGTGCTGAGCTCCACTGGTTTGGTGCCGATGAGTTTGAGGTCCGCGAGGTCAGTGAAACCCCAGGCCTGATGGGGGTTGCCGCTTGCCGTCGCCGTGGTGCCCGTGGAAGAGCCCAGCGCAACAGGCGTTCCGGCGGCGGTCTGGCTGCCGGAAACCTGCAGGGCGATGGCTGCCGCAGCGTTGACCAGGGACCACTGCTTGCCGTTCTCGGTGGTGACGATCCACTGGGACGACGGACTCACCTTGGCCTGATCGAGTGTCATCGCGGCCAGCGAAGCAGCGCCGGACTGGCTTGCATTGAGCACTCCGCCGTTGCCGGTCAGTACGCGGCCGTCCTTGTTGGTGATCACCCAGCGTCGGTCATTCGCGTAGTCCTCGTTGCTGTTCACCGCCTGGAAGGTCCACAACTGCGGGGTGACCTCCGCCGTCGTCGTCCCCAATTCCTGGATGGAGGCCGATCCGTCGGCCCGGGCGGTCAAGTACTTGCCGCTGGCCTCACCGGTCAGGTGATAGCTGTGGCCGTCCTGAACCGGTGCGGCGTCCTCTGCAACGCCGCTGACGCCGTCGACGACGAACGTCACCACGGAGGCTGCAGGCACCTCCAGCGTTGCGGACTTGGCAGATGCGTCGACGGCGATCGGCGCGCCCTGCACGAGCGCGTTGCGTTCGATGTCCTCCAGGGGCGACTTGGTGGTGACCACCGGAGTGACGGTTGCTCCCGGCGCGATGGCTCCGAAGCGGCTAAGGTCCAGGGTGACCTTTTCCGCCGTCGGAGTGTCGTTGAAGTGCACCAGCGTGGCGCCGTTGCCGTCAGCGTCCAGTGCGCTGGCCGTCTTGGCGTTGTCGTTCTGGATGAGGAAGTCGCCAGGGCGGATGTAGTGGGTGAAATTCCGGGTGGTGTTGTACTTCTGGTTGGTCAGGACGCGGCACTTGGCGTCCTCGGGAGTGTTGCCGTCGTTGAGCCGGCGGTTGGAGAAGCCTTCGCGGCCCTCGTAATTGCAGTCGAAATCCACGTAGATGGAGCCCCAGCCCTTGTCGCCCTTCTCCTGTTTGTACGTGTCTTCGACTGGCTGCCACAACACCCAGGCATCCGGTTCGAGTTCCCGCAGGTCGTTGACCATGCGGCTGGCGATGCCCAGGCCATTGGTGATGTTGGAACGGTCCCAGCCGCTGGTGGAGTCGCCCAACACCGGATTGCCGGGCCAGAAGCCGCCCACTTCGCTCATCCACAGCGGCTTGACTGTGGACTTTGCCAGGTCACGCACCCGGCGGCGATCGCTGGTGCCGTAGGTGTGGACGTTGAGCTGCGCGACGGCGTCCTTGGCTTGCTGGCTGTAGCCGTTCCAGTTGGTCATGAACTTGGAGGGGTCCGTCTCGTCCATCGCGGAGATGACTGCGTCGGTGCTGGTGCCGTCCTTGCCAAGTTCCGCTGCGAGCAGCTTGGTGACGCGGTCCTGTGCCGCGGGATGGATCAGGGCGCCTTCCTGCTTCTGGGTGTAACTGGTGGGCGGCTTTCCGGTGGCCGGATCGATCGCGGTGCCCCAGTAGCCCGAGTTGGGTTCGTTGAAGGGGTCGATGGTCTTCACATCGATGCCGCTGCCGTTTTCGAGAAGCTCGACGGCGTGCTTCATGTATGCGGCGAACTTCGCTTCCGCTTGGGGCAAAAGGTTTTCGCCCTTGTTCGAGTTGACCTGGCCGGAGACGTAGCCGCTCTTGGTCATAAACCACGGCGGGGAGTTGCTGAAGGCTTCCCAGTGGGTGATTTGCCGCTCTGTTGCCAGCCGCTCCACCCACCAGCGCTGGTTCCGGTCGGCATCAGGATTATAGGAAGCGGGATCGTCCGGGTTCCACTGCTCGAGGAACGCGAGTTTGTTTGCCTGGGCTGGATCCACGGATCCGTCGGTGTTGTACAGTCGGGAGGATATTTTGCCGTCAGCTGCCTCCTTAAGCGGCTTCCACCAGCCTTCCACTGCGCTGCCGTCGTTGAGGTAGTCCGCGACGTCGGACGCGTTGCCTCCCCCTACGTTGTAGCGGGCGATATTGAGGTTCAGTCCGTCCTCGCCGAAGACTTTTTGGTAGAGCTCCTCGCGGAGCTCGGGGGAATAGCCTGCCGTCGCATTAGCGAACCAGACAAGGCTGGTGCCCCAGCCTTCGAAGGCTTCGCCGCGGCTGGCAGGGTTGGGGGTGATGGTGACAGAAGCGGCGGCATCTGCTCCGGCCGGTGGCGCGGCTGGCAGGAGTGCCAGGGCGGCAACTGCCATGACTGTGGTGGCAAAAGCCGCCACAGGTCTGCGTGTTCTTCGGGCGGAAAACGTCATTGTTGTACCTCGTTGTCTCAGGGGTGCGATGCTGATCCGGCCGTGGTGTGGATTGCCGGGGCTAAGGAATCCGGGAAGCCGGGCAAAGCGAGACTATGGGCGAGGTGTGCGCGGTTCAAGGCATACGAACAGGCTCGTTCGTGCTCGATCAGAGGTGTTCAGCCACGGTAGCGCGGAGGGCGCCAGTTGCGGGACAGCGCCAGCTCAGCGGACCTCAAGGATCAGCTGGAGCAGCCGGGCCGCTGCCGGGCGGGCTGCATGTTCCTCGTTCCACTGGGCCCTGGCCACGGCCTTGCTGACGGCCTGGGTGGTGATGCCAAGCTCTTGGGCGACAGCCTTTTGCTGGCCCCGCACTCCGGGTGTCAGCAGGTCCAGGACACGCCACTCCGCCGCACTGCGGTCATGCACAATGTGGCCAAGGAGCTTCAGGACGGCCTCGGCTTCCGCGGCGAGATCGGCTAACGGACCGTCAACAGCAACGGGGACGCGGTCCTTGCCGTTCCGCAGGCGGTCCACGGCGCGGCGGGCGTAGATCAACCCGTGCCCGGTGGCGTCCTTGATCCGGTTGGGCAGCGGCTCGTTAACCGGCCCCACGCCGATACCCACGAACCAGGTGCCGGAGCGAAGCGCGATCAGGGCAGCTTCCACCGCCTGGTGCGGGGACTCAACGATGCCCTGGACCTCGTCCTCAACAGACCGGTCGAAGTCAAGGCACGCCGGTATGTGCCGCAGGTCCTTGAGCAACTGCGGCACCCGGTCGCCGTCGCGCCGGCTGTCCGTTTGGTTGATGGTCAGCGTGAACATTGTGGATCACAGAATACCCGGTGGCCGTCCTTCCGGGCCTACCACTGCGCGGACGTCCACGGCAGTGAACTTCGCGTCAAAGGTGTCCCCGCTGCCGCCTCCGAGTGCGGAGGCGAACGCCATCAGCATGTAGGCGGGTGCGAATGACCAGCAGACGGCGCGCCAGCCGCCCAGCCAGGCTCCCGACGTCGTGCCGTCCGCGATTCTGACAGAACGCATCCCGGCGGCCGCGTCGCCCAGGCTGCCGGTAGTCCCCATGATCATGCCGTAGGCAAAAAGCACCAGTAACCAGACGGCTGCAAGGGCTGCGACGAACAGCCCGTCGCTGGACAGCAACGCCAGTGAGACTGAGCCGAGTGCCAGATTCTGGACCAAGGAGTTCAGCACTGCCATCAGGATTCCCGAAACGGCCATCACAACGAGGGCATCCAGAGCCCGGCCCCAGAAGTGAGGCCAGCCCGGCTTAGGCACGTAGGACGCCCCGGAGACGGTGTGCCGACGGACCGGGCGTCCGGTGGCGGGGTCGACCAGTCCGGTGTTCCGGGCAAATTTTTCGTCAGTCGTGGCCATGACGGACTTAGTTGACGGGGGCCGGAACAGTGGGGAGCCGCTGGTCAAGCGTGATGTGGCGGGCCTGGGGGCCGTTCATCGTGGGGCTGGATCCCCCTGCGGCGGCGAGTAGCAGGAACAGGCCAACAACCGGAAAAAGTACCGTGCGGGAAAACATGACCCAGCCGGACCGCCAGATTCCTGGTTTTTCGCCTGAGGAGAATCGCACCACGCGTGTGCCCGCCGCGAGGGCGCCCAGGGATCTGCCGCCGGGGCAGAAGAACCCGTAGGGCCATGGCGTGACCAGCCAGGCGGCGATGGCAGCCGTCACGGCCGTGCCCGTTGTTCCTGTGTCGGAACCGGCCATTGCCCCGTAGGCACCAGCCGCCAAAACGGCGATGAGGCCGAAATCCACGCCCCATGCCCCGAACTGCTGCCACGCGCTTGCCTTGATCACGGACACACCGTTGCCCAGCCTGGTGCTTCTTTCATGGACCATCGCCACGTGGGTTCCCCTTATTCCAACGCCGAACCAAAACAGAATGAACTTACCCTGTGAGGCATTGCATCGCGATGGGTAGGACAACCCACCCTGCCCGTAGGTTGTGCCCGTGCCGTGAAGATGTTGCGATGGGGGAGGACGCTGCCGACGGCGGCAATGACGGAAACGGAGGACCGCCATGGCCAACGCGCCCGGTGGGGACACAGTCAGTGACACCACACCACGTGATGCCAGGACTTTGGCAGGCGACAGCAGCGAATTGGCGCTCGTGGACCGCTGGTGGCGGGCGGCCAACTACCTGTCCGTGGGCCAGATCTACCTCCGCTCCAACCCGCTGCTCCGTGAACCGCTGCAGGCGGAGCACACAAAATCCCGGCTCCTGGGCCACTGGGGGACCACCCCCGGCCTCAACTTCGTTTACGCCCACCTCAACCGCGTCATCCGGCGGGACAGCCAGGAGATGCTCTTTATCGCCGGACCGGGCCACGGCGGTCCGGCCGTGGTTGCCAACGCCTGGCTGGAGGGCACCTACTCGGAGATCTACAGCAACGTGGGCAACGACGAGCCGGGGCTTGCCGAGCTCTTCCGGCAGTTCTCCTACCCCGGCGGAATCCCCAGCCACGCCGCACCGGAAACCCCGGGTTCCATCAGCGAGGGCGGCGAACTCGGGTATTCGCTGGCACACGCCTACGGGTCCGTCTTCGACAATCCGAAGCTGATTACCGCCGTCGTGATCGGTGACGGCGAGGCCGAAACCGGGCCGCTGGCGGCCAGCTGGCACTCGCACAACTTCCTGGACCCCGTGGCTGACGGCGCGGTGCTGCCCATCCTGCACCTGAACGGCTACAAGATCGCCAACCCCACGGTCCTGGCCCGGATGCCGGAAGCCCAGCTGGAGCAATTGCTCCGCGGCTACGGCCACACACCGCACTTCGTCACCGTGCAGGATCCGGACGATTTCGAGGGGGCACACCGTGACTTCGCCGCTGTCCTGGACACCTGCCTCGCCGAAATCCGCGCCATTCAGGCGGAGCGCCGCGACGCCGAGGCTCCGGCAGCGGACGATGCAGGCGCCGCCCAATGGCCCATGATTGTGCTGCGTTCACCGAAGGGCTGGACCGGCCCGAAGACGGTGGATGGCAAGCAGGTCGAAGGCACGTGGCGGAGCCACCAGGTGCCGCTGTCCGAGGTCCGCACCAACCCGGAGCACCTGGCCCAGCTGGAGGCTTGGCTCCAGTCCTACGGGCCCAAGGAGCTCTTTGACCAACACGGCCGCCTCCGGCCCGAAATCGCCGCGAATGCTCCGGCGGGGGAGCTGCGAATGAGTGCCACGCCGTATGCCAACGGCGGCATCCTGCTGCGCGACCTCAAGCTGCCGGACTACCGCAAGCACGCCGTCGAGGTTCCCCGGCCGGGGGTTGAGCGGGTCAGCGCCATGATCACCCTCGGCGGCTGGATGCGGGACGTTATTGCCCAAAACCCGGAGACTTTCCGGCTCTTCGGCCCCGACGAGACCGCGTCCAACCGCCTGCAGGACGTCTACGACGTCACGGACAAAGTGTGGCAGTACCGGATAGACGACGTCGACGAGCACCTTGCGCGCGCCGGCCGCGTGATGGAGGTGCTCAGCGAGCACCTGTGCCAGGGCTGGCTGGAAGGATACCTGCTGACCGGCCGGCACGGAGTGTTCAGCTGCTACGAGGCCTTTATCCACATTGTCGACTCGATGTTCAACCAGCATGCCAAGTGGCTCAAGGTCCACCGGGAGCTCGCTTGGCGCCAGCCGGTCGCGTCACTGAACTACGTGTTGTCCTCGCACGTCTGGCAGCAGGACCACAACGGCTTCTCGCACCAGGATCCGGGCTTCATAGACCACGCAGTGAACAAAAAGGCCGAGGTCATCCGCGTCTACCTGCCACCGGACGCCAACACGCTGCTGTCCGTCATGGAGCACTGCCTGGCTTCCCGGGACTACGTCAACATCGTGGTCAGCGGCAAGCAGCCCTCACCCACCTGGCTGGGACCGGCCGATGCCGCCCACCACTGCCAGCGGGGACTGGGAATCTGGGAATTCGCCGGATCCGAGGTGCCGGGAGAAGAGCCGGACGTAGTGCTGGCCTGCGCCGGAGACGTGCCCACGGTGGAGACCGTCGCCGCCGCGGAGCTGCTGAAGGAAGGGGCGCCGGGGCTGAAGATCCGGGTGGTCAACGTGGTGGACCTGATGCGCCTCCAGGATTCCAGCGAGCACCCCCACGGGCTGAGTTCACGCGATTTCGACGGCATTTTCACCGCGGATAAGCCCGTCATCTTCGCCTATCACGGCTACCCGTCCCTGATCCACCGGCTGGCGTACCGGCGGACCAACCAGGAAGGCCTCCACGTCCGGGGATACAAGGAGGAGGGCACCACCACGACGGCGTTCGACATGGCCATGCTCAACGGGATCGACCGCTTCCAACTGGCCATCGACGCGATCGACCGGATACCCGGCCTGGCGGAGCGGCACTCGCTGCTGCGCCAGTCGCTGCAGGACAGCCGCATCCGGGCGCACAACCACACGCGCAGCCACGGCGAAGACCAGGCTGAGATCAGCGACTGGACGCTCGGCGGCGGGTGATGCCGTTACCCGGCGAGGGCTGCCAGCGGGCCGGACGGCAGGTGGATCCAGCCTTCGCTGAGGGCCGCTGCGGCGTTGCCGCCCGGCGGCATCAGGGTCTGGCCGAGGCTCACGGCGCGGGCGGTAAGCGCGGCGATGACGGCGTCGAACATGTCGTCCGAGGCCGCGAGGGCATCACGGTGTCCGGCCAGGTCCAGCCAGGGCGCCGCGGCGGTCAGGCTGTCCAGGATCAGGGCCAGCCGCTCTGCTTCCGGAGTGCCGCGCCCTTTGTAGCCGCGGGCGTGGATTCCCCAAAGTTTCAGCGACGCTGCGGGATAGACCTCCGCCAGCCTGCCCGAACCGTCCCTGGCCTGCGCCCCGTGGTCCCGGGCGATCTTGGCCTGGATGACCGCGCAGCGCATGGCGGGGTGGGCCAGCCGGTCGGCGGAGACGCTGAGCGGGATCAGCCCCGTTGAGCCGGTGACGAACCGGTCCGTGTCCCGGTAGGCCAGGAGCCGTCGGCCCTCGATGCCGTCGTGGTCCAGCACCGGGTGGGCGTCGAAGTTCAGGTGCCCGGCAATGAAGGGCAGGAACGCGTCCGGCCAGCCCACCGGGCAGTCGATGCCCGTCATGTCAGTGCCGCCGAACAGTTCCACGATGTCCTCGTCAGTGACGTCCAGGGACACGTGGATCAACTGTGCACCGCCATGCGTCCAGTCAAGGACTGCCGCGGCAGTCTTCCTGGTGGCCGCGGCGAGGTCCACGCCCAGTGTCTTCACGGGTTATACCGAGCGGTAGCGGAGTGCGCCGGGAAGCTCCCCGCGGTTCCCGAGGCCCTCCCCGGAAGCGAACCGGGCCCAGACGGCGCGGAGGGCGCGGCCGTGGGCGTTGATCTCGTCCCAGGAGGCGCCCGCGACAAGGCCGGCGGCCGCCCAGGTCTGCTCGTTGCCGAACAGCAGCGGCAGGTCAACAGTGTGGGCGGCCCGGAAGAAGTTGCCGGGCGCGGCCCATGTAAGCACGTAGCTGTACGCTTTCCCTCCCGCCCGGGCGTGCCGCCGGGCGAACTTCCTGGCGGACCGGCCGTACACGGCTTCGGTTACGGCCCGGCTGATGGCATTGACGACGGCGGTCCCGACGACCGGAACCCTGGCGAGGCGGCTGGCGACGGGATTGCCGGGCAGGAACATGCGCGCCTCGTCGGCGGTGTGGCCGATCAGGACCTCGATCCCAGGGGCGGTCGCGTTCCATGCGGCTTCAATCTCGTGTTCCGGCGGCAGGGGTGCATGTCCGTACTGCGTGCCGAAGGGCATCGCCGCCTTCAGCCCGAACTTCCGGGCCACCTGCGAAACACGCCCTTCAATGGCCACCACGTCCATCGCCGGGGTGTCTTCGGTGACATGTTCCGCGGCGACGCCCATCGCGGCGCTCATTTTTTCCCGGCCACGAGTGATGCCCAGGGGTGCGCTCTGGATGATGGCGCGCTGGAACAGCGACGGTGCTTCCGGCGTCGCCATCAGGTGGGCCACGGCGTCGCCTCCAGCTGACTGGCCGAACGCGGTGACACGTTCCGGATCGCCGCCGAAGGCGCCGATATTGCGCTGCACCCAGCGGAACGCCTCGAGCTGGTCCAGCAGCCCAAGGTTGGCGGGGCGTCCCGTACCCGTTGCCAGGTATCCGAAAAGGCCCAGACGATACGTCACGGACACAACGATGACCCGGTTCTCGGCAACCAGGGCCTTGGGGTCGAAGATGGCCAGGTCCCCGGAGCCGGAGGTGTAGGACCCGCCATGGAGCCAGACCATGACCGGGACGCGCTCGCCGTCGGCGAGGCCCGCCGGAATGGTGATCGAGAGCCGCTGGCAGTCCTCGCTGCCGGGAAGCTCGCCATAGCGGGTTCCCAGGATGTCATCCAGGAACGGTACGGGACCCTGCGGGCACGCGGGCGAGAGCGAGGTGGCTTCACGGACCTCGGTCCAGTCGGGCGCACTTGCCGGCGGCTGGAATCGGGCCGCCGTGGCGTAGGGGATCCCGGTGGCACGCACAACATCGCCGTCCCGCCACCCGGTCACCGGCCCGCAGGGAGGACTGAAGCACGGAGGACTAGAGGCAGGGGCGGCGGTCATGAGGCAACGATTTCACGGATTCCTGGCACACCCCTGAAAACGACGACGGCGGGCACC
The DNA here is from genome assembly GCF_042880995.1 of Arthrobacter sp. NPDC058288. Lineage (NCBI taxonomy): Bacteria > Bacillati > Actinomycetota > Actinomycetes > Micrococcales > Micrococcaceae > Arthrobacter > Arthrobacter sp. NPDC058288. The sequence continues at coordinate 378,297 of NZ_JBHVYH010000002.1, forward strand.
GGGTTCCCGTGAGTGCGCCCACAGCGCGAACGGACACTTGAGGCCCCGCAATCCGCAGATTAAAGGGCCTCAAGTGTCCGTTCGCGCTTGGCGAGGCGGTGGAATTACTAGTGCGCTGCCGGAACGTAGCGCTTGATGGACGCTTCCAGCTCGGCTTCGGCAGCTGCGCAGTCGCCCCAGCCTTCAGCCTTGACCCACTTGCCCGGTTCCAGGTCCTTGTAGCGGGTGAAAAAGTGCTCGATTTCCTTGATCAGGAATTCGCTGACGTCGCTGACCTCTTTGATGTGGTCAAAGCGGGCGTCAACAGGAACGCAGAGCACCTTGGCGTCCCCGCCGCCGTCGTCCGTCATGTTGAACACGCCGATGGGGCGGGCCTCAACGATGACGCCCGGGTGCAGATCGAAGTCCTGCAGGAGCACCAGTGCATCCAGCGGGTCGCCGTCTTCGCCGAGGGTGTTCTCGAAGAAACCGTAGTGGGTGGGGTACTGCATGGAGGTGAACAGGACGCGGTCCAGGCGGACGCGGCCGGTCTCGTGATCGACTTCGTACTTGACGCGCGATCCCTTGGGGATCTCGATGGTCACGTCATGCTTCATGGAATGCTCCTCGACTTCAGGGGTGTTCGCGGCACACATAAACATCAGCAAAAGGAGTGTCGGTGCCGCCGACTACTATTGAGGATATAGCGATAGGCCCAGGTTTCATGAACTAGTGGGGACATTTCAGGACTAAAGGACCAACTGCAGCATGAAACGCATGATGAGCCGCGCGGCCGGGCATCCCTGGCTTGAGATCATCAGGCGGCAACTGCCGCTGGCGCTGTTGACCATCCTGATTGTGGCGCTCGCCGTTCCGGGGGCCATGCTCGTAGCCCCCGCGCTGACGGGCCAGCGGCCCAACCCGGAAGGCACTGACTCCACGGCCCCCGCCTGGCAGCAGGTCCCGCGGGACCTTTCCCTTCCGCAGGGCATCTCACCCCTTAAGGACTCGGCGCCGGTTCCGTGGCCGGACACGCTCGCCGCGCAGCTCAACGCCACCCTGAAGGCCGACGGCGGCGGGTCATTTACCGGCGTGGTGCAGGACGCCGCCACCGGCCAGGTGCTGTTTGACCGGGGCGGCTCCGAGGGCAGGGTGCCCGCCTCCAACATGAAGCTCCTGACGGCCGCTGCCGCCCTCCGCGCCATCGGACCTGACCAGCGCTTCAGCACCAAAGTGGTTTCCGGCGCTGAACCCGGATCGGTGGTCCTGACCGGCGGCGGCGACGTCCTGCTTGGTGCGGGGGAGTCCTCCCAGGACGCTGTGATGGGCCACGCCGGACTGGCCACGCTGGCCAGGCTGACCGTCAAGTCGCTCCAGGAAAACGGCGTCACGGGTCCGGTGCAAGTCCGGCTGGATGACTCCTTGTTTACCGGCCCGGCACTGAACCCGACATGGAGCCTGGACGATGTGGCCGCCGGCGAGACCGCGCCCCTGTTCCCCCTTGCCCTCAACTCGGCCAGGTACGACCCCGCCGTCACCACCGGACCCCGCCCTCAGGACGCAGCCATGGCAGCAGCGGAGGCGTTCTCCGCCCAGCTCACAGCGGCAGCTGCCGCAGCCGGGCTGTCCGTCACGCCCGGCGTCGAGCGCGCCAAGGCCCCGGCAAGCGGCACGGTGCTGGCGGAAGTCCAGTCGGCCACACTCCGCCAGCAGGTGGACCTGATGCTGCAAACCTCGGACAACTACCTGGCCGAGGTGCTGGGCCGCCTGGCGGCCGTGGCCAGCGGGCAACCCGGCAGCAATGACGGCGCCACGGCCACTGTGTACAAGCAGGTGCAGGACCTGGGAATCCCCGCGGACGGTCTCCGCGTGGCAGACGTCTCCGGCCTGTCACTGGGGAACCAGGTATCGGCCAGCCAGTTGGCGGAGATCGTCAGGGCCATCACCTCCGGAACCGAACCCGGCCTGCGGGCTGCCATTGGCGGGTTTCCGGTGGCAGGGCTCACCGGAACGCTGGGCAACCGGTACACCGACGCGTCCACGGAGCGCGGTGCGGGGCTCGTGCGGGCAAAGACCGGAACGCTGAACTCCGTGATTGCCCTCAGCGGCTATGTTGTGGACGCCGACGGACGCCTCCTGGTGTTCTCCTTTATAGGGAACGGGCTGGACCCCGGAGCTGCGGGGAACAGGACGGCGCTGGACCGCACGGCGTCGGCACTGGCCTCCTGCGGTTGCCGCTGACCGGCGGCTGCAACGTTCCCGCTAACCGGCGGTATCGCCCGAGCGGGCAGCTGCGGCGTCGCCGGCATCGGCTGCGGAACTCAACCGGGTACCTGCCCCGGCGGATGCTTCCGCGGCAGTGCCAAACGCGGCGGTCCCCAGCAGTGCCGCCATGACGACGGCGGACAGGACGGACCTCCAGTTGTTGCTCTGGCCCAGGCTCAACGGCGGGATCGGGCGGTAGGTAATCATCGGACTCTCCTCGGTGTGTTGGTCTCCTATGCCTACTCTGGTCCGGAATATTTGTGTTCATCTGTTCCGGTCCTGTGCCCTGCCTGTGCGTTGCGGCCCCGCCCGCAACCCCACCGGCCCCTCCGCAACGCCTACTCGTCCGGTTCGCCGGTCAGCGAACTTAAGGCGCAACCGCGGAGTGCTGTGATCTGATGGACGCTATGGAGTCAACTGCAGGCGATTCATCAGTACAGGCCCAGGCGCTGATCAACTGGGAGCTCGCGGCGTCAACAGCGGCGCGGCTGGCTCCGGCGGGACCCTCGCTGGGGTCCGCCGAAATCGGGACCGCCGTGGAGAACCTGCGCCTGATGGCGGACATCTCCGTGCCGCATGTCCATGACATCACCGGGCTGGAAGCCGCGCGGGACCTCCGCGATTCCTCCGTGCTGGTGGTGGACCGCGCTTCCTGGGCCAAGGCCAACACCCAGAGCTTTGCCGTGATGCTGAAGCCGGCCATGGAAAAGATGCTGGAGGGGCGCCGCGGAACCATGAGCCCCGGTGCCGCGTCTGTCAGCGGAGCCATCACGGGAAGCCAGTTGGGCGCTGTGCTCGCCTTCCTCTCCAGCAAGGTCCTGGGCCAGTACGATCCCTTCGCGGCGCTCGCCGAAGACTCAACGGCCCCCGCCGCCGGACGCCTTTTGCTGGTCGCGCCGAACATCGTCCAGGTGGAGCGCGAACTCAACGTTGCGCCCGAGGACTTCCGGCTGTGGGTCTGCCTGCACGAACAGACGCACCGGGTGCAGTTTGCGGCCGCACCCTGGCTGCGCCACCACATGCTCAACGAAATCGACAACCTCAGCGAGCATCTGCTGGGCAACGTCGATACCCTCCTCGAGCGCGCGTCCGCTGCCGCCAAGTCACTCAAGGACCGCACCGCCGCCGGAACCGCCCCGGGACGCGGCGCCATCCTGGACCTGCTGCAGGACCCGGAAGAAAAGGCGTCCCTGTCGCACCTGACCGCCGTGATGAGCCTGCTGGAGGGCCACGCCAACGTGGTGATGGACGCCGTCGACGCCAGCATCGTCCCGTCCGTCAAGACCATCCGGCAACGCTTCAACGCCCGGGGAAAAGACCGCGGCGTCGTGGAGAAGTTCATCCGCAGCCTGCTGGGCCTCGACGCCAAGATGCGCCAGTACACGGACGGTGCCAAATTCGTCCGCGCCGTAGTGGACGTGGCGGGCATGGAAGGCTTCAACCGTGTGTGGGAATCCGCTGCGAACCTGCCCACGGAACCGGAAATCCATGACGCCAAGCTCTGGCTCGAGCGGATGGGGCTCTAGTTGTCCCACGCACCAAGCGGACGACGGCGGCCCGGCCGGTTGTCGCCCGTCGTCGGCAAGGCGCGGAAAATGCTGCAAAACGCCCTGGCCGACGCCGGCTACCCGGCGCGGGTGCTCGTCGCCTGCAGCGGCGGCCCGGACTCCCTGGCCCTCGCAGCCGTCGCGTCGTACTTCGGCCGCCGCGGCCACGTGGACGGCCACCCCGTATCGGTGGGCGCCGTCGTCGTTGACCATCAGCTGCAGCCCGGTTCCGCCGGCGTCGCCGCCCAAACCGCCGAGGTCCTTCGGGACCTGGGGCTTTCCCCTGTGGAAGTGCGGCGGGTTGACGTCGCGTCCACCGGGATCGGTCCCGAAGCCGCGGCCCGGGACGCCCGCCACGCGGCCCTGGAGGAAGCCGCCGCCCACGCCGGTGCCGGCGCAATCCTCCTCGGCCACACCCTGGACGACCAGGCGGAACAGGTGCTGCTCGGGCTGGCGCGGGGCTCCGGCACACGGTCGCTGGCGGGAATGCGGCCGGTCCGCGGACTCCTGCTCCGGCCGTTCCTTGGCCTCCGCCGTGCCGACACCCTGGAGATCTGCGCCGTCGAAGGACTGGACCCATGGCACGATCCCAGCAATGCCGACCCGTCCTTTGCCCGGTCCCGGACGCGGGTGGAGGTCCTGCCCATGCTGGAGGAAAAGCTCGGTCCCGGCGTCGCGGAGTCCCTGGCCAGGACGGCCTCCATCCTGCAGTTGGACGCCGACTACCTCGACGACGTGGCGAACAGCACGTATGAGCAACTGGCGGAGCAGTCCGGCGGCGAGATCCGCCTCCCCGAAACTGCGCTGGGCGAGTTGGCCCCCGCCATCCGCTTCCGGGTGATCGCCAAGGCGGCCGCCGCCGTCGGGGGCCAGCAGCCGAGCTATCAGCGGCTGCTGGCCGCGGAGGCACTCCTGCGCCGGCAGGGTTCCGCGGGCCCCGTGGAACTGCCCGGCGGAGTGAGCGCCTACCGGTTGTCGCTGGCGCAAATCCTCGCCGGCGAAGGGCAGGATCCTCCAGACCGGGCCGGAGATGCCGCCAACGGCGGTCCCCGCGAGGCCGCCCGCTGTGGGAAGCTAGTATTCCGGCCTCAAAGGCCGCCCCAAAAATAGTCGCACCCGCATCTACACAGGAGCCATTGGTGGATTCAAACGACGTCCAGGCAGACCTCAAGCACGTTCTCTACACCAAGGATCAGATCCAGCAGCGGATTACCGAGCTCGCTGCACAGATCGACAAGGACTACGAGGGCCGGGAGCTCCTCATTGTCGGCGTATTGAAGGGCGCGGTCATGGTCATGGCAGACCTGGCGCGGGCACTTCACAGCCACGTTTCGATGGACTGGATGGCAGTTTCCTCCTATGGTTCGGGGACCCAGTCGTCAGGTGTTGTGCGCATCCTCAAGGACCTCGACACGGACCTCATGGGCAAGGATGTCCTGATCGTTGAGGACATCATCGATTCGGGCCTGACGCTGTCCTGGCTCAAGACCAACCTGGAATCCCGGGGCACGGCGTCCGTGGAGATCTGCACCGCCTTCCGCAAGCCCACGGCCGCCAAGGTGCAGATTGATGTCAAATACGTCGGCTATGACATCCCGAATGAATTCGTAGTGGGCTATGGCCTGGACTACGCCGAGAAGTACCGCAACCTGGACTTCGTGGGCACGCTCGCCCCGCACGTCTACGAATAGGCGCTTCCCCGGGATCCCTCCCGGCCGGCCGGACCCCCAGCGGGCCGCGGCCCTGTACCGCTACGCCTAGAGGGAACTTTTGCCCTGCACCGTGCGTGATTCACTCCGAACGGTGTATAGCTAGAAGCTGACGCAGCACCACACGCGCGCAGACCAGTCGCCGTGCAGCACTACCAGGAGGGACGGGGCCAGCCCCCGATCAGATGAAAGCTAAGAGTTTCTTCAAGGGCCCGGGCATCTGGATCGTTGTTGTGGTCGGAATGCTCCTGCTGGCCTTTGCCACGCTCGCCCCCGGAGGCGCAACGCGGATCGACACCAAGCCGGGCCTCGAGCTCCTTGCGGACAAGGGCAAGGTGGAGCAGGCCAAGATCTTTGACGCGGAGAACCGCGTGGACCTTGTGCTCAAGGACAACCTGGTCATTGACGGTCAGGACAAGGGCAAGAACGTCCAGTTCTTCTTCGTCAATGCCCGCGCCGCGGACGTGGTCAAGGCCGTCACCGACGCCAACCCCTCCAGCGGTTACACCGATCAGCCCATCGAAAACAACTGGTTCTCCGGGCTGTTCTCCCTCCTGATTCCCGTGCTGCTGCTGGGCGTCCTCTTCTGGTTCCTGCTCTCCCGAATGCAGGGCGGCGGGTCCAAGATCATGCAGTTCGGCAAGTCCAAGGCCAAGCTGGTCAACAAGGACATGCCCCAGGTGACGTTCAGCGACGTCGCAGGCGCTGATGAGGCCGTGGAGGAACTCCAGGAAATCAAGGAATTCCTCCAGGAACCGGCCAAATTCCAGGCTGTGGGAGCCAAGATCCCCAAGGGCGTGCTGCTCTACGGCCCTCCGGGAACCGGTAAGACCCTGCTGGCCCGCGCCGTGGCCGGTGAAGCGGGAGTGCCGTTCTTCTCAATCTCGGGTTCCGACTTCGTTGAAATGTTCGTAGGCGTGGGTGCGTCCCGTGTCCGCGACCTCTTCGAGCAGGCCAAGGCCAGCTCGCCCGCCATCATCTTCGTCGACGAGATCGACGCCGTCGGCCGCCACCGCGGTGCGGGCATCGGCGGCGGCAACGACGAACGCGAGCAGACCCTCAACCAGCTTCTGGTTGAAATGGACGGCTTCGACGTCAAGACCAACGTCATCCTGATCGCCGCCACGAACCGCCCCGACGTGCTGGACCCCGCCCTGCTGCGCCCGGGCCGCTTCGACCGCCAGATCACCGTTGAAGCCCCGGACCTCGTGGGCCGCGACCAGATCCTGCAGGTCCACGCGAAGGGCAAGCCGATGGCTCCCGGCGTCGACCTCAAGGCCGTAGCCAAGAAGACGCCCGGGTACACCGGTGCCGACCTCGCCAACGTCCTCAACGAAGCCGCCCTGCTGACGGCCCGCTCCAACGCGAACCTGATTGACGACCGCGCCCTGGACGAGGCCATCGACCGTGTCATGGCCGGGCCGCAGAAGCGCAGCCGCGTCATGAAGGAGCACGAGCGCAAGATCACGGCCTACCACGAAGGCGGACACGCCCTGGTGGCGGCCGCACTGCGGAATTCGGCCCCGGTCACCAAGATCACCATCCTGCCCCGCGGCCGCGCCCTGGGCTACACCATGGTGGTTCCGGAGAACGACAAGTACTCCGTCACCCGCAACGAACTGCTGGACCAGATGGCGTATGCCATGGGCGGCCGGGTGGCCGAGGAGATCGTTTTCCACGATCCGTCCACCGGTGCCTCCAACGACATCGAGAAAGCCACGTCGACGGCCCGCAAGATGGTCACGGAGTTCGGCATGAGCGAACGGGTCGGGGCGGTACGCCTCGGCCAGGGCGGCGGCGAGCCGTTCCTGGGCCGCGACGCCGGCCACGAGCGCAACTACTCGGACCAGATCGCCTACATCGTGGACGAGGAAGTACGCCGCCTGATCGACCAGGCCCACGACGAGGCCTACGCGATCCTCACCGAGAACCGCGACATCCTCGACTCCCTGGCCCTGGAACTCCTCGAACGGGAAACCCTCAACCAGGCCGAAATTGCGTACGTCTTCCGCGACATCCGCAAGCGTGACTTCCGTGAAGTGTGGCTCTCCAAGGAAACCCGCCCGGTACAGACCGCCGGACCCGTGGAGTCCCGGCACGAGCGGGCCGAACGCGAAGCGCAGGAAGAAGCCAAGGAAGCCCGCCTCGAGGAGCCGCTGGATGCCCGGCCGCCGCACCCGCAGGGAGTGGCAGGGCAGGAGACCTTCGGCGGCGGTGTTACGGACGTCAGCACCGACGGACCGCAGCACGGCTAAGCTTCTGCTGTGAATCATTTCGACGACGACGACGTTTCCGCCGGCCCCGGTCCCTCAACCGAAGGCCACGCGCAGCATGCCGGACATACCAAGGTTGACCGCCCGCGGATCGAGGCCGCGGTCAGGGAAATCCTGCTGGCCATCGGCGAAGACCCGGACCGGGGCGGCCTGCTGGACACCCCGAAAAGGGTGGCCAAAGCCTACGCCGAGGTGTTCGCCGGCCTGCACCACGACCCCGCGGAAATCCTGGCCACGACCTTTGACCTGGACCACGAGGAACTGGTCCTGGTCAAGGACATTCCGTTCTACTCCACCTGCGAGCACCACCTGGTGCCGTTCCACGGTGTGGCCCACGTTGGCTACATTCCGTCCCATGACGGCAAGGTCACCGGGCTGAGCAAGCTCGCCAGGCTGGTGGACATGTTCGCCAAACGTCCCCAGGTGCAGGAACGGCTCACCACCCAGATCGTCGAAGCACTCGTAACTCACCTGAAGCCGCGCGGAGCGATTGTGGTGGTGGAATGCGAACACCTGTGCATGTCCATGCGCGGCATCCGCAAACCCGGTGCCAAGACCGTCACCAGCGCCGTGCGCGGTCAACTGCATGACCCGGCCACCCGCGCCGAGGCCATGAGCCTCATACTCGGAAGGTAATAGACAGACTATGGACTCCCTAGCTGCAGCCCCTGGAACCGGACCCGCAACAAGCCCCTTGCCCATCCTGCGTAAACCGCGGCCGGCAGCCAAGTTTGAAGATCTCCCCACGGACCGCACGCTGGTGATGGGCATCCTTAACGTCACCCCGGATTCCTTCAGCGACGGCGGTACGCACCCGACGCCGGACACCGCCATCGCGGCTGGCCTCCGGATGTTCTACGCGGGTGCCGACATCATCGACGTCGGGGGCGAGTCCACCCGCCCCGGCGCGGAGGAAGTCAGCCCGGAAGAAGAACAGCGCCGTGTCCTCCCGGTGATCGAGGCCATGGTCAAGGCCGGCGCCCTGGTCAGCATTGATACCACCCACGCTTCAACGGCCGCCGCTGCCCTCATGGCCGGCGCGACCATCATCAACGACGTTTCCGGACTGACGATGGAGCCGGAAATGGCCGAACTGGCCGCCCGCACCGGCGCCCCGTACGTCCTGACCCACCGCCGCGGCGATGCCAAGACCATGAACTCGCTCACGGACTACGGCAACGTGGCAGAGGAAGTCGCTGCTGAACTTGTGGGCGTGCGGGACAAACTGTACGCAGCCGGAGTCGCTCCGGAACAGATCATCGTGGACCCCGGCCTGGGCTTTTCCAAGAACGATGCACAGAACTGGGAGCTCCTGCGGAACCTGGGTCCGCTGGAAGCGCTGGGCCACAAAATCCTGGTGGGTGCCTCCCGCAAGCGCTTCCTCGGCACCTTGCTGACCGTTGCGGGCAAGGCTGCCGCTCCCGGCGAACGGGACCACGCCACTGCCGCCATCACCGCCATCAGCGCCGCCCGCGGCGCATGGGCCGTGCGCGTGCACGACGTCGGACCCAGCCTTGACGCCGTCAAGGTTGCCGCACGCATGTCCGCCGGACCTCACGGCCACTCCAGTCCCACCAACTAGGCAGCCACAATGGACACAATCACGCTGAGCGGTGTTACCGCCGTCGGCCATCACGGGGTGTTCGATTTTGAACGCCGCAACGGCCAGCCGTTCATCGTTGATGCCGTGCTGCATCTGGATTTCACCAAGGCCGCCGCCTCGGACGACGTCCTGGACACCGCCCACTACGGCGAGGTGGCCGAGCGCATCAAGCACTGGATCACCGGTGACCCGCTCAACCTGATCGAGGCCCTGGCCGTCCGCATCGCGGAAGACCTCCTGCAGGAATTCCCGCTGGCCGCCGTGGACATCACGGTGCACAAGCCCAAGGCCCCCATTGAGGTGGAGTTCGGCGACGTCTCCGTCAGCGTGCATCGGCGGCGGTCATGAACCCGCCGTATTCAAACAACCCTTACGTCCGCGCGGTGCTGGCCCTCGGCAGCAACCTGGGGGAGCGGAACGACACCCTCTCCAGCGCCGTCGCCGACCTGGTGGACCGGCCTGAAGTGCGGCTGACCGCGGTTTCCCCGGTGGTCCAGACCAAGGCCGTGGGCGGACCTGAGGGCCAGCCCGACTTCCTCAATATGGTGATCACTGTGGAAACCTCGCTGCCGCCGTCGGAGCTGCTGCGCCATTGCCAGGCTGTGGAAAACAAGCACCACCGCGTGCGCGAAGTCAGGTGGGGTCCGCGGACCCTGGACGTGGACATCATCGCCTACGGGGACGTCGTGAGTTCGGATCCGGCACTGACACTGCCGCATCCCCGCGCCGCCGAGCGGGCGTTTGTGCTCTACCCGTGGTCCCTCATCGACCCCGCGGCGGAGCTCAACGGCGTCCGGGTGGGCGAACTGGCCGCCAGGGCCGCCGACTTCCCGGACCTCGCCCCCTTCGACGGCTTCGGCGACTTCGACGGCCTTCCCACAGCAGGAGCAGTGGAGTAGGCCGTGAAACCCGTCAATCCGTTCCTGCTGATCGTCGTCGGGCTGATCCTGGCCATCGCCGGCTGGTTCGCGACAGTCATGACCACCCGCTACGGACTCGCCACCCCGGTGCTGCCCCAGACCGGGCTGGTGACCATGGGAGTGATCGTAGCCCTCACGCTGGTGCTGGGGATCCGCGTCCTGCGCTGGCGGAACGGCAAGAAAAAGAAAATGCTGAACCCCATCCTGGCCGCCTGGACCCTGGTCCTCGCCCAGGCCTGTGCGTACACGGGAACAGTGCTGCTGGGCTGGCACGCCGGAATCTTCCTGGACCTGCTCAGGCTGTGGAACCTGCGCAGCGACCAGGGAATCACCTGGCTGGCCCTTTCCATGGCCGGCGGGGGACTGGCCATGATCATCGTGGGTCTTGTGGTGGAACGCTTCTGCCGGATCCCGCCCGAAGATGGCGACGCCGACGGTGCCACGGGAGCACCGGGACGGGGCGCCCGCAAGCCCAAAGGGGAAGGCGAATATGCCTACCGAGGCGATTGATCCGCCGGGGATTTCCTGGCACCGGGTTTCGCCCAAATACGTGACCGTCCGCCTGGTCGAATGGGCCTTCGGGAACCTCATCGCCGTGGCACTGCTATCCCTTCCGCTCGTTTTCAGGCTGGCGGGCTGGTGGGTCTGGGTCCCGCTCTGGCTCGCCGTCGCCGTCCCGGCAGTCACATTGCTGCTGGCCGTCTGGCGGTTGCTGCTGATTCCCCGCCAGGTCCGGGCCATCGGCTACGCCGAGCGCGACGACGACCTCCTGATCCGCAGCGGCATCTTTTTCCAGCGCACCCTGGTGGTTCCCTACGGCCGGATGCAGTATGTGGACATCGGAGTGGGTCCGGTGGAACGCGGCCTGGGCCTGTGCACGCTGAAGCTGCACACCGCTTCGGCCGGGACCAATGCGGAGATTCCCGGCCTGCCGGCCGACGAGGGGGCGCGGCTCCGCGAGCAGCTGTCCGCACGGGGCGCTGCACGGCTGGCCGGGCTGTGACCCCTGACAGTGCCGTGACACCCGGCAGTACCGGTCCGACCCCCGGCGCTCCGGGGCCAACCCCCAACCCTGTCGGGCAGGTCGCCGGAAAGCCCGACGGCGAGTGGCTGCGGGTGCATCCCGCCTCCCCGTTCATCCGCGGCTGGGTGGCGCTTGCCGCCATCGGTTTCTTTTTCGGCCGCGACACCTTTGAGCGCCTCCTGCAAGGCCGGCCCCTCATGGATGACATGTTCACCGGACGCGTGCCGTTCCTGCTTGCCGGCGGCGGGCTGGTCCTGGTGCTGGCCGTACTGGGGTTCATCACGACCTGGTACTTCACCCGGTACCAGGTGGCCGGGGGCTACGTCCGGGTGAACACGGGCTTCCTGTTCAAGCAGCAGCGCCAGGCGCGGCTTGACCGCGTGCAGGCCATCGACATCGTGCAGCCCCTCCTGGCCAGGATCTTCGGCCTTGCCGAGCTGAAGTTCGAAGTGGCCGACGCCGGCGAATCGGCCGTGCGCCTCGCCTACCTTCGGATTGACGATGCCCGCCAGATGCGGGCCACCATCCTGGCCCGGGCGGCCGGACTGGAGCCCCTCCCCGGGCAACCCGAAGCAGCCCTGCCGGAGGCGCCGGAGTACGCCGTCCTGTCCGTGCCGCCGTCGCGCCTGGTCGGTTCGCTGCTGCTCAGCGAGCAGAGCTTCTTCCTGGTCCTGGGCGCGGCGGCGTCCGTGGTGCTTTCCGCCGTTACCGAAAGCCGCCAGATTTACTTCTACCTGATCCCGGCCGTCCTGGGCATGGCCGCCGCCTACTGGGGATCGTTCAATAAGGGCTACAACTTCACCGCCGCCATCTCGCCGGACGGCATCCGGCTCCGCTACGGGCTGCTGGACACCCAGGCGCAGACCCTGCCGCCCGGCAGAATCCAGGCCGTAAAGGTGACGCAGCCGCCGCTGTGGCGGATCTTCGGCTGGTACCGGATGCAGGTGAACGTTGCCGGCTACGGCGGACCTGGCAGCAACGGTGAAGGCGCGTCGCGCACCATGCTTCTCCCGGTGGGTGTCCTTGCCGACGTCATGAGGATGCTCTCGCTGGTGCTCCCCGACCCGGGAACGCCTGACCCGGCCCGCATCTTCGCCGCCGGCCTGACCGGTATCGCTCCGGCCGGTCCGCCCCCGGCCGGTCCGTCCCCGTCCGGGGAGACGTCCGGCGAAGAGCCCGACGGCGGGTTCGTCACCAGCCCGCGACGCGCGCGCCTGCTGGCACCGCTGGGCTGGCGCCGCAACGGTTTCACCGCCACTGACACAGCGCTGCTGATCCGCTCCGGCCGGCTGTGGCGCGAGCTGGTGGTGGTCCCGCACCAGCGCACGCAGTCGATGGCCCTGCACCAGGGGCCGCTGGCGAGGCGCTTCCGGGTGGCGGACCTGGTACTTCACACCACCGCGGGACCGGTGTCGCCGCGGGTCATCCAGGCCGGACTGGACGAGGCCCGCGGCCTGTTCGATGCCCAGGCCGCGCGTGCCCGGGAGGCCCGCAAACGCCAGACCAGCGAGCAATGGCTCGCGCAGGTGGCCCCGGCTACTGTGGTTGGGGCGGAAGATCACCCGCAGACCCACCAGGAAGGCCCGCAACATGGCTAAGCCAGGACGCCTCGGCGTCGGAATCATTGGAGCCGGCAAGGTGGGCGCAGTCCTCGGTGCGGCACTGCGCGCCGCCGAGCACGCCGTCGTCGGGGTTTCCGCGGTTTCGGACGCAAGCCGGGAACGCGCCGAAACCCTGCTGCCGGGCGTGCCCGTGCTCGACGTGCAGGACATCGTGGAACGCTCCGAGCTGGTGCTGCTGGCCGTCCCCGACGACGCCCTCGGCGGGCTCGTGGAAGGCCTCGCCAAGCTCGGAGCCTGGCAGCCCGGACAGCTCGTGGCCCACACCTCGGGCCGCTTCGGCGTGGGCATCCTGCATCCGGTCCGCGCAGCCGGCGCCGTCCCGCTCGCGCTTCACCCCGCCATGACCTTCACCGGCATGAGCCTGGACCTCACCCGGCTGCTGGACTGCACCTTCGGGGTCACGGCGGACGCTGCGATGCTGCCCATTGCGCAGGCATTGGTGGTGGAGATGGGCGCCGAGCCCGTGGTGATTGCTGAGGGCGACCGCACCCAGTACCACGCAGCCCTGGCGCACGGGTCGAACCACCTGGTCACCCTCGTGGCCCAGGCCTCGCAGCTGCTGCGCGAAGTGGGAGTGGAATCGCCCGAACGCATGCTGGGACCACTGCTGCGGGCAACGTTGGAGAACGCGCTTGCCTCCGGCGAGTCCGCACTGACCGGCCCGGTGGCCCGGGGGGATGTTGGCACGGTTGCCGCGCACGCGGAGGCCTTGCGGGAACACGACGCCGGTGCCGGCGGCGATATTCTGGAGGCCTACCTGGCCATGGCGCGGGCCACCGCGCGCCGCGCCGGGAGCCGGGGACTGCTAAAACCGGACCAGCTGGACGCCATCCGGAAAGCCCTGGACGGTGCGGACAACGACGGTGCGGACAACGACGGTCTTGACAATGACGGGCCGCAGGCCCCTGGAGGAAACTGACTTGGCGATCAAACTCGTGACCACCGCGGCGCAGCTGCGGGCCGAAAGCGCGCGGCTGCTGACGGAAAAGCAGGGCTCGTCGCAGGGCCTCGTTCCCACCATGGGCGCTCTGCACGAAGGCCACGCCAGGCTGGCGCGCACCGCCGTTGAACAAAACGACGTTGTGGTGGCCAGCATCTTCGTCAACCCGCTGCAGTTCGGCGAGGCCGTGGACCTGGACCGCTACCCCCGCACCCTCGAGGCGGACATGGAACTCCTGGACGCCGAGGGCGTGGACCTGGTGTTCGCACCTTCCGTGGAGGAGGTCTACCCGGGCGGCGAGCCGCTGGTCCGGGTGACGGCAGGCCGGCTGGCCGGGAAATGGGAAGGCGCATCCCGCCCCGGCCACTTCGACGGTGCCCTCACGGTGGTGGCCAAGCTGCTGCACTATGGCATCCCCGGGACCGGGCTCCCCGTCGGAGGCGCCTTCGTGAGCGGTGCCAGTGCGGGCCTGCCGGTCTACCGGGCCTACTTCGGCCAGAAGGACGCCCAGCAGTTGACCCTGGTGCGGCGCATGGTGGCGGACCTGAACTTCCCCGTGGAGATCGTGGCGGTTCCCACGGTCCGTTCCGCCGACGGGCTGGCGTTGAGCAGCCGCAACAGGTTCCTGTCCGGGGAGGAACGCGAGGCCGCGCTGGTTCTGTCCCGGGCGCTGAGGCTCCTCGAGGAGCGCGCCAACGCCCACGAGCCGCTGGACCTGGAATCCGCCCAGGCCCTGGTGGAATCCCAGCCGCTGGTTGGACTGGACTACTTCGACGTGGTGGACCCGGAGACTCTTGAGCCCCTGGCCGAGAACTGCAAGGAAACGCCGTTCCGCGGCGAAGGGCTGGCCATCATCGCGGCGAAGGTGGGGCCCGTCCGGCTGATTGACAACGTGCCGCTCAGTTCCTGAGGTTTTTCCAGTGACGGGAATTACCCCGGGGGATAGACTGTTGGAATCTGCAGCGACGATGCTCGCCGGAAACCACTTCACATCTCCCTAAGGGAATCCCCATGTCTACAGACGTCTCTTCCAACGGCCACGGCGACCCCGTGGCCCCTGCCGCCGGGGAGGCGCCGGCGGCGGCCCCCGTGAAGATGTCCCGCGAGTCGGTCACCATCATCGTCACCCTCCTCGTTGCCACCTTCGTGGTGATCCTCAACGAAACGATCATGAACGTCGCCCTCCAGCGGCTCATGGTGGACCTTGGTGTCGACGCCCCCACGGTGCAGTGGCTGTCCACCGGTTTTATGCTCACCATGGCCGTGGTCATCCCCACCACCGGATTCATCCTGCAGCGCTTGTCCACCAGGGCCGTCTTCATGCTGGCCATGGGACTGTTCTCGGGCGGTACGCTCCTTGCCGCGCTGGCTCCGGGATTCGAAGTCCTCCTGCTGGCCCGCATCGTCCAGGCCGGCGGCACCGCCATCATGCTTCCGCTCCTGATGACCACCATCCTGACGCTGGTCCCGATCGAGCGCCGCGGCGCCGTCATGGGCAACGTGAGCATCGCCATTTCGGTGGCACCGGCCATGGGCCCCACCGTGTCCGGGCTGATCCTTGAGCACTTCACGTGGCGCTTCATGTTCGTGTTCGTCCTGCCCATCGCCCTGGCCGCCTTCGCCATCGGAGCCCGCTACCTCACGAACATCGGCGAATCCGAGAAGACCCGGCTGGACATCCTGTCCGTGCTGTTGACCGTTCCCGCCTTCGGCGGACTCGTGTACGGACTTAGCCAGATCGGCGGGGGCCACGGCGGACAAAGCGGTCCCGGCACCACTGCCGTGGCTGCGCTGGCTGTCGGCCTGGTGGCCATGACGGCGTTCGTCTTGCGCCAGCTGAAACTGCAGAAGTCCGAAGGACCCCTGCTGGACCTGCGCGCGTTCAACTTCCGCATGTTCACCGTTTCCGTGCTGCTCCTGGTGGTGGCCATGATCGCCCTCTTCGGCGCCGTGATCCTGCTGCCGCTGTACCTGCAGGAAATCCGGGGCCTGAAATCCCTGGAGACCGGCTTAGCGCTCCTGCCCGGCGGCCTGGCAATGGGCCTGCTGGGCCCGTTCATCGGCCGGGTCTTCGACAAGGTGGGCCCGCTTCCGCTGACCGTTACCGGCTCAGTCATGATGGTGCTGTCCCTCTGGCAGTTCTCCATGCTGAACGCGGAAACGGCCGTGTGGTGGATCGTGACGCTGCACGTGGTCCTCAGCCTGGGGCTGGCGCTCCTTTTCACGCCGGCGTTCACCACGGGCCTCAACCCGCTGCCGCCGCACCTCTACTCGCACGGATCGGCCATCATGAGCACGCTCCAGCAGGTGGCCGGTGCCGCCGGAACCGCGCTCCTGGTCTCGATCTACGCGGTAGTGGCCGCCGGATCAGGCATTGTCGCCGGCATGCACGCAGCGTTCCTGACGGCCGCGATCATAGCTGTGGTCGCCGTCGTGCTTTCCGCCATGATGCGCAAGACCGCGGGAGCGGAACACCCGGTGCCCGCAGCCCACTAACCCCTTCAAGCGCGAAGGCTCAAGCGCGAACGGACACTTGGGGCCCCCTTTCCGAGGGCCCCAAGTGTCCGTTCGCGCTGTGCGTTGCGAAGCCGTGGTCAGCCGGCGAAGAACTCGCTGAGTTCGGCGATCAGCTTGTCCGGCGCGCGGTTGACGCCGTCGTGGCCGGCCCCGGGCAGGATGGTGTAGCTCGAACCGGACAGGACGTCGTGGATCTGGCCGCACGCTATCCCGAAGTAGGCCGGGCTCTTCTCGCCCACAATAATGAGGGTTTCCAGCGGCAGCGCCAGGAACGGTTCGGCTGGCATGTCCGCAGCAATGATCGCCTTGATCTCCCGGACCCCGGTCTTCATCAATTCGCGCTGCTGCTTGCCCACCGGCGTTCCGGCGGTGAGTTTGTTGGCCAGGGTCAGCATGGAGAGGGGCATCCGTGAGGACAGGGCCCCGCCCGTCTCGAGTCCCTTGAGCAGCACGGCGAGGGCCCGGTCGTCGTCACCGGCCGCGGTGGCGCGTTCGTATTCGGTGATCCAGTCGGCTTTGACGCTGTGGTTCACGGAGACGGCGGGATCGTAGACGGCCAGCCGTTCCACCGGGAGTGTGCGCGCGGCGTGGAGTGCCACGGCGCCGCCGAAGCTGTGGCCGAACACGTCCGTGCTGGCCGTGTGCTTCATCACTGTGTCCAGGTCCCGGATATCAACATCGAGCGTGTAGTCGTCCGGCTGCGCCGACGATTCGCCCCGCCCGCGACGGTTGAACGTGTGCACCGGGCGGCCCAGCGACGCACTGAGTTTCTGGGCAAAGCGCGTGTAGTCCGCGGCGGTGACCATTGAAGCCTGAACGACGACGACGCCGGAGCCCGCCGAGGCCAGCTCGGCTCCCGTGGTGTAGAGCTCCAGCGTTCCGCCGTCGGGTGTTTTGATGTTCTCGCGCGTCATGTTCCGAGCCTACCCGGGGCGGCAGGAACAGCACAGCAGCAGGGGCCGCCGCGAACGTGCGTCAGCCCTTGTAATACGCCGAGATGTCCTCAACCAGTTCCTTGACCGCCGCGGGAATGGAGGCGTGGACGCACTTGGGTGAAACCTGGAGGGCGCTCCCGGGCACGGCACGGTGCAGCAGTTCCGCCGTCACCTTGTAGTACCGGGGACTCTTGGCGCCCACCATGAACCTGGTGTTCGACGGGAGGACGGAGAAATCCCGGGCGTGGTCGGCTTCGTCAAACACCGCCTTGAGTTCGCCCACGCCGCTGGGCATGAGCTCCTTGAAGAGCCGGTTCACCTTGGTCCGCGACACCAGCGCCATCAGCCCGGCGAGGACGGGTTCCGGAATCCTGGCCATCGCCGTGCCGGGCTGCATGCCTTTCTTGAGCTTGGCGAGGGCATGGGGGACGTTTCCGTCATTGACTGAGCGTTCGAAACTGTCCAGCCAGGACGTATCCACACTGCCGTCGATGTTTACTGCAGCGTCATAGACCGCAAGCTTGTCCGGCTGGTGTGCGGTGCCGACGAACTCCTGCACCGCGTTGAGCGCCACGGAACCGCCCAGGCTGTGCCCGAAAAGGTTGCGGGCGCCGGTGGCATCCATGATGGTCCTGACATCGGCGATCTCGGTGGACATGGAGTAGTCCGCCGGCTGCGGCGTGGACTCGCCGCGGCCGCGCCGGTCGTAGACGTCCACTGCCCAGCCCTCGCCGAGGCCCTTGGACAGTGCCTCGGAAAACGGCCTGTAGATCAGGGCCGTGAGGAAGGCCCCGCCGATCACCACAACCCGGCGCTGACCGGGGGCATCCACGGTTCCGTAGCTGTACAAAGCCAGCCGGCCGCCGTCGCCCGTGGCGATGGCCTGCTGCTTCACTGTTGCCTCAGGTTCGCGGGTTCCCTTCACGGGCCCATCCTAAACGGTTGGCCAGGGGATTACCGGCAGTCCGGATGCGCTGGAACCTCAGGCTGGCGTCGTCGGCCAGGAAGCGCGCGGTGGTCAGGGCCAGGCGGTGCCCGGGCCGCAGCGGCCCTTCGTGCAGTTGTCCGGGGACGAGCGCGAAGTCGATCGACGGGACTGCCGCGGCGAGCTGGCGGCCGGTCTCGGCGAAGTACGCCGGGCTCCAGCCGCCGCTGAGCATCAGGGTGGGTGTGGCGACGCCGGCGAAGTCGGCAAGTTCGGCATCGGCGTCCAGCACGGCCCGCATTTCAGCGACCGCGGTGGGCAGCAGCTGCCGCATTTCGGCGCCAAGGCGGGTCCGGGCGGACAGGATGCTGAGCATCCGCAGCGCGCCGAGCGGAAGTTTGGAAACCGGGCCGGCGGTCTCCAGGCCCTGGACCAGGTGCGCCCATGCGTGGTCCAGCTGTCCCGCAGCCATGGAGTGTTCGAGTTCCGGCCGCCACCGCCGGCTCAGGCTGCCGGACAGGGAAACCGCGGCGTCATAGGTCACGAGCCGACGGAGGGACTCGGTCCGGGCCGCCTGCAGGGCCACGAAACCTCCGAAGCTGTGGGCCACCACATCCGTGGAGCCGGTTGCCCGCATGACGTCACGGAGGTCGCTGATTTCCGTAGCCACCGAATAGTCTTCGCGCTGGCCGGAGGAACCGCCGCGGCCACGGCGGTTATAGGTATGCACCGGCCGCCCCAGCAGGCGCGCAATCTTCATCGCAAACGGCCGGTACAGTGCATCGGTCACCAGCGTCCCGTGAATAACGACGACGCCGGGTTGCCCGCCGCTGTTCCCTGCGGGCAGTATCTGTCCGGCAGCGGGACCGAAAGAGTGCAGCTCAAGGTGGCCGTCGCCGTCGTCCGTGCCAATCGTCCGAGTTTCCACAGCCCCGAGTCTATTCCCCTCCCCGCAGCGTCCTTCCGCTAGGAGTTTTTGTCCAGATAATGGGGGATAAGTGTCACTTTGGAGCCATTATCTGGACAAAAACTCCCGGGTGGGCCGGATCATGGGCGGCCGGAAAACATGCCGGAGAACTCCCGGTAAACTTAGGGATTGTGACTTCCCAAAACACCCCCTCCCCGACCAATGCCGCCGAACCGGCGGACGCCAGCGAGCAGATGCGCATCCGCATGGAGAAGCGCGCCAAGCTGATTGAACGCGGCGTCGAGGCCTATCCGGTGGGTGTTGAACGCACGCATTCCCTGAGCGAGATCCGGGAGAAGTACGCGCACCTCGAGGCCGACGAGACCACCGGGGACGTTGTGGGCGTCACCGGCCGCATCGTGTTCATCCGGAACACCGGCAAGCTCTGCTTCGCCACGCTCCAGGAAGGCGGCACGGACGGCAAGGGCACCCGCCTGCAGGCTATGCTGAGCCTGGCCAACGTGGGCGAAGAGTCCCTGGCCGAATGGAAGTCCCTGGTGGACCTGGGCGACCACGTGTACATCAAGGGTGAGGTCATCTCCTCCCGCCGCGGCGAACTGTCCGTGATGGCCGATTCCTGGGCCATGGCGTCGAAGGCCCTGCGCCCGCTGCCGGTGCTGCACGCCGGCCTGAACGAGGAAACCCGCGTCCGCCAGCGCTACGTGGACCTGATGGTCCGCGATGAAGCCCGCGAGATGGTCTACACCCGTGCCGCGATCACCCGTTCGATCCGGGAAAGCCTGCACCGACGCAACTACGTCGAGGTGGAAACCCCGATGCTCCAGCTGGTCCACGGCGGTGCCCTGGCGCGCCCGTTCGAGACCCACATGAACGCTTTCGACCAGAAGATGACCCTGCGCATCGCCACCGAGCTGTACCTCAAGCGCGCTGTGGTGGGCGGCATCGACCGCGTGTACGACATGGGCCGGGTGTTCCGCAACGAAGGCGTGGACTCCACCCACAGCCCGGAATTCACCACGTTGGAATGCTACGAGGCCTGGGCCGACCAGTTCGTCATGGCGGACCGCATCAAGGAGATCATCCTCGACGCCGCCGACGCCGCCGGCGTGGGCCGCACCATCCAGACCGAAGCCGGGGAGATCAACCTCGACGGCGAATGGACCTGGCTGGCCGTCTACCCCGGACTTTCCGACGCCGTGGGCCAGGAGATCACGCCGGACACCACCGTGGAGGAACTGCGGGCCGTGGCGGCCAAGCACGACGTCAAGGTGGATCCGAAGTGGGATGCCGAAAAGCTGGCCGTTGAGCTCTTCGGCGAAATCGTGGAGCCCACGCTGCTGAACCCCACTTTCGTGTACGACTACCCGCCCTCCGCGCAGCCGCTGGCCCGCCAGCACCGTGACGACGACCGCCTGATCGAGGCCTGGGACCTGATCATCGGCGGCATGGAGCGCGGCACGGCTTTCTCCGAGCTGATCGACCCCGTAATCCAGCGGGAACGCCTCACCGAACAGTCAATGCATGCAGCTGCCGGAGACGTCGAGGCCATGCAGCTGGATGAAGATTTCCTCCGGGCGCTGGAGTACGGCGCCCCGCCCATGGGCGGCATCGGCCTGGGCATTGACCGCCTGGTGATGCTGTTCACCGGGGCCGGCATCCGCGAGACCATCCTCTTCCCGCTCCTGAAGCCCGAAGGACACTGACCATGGAGTACGTCGCAGTCCTCCTGCCGTCCCTGGTGGTCGGTTTGCTGTTCTGGTTCGCCATGAAGTCGATCTTCAATGCCGACAAATCGGAGCGCCAGGCTGAAGCACGCGCCCAGGCTGAGGCTGATGCCGGGGCGGCCGAATCCAGGCCCGGATCGAATGGCGCGCCAAATACCGGAACGAATGCTTCCAACGGCAACGGAACAAACTAATACTCCCTGCATATTCCTGCCCACCATTCACAGGAACCTTTTGCCGCTTTGACGCGTTGCCATAAACCGAGGGATACTTTTTACAGATACATCCTGCTTTTCTGCATACCCGTCCTTTCCACAAGAGAGAATTTATATGGCACAGAAAGTAAAAATCATCCTTGTCGATGATCTGGATGGGGGAACCGCGGACGAAACTGTCCGATTTGGCCTTGACGGCGTCAGTTACGAAATTGACCTGTCGGCTGCCAATGCTGCGGAACTCCGCTCCTCAGTGGAGCGGTTTGTTTCAAGCGCACGTAAGACGTCCACCGGCCGCGCCACCCGCACCAAGGTCTCAGGCGGCCGTAATCAGGACTCTGCACAGATTCGTCAGTGGGCCAGGGAGAATGGCTATGCGGTTAACAGCCGCGGCCGCATCCAGGCCGAAATTCAGGAAGCCTACCAGAAGGCAAATTCCTAGCACTGCCGCAGTTTTGCGTGGAAAAGCAATGCCCCTGCCAATCGGCGGGGGCATTGCCATTTGAATACGCCGCCCTGCAGCGTCGGGCGGCCGGGGTAAAGCGGCGGCGGTTATTCCGCCGTTATTGCGGCGGGAAACCACCCGCGGACAAGTTCCGGGCCGGTGCAGCGCAATTGGTGACCGTCCGGCGGGCAGGATTCCTGGCCCGTAACAAAGCCAATACGCACCGGGCGCGTGTGGTCCGGCACCCCCTCCGGCAGGCGCCGGCAACCCTTGAAGCCCCGCCCGGGTTTCCCCTGTGGCGAACACGCTCCACAAGTCCGGGTCTGCCACGTAGCATCAAAGTACGTCGTAGCTAGGAGTGTGGCGAAATGTTTGAGCGATTTACGGACCGTGCCCGTCGCGTAGTTGTGCTTGCCCAAGAAGAGGCACGCATGCTGAACCACAATTACATCGGTACCGAACACATCCTCTTGGGTCTGATCCATGAGGGTGAGGGCGTTGCCGCCAAAGCTCTGGAGTCCTTGAGCATTTCGCTCGACGGCGTACGCGAGCAGGTGCAGGAGATCATCGGCCAGGGCCAGCAGGCCCCGTCCGGCCATATCCCCTTCACTCCGCGCGCCAAGAAGGTGCTGGAGCTCTCGCTCCGCGAAGCCCTGCAGCTGGGCCACAATTACATCGGCACGGAGCACATCCTGCTGGGGCTCATCCGCGAGGGTGAAGGCGTGGCCGCCCAGGTGCTCGTGAAGCTCGGTGCGGACCTCAACCGCGTCCGCCAGCAGGTGATCCAGCTGCTCTCGGGTTACCAGGGCAAGGAGACCACCGGCGCAGGCGTCGGTGCCGGCCAGCCGGAAGGTACTCCTGCCGGTTCCGTGGTCCTGGACCAGTTCGGCCGCAACCTGACCCAGGCTGCGCGCGAGAACAAGCTGGACCCGGTCATTGGACGCGAACAGGAAATGGAACGCGTCATGCAGGTCCTTTCCCGCCGCACCAAGAACAACCCCGTGCTGATCGGCGAACCCGGCGTCGGCAAGACGGCCGTCGTCGAAGGACTCGCCCAGGCGATCGTTCGCGGGGACGTCCCGGAGACCATTAAGGACAAGCAGCTATACACGCTGGACCTTGGGTCCCTGGTGGCAGGCTCCCGCTACCGCGGTGACTTCGAAGAGCGACTGAAGAAGGTCCTCAAGGAGATCCGCACCCGCGGAGACATCATCCTGTTCATCGACGAAATCCACACCCTGGTGGGTGCGGGTGCCGCCGAAGGTGCCATCGATGCGGCGTCCATCCTGAAGCCCATGCTGGCCCGCGGTGAGCTCCAGACCATCGGTGCCACCACGCTGGACGAATACCGCAAGCACATCGAGAAGGACGCAGCCCTTGAGCGCCGCTTCCAGCCGATCCAGGTCAAGGAACCTTCGGTTGCGCACGCGATCGAGATCCTCAAGGGCCTGCGCGACCGCTACGAGGCGCACCACCGCGTGACCATCACCGACGGCGCCCTCGCCTCGGCGGCGAACCTGTCCGAACGCTACATCTCGGACCGCTTCCTTCCGGACAAGGCGATTGACCTCATCGATGAAGCCGGCGCACGCCTGCGTATCCGCCGCATGACCGCTCCGCCGGAGCTGAAGGCCATGGACGAGCGCATCGCCGAGCTCAAGATGGAGAAGGAATCCGCAATTGACGCGCAGGACTTCGAAGGCGCCGCCTCGCTGCGCGACAAGGAGCAGAAGCTCATTGCCGAGCGGGCAGAGAAGGAACGCCACTGGAAGACCGGAGGAATGGACGACATCTCCGAGGTGGATGAAGATCTCATCGCCGAGGTGCTGGCAAACTCCACCGGCATTCCGGTCTTCAAGCTGACCGAGGAAGAGTCCTCGCGCCTGCTGAAGATGGAAGACGAACTGCACAAGCGCGTCGTTGGCCAGAACGAGGCCATCAAGGCCCTGTCCCAGGCCATCCGCCGTACCCGTGCAGGCCTCAAGGACCCGAAGCGTCCGGGCGGCTCGTTCATCTTCGCCGGCCCCACGGGTGTCGGCAAGACCGAGCTCGCCAAGGCCCTCGCGGAGTTCCTGTTCGGTGAAGAGGATGCCCTCATCACGCTGGACATGTCCGAGTACTCCGAGAAGCACACGGTGTCGCGCCTCTTCGGTGCACCTCCGGGCTACGTCGGCTACGAAGAAGGCGGGCAGCTGACCGAAAAGGTCCGCCGCCGTCCGTTCTCCGTGGTGCTGTTCGACGAAGTGGAGAAGGCCCACGCGGACCTCTTCAACTCGCTGCTGCAGATCCTGGAAGACGGCCGCCTGACCGACTCCCAGGGCCGCGTGGTGGACTTCAAGAACACCGTGATCATCATGACCACCAACCTCGGTACGCGGGACATCTCCAAGAGCGTTGCCACCGGCTTCCAGTCCGGCACGGACACGCAGACCGGCTACAACCGGATGCGCGCCCGGGTCACCGAGGAGCTCAAGCAGCACTTCCGTCCCGAGTTCCTGAACCGTGTTGACGACGTTGTGGTGTTCCCGCAGCTGACCCAGGACGAGATCATCGAGATCGTGGACCTGTTCGTGAGCCGCTTGGAGAAGCGCCTCAAGGACAAGGACATGGGCATCGAGCTCACCAAGGCGGCCAAGGTCCTCCTGGCCACCCGCGGCTACGACCCCGCCATGGGTGCCCGGCCGCTGCGCCGTACCATCCAGCGTGAGATCGAGGACCAGCTGTCCGAGAAGATCCTCTTCGGAGAGATCCACTCGGGCGACATCGTGGTGGTGGACGTGGACGGCGAAGGCGACGACGCCAAGTTCACCTTCGAAGGAAACGCCAAGCCGCGAATCCCCGAAATCGCCCCGAGCGTCTAGAGCATTATCGCTAAGGCCCGTCTGCTCCGAATGGAGTGGGCGGGCCTTTGCGTTGCCCTGGCGCCCGTCCCCGGAGCGCCCCGGCGGTCCGCGCACGTCCTGTGCTTCGCCGCCGTCCGCCGTGGGGGGGTGGGTGGGTTCTGAGAGCATTGTTTCACTAGTAGTGAACGTGCTGTGATCCGGCCCACAGTCGGTGTTGAATCTCTTCATGGCTTCTGAGGACTCAGCGATCCTGAGCGAACAACCGGCGACCCCTTTCCACGATATTGACCACTACCTCGCCATACCCCGGGTGAGCGGGCTGGCGCTGAGTCCGGACGGGCAGCGCCTGGTGACCACTGTCTCCACGCTGAACGGCAAGGGCACTGAATAT
Organism: Arthrobacter sp. NPDC058288; assembly: GCF_042880995.1. Taxonomy (NCBI): domain Bacteria; kingdom Bacillati; phylum Actinomycetota; class Actinomycetes; order Micrococcales; family Micrococcaceae; genus Arthrobacter; species Arthrobacter sp. NPDC058288. The sequence continues at coordinate 403,102 of NZ_JBHVYH010000002.1, forward strand.
GTCACTGCCCTGTGGGAACTGGACCCGGCGGGAGGGAAGCATGCCCGCCGGATCACCCGCAGTGCCAAGGGAGAGGCCGGCGCCGCCTTCGCCGCCACGGGGGATCTCTACTTCACGTCGGCCCGCCCCGATCCCGATAGCCCTGATGACGACCCCGTCAGCGCCCTCTGGCAACTGCCGGCGGACAGCGGTGAAGCCCGGGTGGTCCTGTCGCGCGCCGGCGGGATCAGCCAGGTGCTCACTGCGGGGGATTCGGACGCCACCTTCGTCACGGCGTCCGTGTTGGCGGGTTCCGCCGACGAGGAAGCGGACGAGGCGCGCCGGAAGAGCCGCAAGGACAACAAGGTGTCCGCGATTCTTCACAGCGGCTACCCGGTGCGGTACTGGGATGCGGACCTGGGGCCGGACCAGCCGCGTATCTTCGCCGTTGAGCCCGGGGAGGACAAGGATCCCGGCAAGCCGGCGACGGTTGACGCGACGGCACCCCTGAAGCTCCGGAACCTCACTCCGGAGGCGGCAGGCATGCTGCGCAACGCGGATTCGGTGGTCAGCCCCGACGGCAGGACGATCTACACCAGCTTCGACAAGCCCCTGGCCAAGGCGGACTCACGTTCCGTTCTGGTGGCAATCGACGTGGCCACCGCAACACACAAGGTCCTGCTGGACCGCGAAGGCATGAGCTACTTTGCAGGGCCGGTGAGCCCCGACAACCGTACCCTCGTGGTGCTGAGCGAGTCAGACACCACTCCCCGACAGGCACCGCAGGTCAAGCTCCATCTGCTGGACGTCCGTGCGCCGGGGGAACCGGAAGCAAACCTGCGGCCGCTGGCCCATGGGTGGGACCGCTGGGCCATCAAAGCTGCGTGGTTGCCGGACGGCTCTGCCCTCCTGGTAACGGCCGACGACGACGGCGCCTGCCCGGTCTTCCGGATCACTCCCGCCGGGGCCGGGGCCGGGGCGGGGGCAGGCAACGAGGAAGTCACCCGGGTGACCCGCGACGCGGCGGCCTATTCCGACGTCGTCGTATCACCGGACGGGTCGAGCGCCTACGCACTGCGGAGCTCGTACGAATTTCCGCCCGAGGCGGTACGGATTGACCTCGCCAGCGGTCAGGTCACCAGGCTCCAGGCTCCCGCCGAGCGCCCGCGCATCCGGGGATCGCTGGAGCGCGTAGAGGCCGCTGCCTCCGATGGGGCCCGGATTCCGGCCTACCTTGCCCTGCCCGAGGGCGCCTCCGCGCAGAACCCGGCGCCGCTGCTGCTCTGGATCCACGGCGGACCCCTGGGTTCGTGGAACGCATGGACGTGGCGCTGGAACCCGTGGCTGTTGGTGGCCAAAGGCTACGCCGTCCTCTTGCCGGATCCCGCACTGTCCACCGGCTACGGCCAGTCCTTCGTGCAGCGGGGCTGGGGCGAATGGGGCAAGGCGCCCTTTACGGACCTCATGAAGATCACGGACGCCGTGGTGGAACGTCCGGACATTGATGAGGCGCGTACGGCTGCCATGGGCGGCTCCTTCGGCGGATACATGGCCAACTGGGTGGCGGGGCAGACCGACCGTTTCAGCGCGATCGTCACCCATGCCAGCCTGTGGGCCCTGGACCAGTTCGGTCCCACCACCGACGCGTCGCAGTACTGGCTGAAGGAAATGACGGCCGAGATGGCGCTCGCGAATTCGCCCCATCTGTACGTCGAGAAGATCAGCACCCCCATGCTGGTAATCCACGGCGACAAGGACTACCGCGTGCCCATCAGCGAGGGGCTGCGGCTCTGGTACGAACTGCTGTCCAAATCGCAGCTGGCAGCCGACGACAACGGCCGGACGCCGCACCGTTTCCTCTACTACCCGGACGAGAACCACTGGATCCTGCAGCCGCAGCATGCCAAGGTCTGGTACGGGGTCGTAGGGCACTTCCTGGCGAGGAACGTGCTGGACCAGGACGCGCCTTTGCCCGCTGAACTGGGGCTCTAGCCGGCTCCGGCTCGTAAGATGGGGCTGTGACTGAGACCTTCCGCATCCGCCCTGCCCGCACTAGCGATGTAGCTGCCATCAAGCGCCTTGTGGCTCCGCTGGCGGACAAGAGGATCCTCATGGCCAAGGAGACGGTGGCGTATTACGAAAGCCTGCAGGAGTTCAGGATCGCGGAGTCGGCCGACGGCGAGGTGATCGGCTGCGGTGCCCTGCACGTCATGTGGGAGGACCTGGCCGAGGTACGAACCCTGGCGGCCTCCGATGCCTGGCGTGGCAAGGGTGTGGGACACGTCCTCGTGGAAAGCCTCCTGGAGGAAGCGAAAGCGCTGGGTGTCTCGCGCGTTTTCTGCCTGACCTTCGAAGTGGACTTCTTCAAGAAGCACGGCTTCGATGTGATGGCGGACCAGACGGCGGTGGACCCTGTGGTCTATTCCGAGTTGCTGCGCTCGCATGACGAAGGTGTGGCTGAGTTCCTGGACCTCGCGCGCGTCAAACCCAACACCCTGGGCAATACGCGCATGATCAGGTTCCTTTAGGCCTTCTCCCGTCTTGCGGATTATGTCTGACTTCTAGCCCTTCCCATATATCGAATCGATGTATAAAATTAATCACGGTTGCTTGGTAGTACCCGAATCCCGAAACCACTTCAAAGGACAGAAATGCGCGAATACGCCATTTTTCCGGATTTTTCGGCGTTCCAAATGGATCTTCCTGCGGATCCGGCCCGGAATGATCCTCCGGGCCGGCGCCGTGAGGCATCGGTATTCCATATCGGCGCCGCCGCGTGGCCGGATCTTCTCCCGGGCTCCTGGGGAAGCCGCTGAGCCCGGCAGGGGATCCAAGAACGGGAAAGGAAAGGGACAGTCAATTGGGGGCTGTCCCTTTCGTTTTGCCCTTTTAGACCGGGCATTCGCCGGACGGTTCGACAGGGCGCTACCGTTGCCCCGGCCGCGGTAGTAGGGTCAAGACAAAGCCGCCAGGTCACTCGAGGGAGCACTCCAATGAAGAAGCTGATCAACGATCCCCGCGCTGTCGTAGACGAATCCGTGGAAGGCTTCGGCCTTGCGCATGCGGACATCGTGACCGTGAGCGCCGAGCCCAAATTCATTACCCGCAAGGACGCCCCCGTGGCCGGGAAGGTGGGCTTGGTCAGCGGCGGCGGCAGCGGCCATGAACCGCTTCACGGCGGGTTCGTCGGGCTGGGAATGCTCGACGCCGCGGTGCCGGGTGCGGTCTTCACCTCGCCCACGCCCGATCAGATCATTCCCGCGACGCTGGCCGTAAACTCGGGTGCCGGCGTCGTCCACATCGTCAAGAACTACACCGGCGACGTCCTGAATTTCGAGACGGCCGCCGAAATGGCGGAAGCCGAAGGCGTGCAGGTCCGGACCGTCCTGGTCAACGATGACGTCGCCGTGGAAGACTCCCTCTACACGGCAGGGCGGCGCGGCGTGGGCGGAACCGTCCTGGTGGAGAAGATCGCCGGTGCGGCCGCCGAACGCGGGGATGACCTGGATGCTGTCGCCGCCATCGGGGACCGCGTCAACCAAAACGTCCGCAGCATGGGCGTCGCGCTGTCCGCCTGCACCGTCCCGCACGCAGGGGTGCCCAGCTTTGACCTGGAAGAGAATGAAATCGAAATCGGCATCGGGATCCACGGGGAGCCCGGGCGGCACCGGATCCCGATGGAAAACGCCGACGGCATTACCGACCGCCTCCTGGAACCCATCCTGTCTGATCTGGGTATTGCTTCGGGCGACAAGGTGCTCCTGTTCGTGAACGGAATGGGCGGGACGCCGCAAAGCGAGCTCTACATCGTGTACCGCCGAGCAGCGCAGGTGCTCGCGGAGAAAGGCGTCACGGTGGAGCGCTCGCTGGTGGGCAACTACATCACCTCGCTGGAAATGCAGGGCTGCTCCATCACCGTGCTTCGGCTCGACGAGGAACTGACCGGCCTCTGGGACGCCCCGGTCCACACCGCAGCGCTGCGCTGGGGCATCTGACCGTGGGGCTGGACGTTGACTGGGCCGTGAGGTGGCTGACCCTTTCCGCGCAGGCGATGGCAGACCACCGGGTGGAACTGATTGAGCTGGACCGTGCCATCGGGGATTCCGATCACGGCGAAAACATGGACCGCGGCTTCAAGGCCGTGATGGAGAAACTCGCCGAAGCGCCGCCAGCCACCCCGGGAGCTGCCCTGAAGCTCACCGCCATGGCACTGATGTCCAAAGTGGGCGGAGCGGCGGGGCCCCTCTACGGCACGGCCTTCCTGCGTGCCTCCACTTCGCTGGGTGACACGGCGGACATCGATCCCGCGGCGCTCGCCGCTGCCATCCAGGCCGCCCGCGACGGCGTTGTGGCCAGGGGCAAGGCTGAATCCGGCGACAAGACTATGGTGGATGCCTGGACGCCCGCCGTCGACGCCGCAGCAGCGCAGGCCGCTGCGGGGGACGGGGACGTCCTCAAGGTCCTCTTGGCAGCCGCGGAAGCCGCCGAGGCGGGTGCCGTCGCCACCGATCCGCTCATCGCCCGCAAAGGGCGCGCCAGCTACCTGGGCGAACGCAGCGCCGGCCACCGCGATCCCGGCGCAGTTTCCACCGCACTCATCCTGCGCGCCGCGGCCGGGGCGGCCGAATGACGGTCAGCCTCGTGGTGGTGTCCCATAGCGAAAAGATCGCCGACGGCGCTGCGGAGCTTGCCGCGCAGATGGCACCCGACGTCGTGATCCTCCCGGCGGGCGGTACCGACGACGGCCGGATCGGCACCAGCCTCGAAAAGGTCATGGCCGCCCTGGACCAGGCGGCCGGCGAAGACGGCATCGTGGTGCTCACGGATCTCGGATCCGCCGTGATGACGGCCGAATCTGCGGTCGAGTTCCTGCCGGATTCGGACACTGTCCTGCTGGCCGATGCTCCCCTGGTCGAGGGACTGGTGGCGGCAGCCGTTGCGGCACAGTCGGGAGCGGACGCCACCGGAGTGAAGCAGGCTGCCGAAGCTGTCCGCCGCGCGCCGGCGCCTGAGGCGCCTGCCGAGGCGGAGACGCTGGGCCCGCCCGAAGCCACGGGAGATTTCGAGCTGGTCAACCAGGCCGGCATGCATGCCCGGCCGGCAGCGAAGATCGCCGGGGGACTTGCGGGCCTGGATGCGGAAGTGACGGTCAACGGCATGGACGGCGCTTCCATGACCGGCCTGATGACCCTGGGCGCAGGCAAGGGATCCGTCCTCCACGTCGAAGCCTGGGGTCCGGACGCGGCCAGGGCCGTGAAGTACGTCGGTGGCCTGGTGGAAGCGGGGTTCGGGGAGCCCTGAGGACACCGGCGGCGGGAGGCCCGGTCGCGCCGGTAAGCCCGCCGTCAGCCGGCCTGCCGGAGGCCGTCGGCGTCCAGCAGCACGGTGGCTGTGATGAACTTCCCGCAGCGTTCTCCATACGGGTACTCCGCCCTGGGAATGAAGCTCAGGGTCCGCTCAGGCAACGGCATGCCCGCCGTTGAGCTGCCGGTGGCTGTGGCGTCAATGCGCGATTCGGTCAGCACATCCATCATCAGCATGCCCGTGAGGGTGCCGTCAGGCGAGGACGTTGCGGAACACGTGCCGTCCGGTCCGGCCGAGGGCTCGCAGCCCTGGTCCACGGCGGTGCTGCCTGGCATCAGTTCGAGGTCGGCTTCCCGGCATGTGCCGTCCTGGCAGGCCTTCAGGTGGATGGCCTTGACCGTGGGCACATAGCTGGCCGCCACCGTCAGCGCCACCACCGGCGCCTGCGCGATTGCCGGGCACGGCATTGCCTCGGGCAGGCAAGCGGACGGGATCAGCGACGTCGTGACAGCTACGAAAAATACGCCCAGGCTGCGCATGCTTCAGCGTAGATCTGTCCGGCCTGCTCCGCCAGAGGCTGCCGGGCGGATGGGCGGCAACGCCGGACGCTAGCTGACCGGAAAGAGGCCGATGAACAGGAAAGAGGCCACGGCGAAGGCGGCGAAGAAGGCGATCATGCAGCCCATGCCGGCCTTCTCCTTGGACGCCTGGTGGATGGACTGGTTCGGATCCGCCGGGTTGTAGGCCACCTCCACGGTTGAACCGGGCGCAGGCTCGGTGCGGAACGGGACGTCCGATTCCCCGAAGTACAGCGTTCCGCGCGGGTCGGCGAAGCGGTAGGTGGGGCGGTAGAGGCGGTGGCGCGACCCGGAGGAGCCCACGGCGCTGGACCATCCGGCATTGCTGCCGGTCACGGTCGCCTGCACCCTTGGCCACTGTTCGGCGAGCTTCTCCAGGCGCTTGCCTTTACGCACCGCCACGGTGATCGACACGGCTGCCGCGACGACGAACAAGGCCCAGACGATGTACAGCACGGTTTTCACGGTTCTCCCTTTCGCGTCAGCAAGCAGTATGCCACTGCATGCCTCGCTTCACCTTCCGGACGGCCTTCAGGCGGGCAGCTGCAGGCCGGCCGGATGCAGCTCCGCCAGCCCGTCGCTGACGAGCCCCGCGAGGGCGCGTTCCAGCTGCTCGGGTGCGGAATTGAGCCGGTGCAGCGCTGCCAGCGGGACGCCGATGCCCTCGGCTTCGAAGCGAAGGTCCGCGGCGGGCTGATGGAACATTTCCGGAGCCACCGGCGCGTCCGCCAGCCGGAGGACGGCCATCACGGCTCCCCGGACCTGCCGGTCGGTGCCGTGCCAGGACTGGCCTTTCGGGGTGTACGTCGGCGGCGGCTCACCCGCCGCCAGCCACGCGCACGCTCCGCGCACCGGGCACTCACCGCACTTCGGCGCCCTCGCGGTGCAGACCAGCGCGCCCAGCTCCATGACCGCCGCGTTCCAGCGGACTGAGAGTCCGACGTCGGCCGGCAGCAGCTCGGCGGCCAAACGCATTTCCGCCGCTGTCAGCGACTGCGAGGGCAGCGCAGTGCCGGAAAAAAGCCGCGCGTGGACGCGGCGGATGTTGGTGTCCACTACGGTTTCGCGGCGGCCGAAGGCGAAGGCGGCGACGGCGGCGGCCGTGTAGCTGCCCACCCCGGGGAGAGTCAGCAGCTCGTCGTACGTTCCCGGCACCTCACCGTCGTGCTTCTCCACAATGGCCGCGGCTGCCGCATGCAGGCGCAGGGCCCGCCGCGGATAGCCCAGCCTGCCCCAGTGCCGGACAGCCTCGCCGGAGGGCTCTGCGGCCAGGTGCGCCGGCGAGGGCCAGCGGCGGAGCCAGTCTTCCCAGACAGGGAGCACCCGGACAACGGGCGTCTGCTGGAGCATGATCTCGCTCACCAGGACACCCCAGGGGGAGCACTCGGACTCGCGCCACGGCAGGTCCCTGGCGGTGGCTCCGAACCAGGCATCGAGGGCTTCGTGGAGGGCGGCAAGCGGCGGAAGTGCCGGGCGACTCGCCGGGGGCGGGGCAGTGGGTACGGCTAAGGCTTTGATGCAAATACTGTAGTGGATACTGGCCGGCCGTCCGCCTCCCGGCGTGGTGGTGCCCCATTGCGCCCGGGGTTCTCTAGCCTAGAAGGATGGTCAGGCAAGGCACTTCAGGAAAGAACGGTTCGAAACCGAAGGGCACACCCGGCCGGCAGGCGGGACGGCCCCCGCTGAAGGCCGTCTACCGCCGTCGCAGGCTGTTCGTTGGCCTTGTGCTGCTTCTCGTTGCCTCGGTGGCGCTGGGGGGCTTCGCAGCCGTATCCGGGGCCATGCGATCCTCCGAGCAGGCCTCTTCCACTGACCGGAACGGATCGGACGGGCAGGCCGCCGCGAAGGCTGAAGCCACGCCTTCCGCGTCCGCCACGCCCAGCACTCCGGCGACGCCCACGTGTGACCAGACCCTGGTCACAATCGCTGCTTCCACCGATAAGGCTGCCTATGCAGCGGGTGAAACCCCCCTGCTCAGCTTGAAAGTCACCAATGGCGGGAAAGTGGCCTGCGAGGTGAACCTGGGCACGTCCCAGATGGAATACACCGTCACCAGCGGCTCTGACCGCATCTTCTCCTCGGTTGACTGCCAGGTAGACAGCGGGGACCTCGTGAAGACCATCGCTCCGGGCCAGAGCGAGACGGCCAACTTCCCGTGGCAGCGCAACCGCAGCGTTCCCGGCTGCGGCGCTGTGTCCGCGAAGCCCGGCGCAGGCGGGGCGTACTACATGTTCGTCGCACGGCTGGGCACCAAATCCAGCTCCAAGGCTGTCTTCCAGCTGCTCTAACACCCACTCTCGAGTCTGCAGCGGCGCACGTGGCCCTGGCGCGGCATTCCTCACGAAGCGGAGAATGCAATTTTTTGTCATCAAATAGGACAAGGGACGTCCCATCTCCGATAGACTGAAGTCAGTCCTGCTTCCGCGGCAGGTCGGACTCCGAGGAGGCAGCCGTGACAATGGCCCCGCAAGAAGTGTCATCCGCCCGCTTCAGCGCTCAGCTGCGCTCCCACGCCCTGCAGACGCGGATCATGGAGCTCATCCTGGAGCAGGGGCTCGATGTAGGCGATGCGCTCCCGACTGAAGGTGAACTGTCCGCGATCCTGGGTGTGGGTCGCAACACGATCAGGGAGTCGCTGAAAGTGCTGCAGGCGCTCGGCGTCATCGAGATCCGCCACGGTTTTGGCACGTTCGTGGCTCCCAATAACTTCCACGCCTTGGCGGACGGACTTGCCTTCCGGGGGAAGCTCTCCCTGCGGCACCGGGGCGATGAGGCGATGGAACTCGTCGACGTGCGTCAAGCCCTGGAATCCGGCCTGATCGGATCGGCCATGGACCTGATGACCACGGCACAGCGGGACGATCTACGCGGCGCCCTGGCTGCCATGGAGGAGGCGGCGGCGAAGGGTGAACCGCTCGCCAGCCACGATGCCGAGTTCCACCGCCGGCTGTTCGCGCCGCTCCGCAACGAACTCCTGATGAATCTGATGGACGTCTTCTGGAAGGTCTACCGCCAGATCCACCGGGAGCTCGGTCCTGGACCCGTTGACCTGGTCAAGCAGGTGCGGGACCACGCGGACATCTACGACGCCGTGGCGGCGGGCGACAAGGCGCTCGCCTCCGAACGCCTCCAGCGCCACTTCGACGGTATCCGCGGAAAACTCAGGACAGTCGCAGCCCGTTAGTGCCGCCATCGGTACCCCGACCACCATCAGGCCTGCCCCGCAGGCCTCACCAGTAAGGAAAAGAGCCCGCCAGCATGGAATTCTTCACAGTTCAGGACGCCGCGGCCGCCGGCGCAGTCGGCGCGGGTTTCCTGGCCGCCGTGATCCGGAGCAATCCTGAGGCCGTGCTGGGAGTGGCCACGGGCGGATCGCCATTGCCGGTCTACCGGTCCCTGGCCGGATACGGGCTGGAGATGTCACGGATCCGGTGCTTCGCCCTGGATGAGTACGTCGGCCTGCCGGCGGGCCACCCGGAAAGCTACGCCGAAGTTGTCCGCCGCGAAGTCACCGGACGGCTCGGGCTGGACCCGGCCAACGTTTTCGTCCCGGACGGCAGCGCAGAGGATCCCGAACTGGCGGCCAGCGAATACGAAGCGGCTATCGCGGCCTGCGGCGGGATCGACATCCAGTTGCTGGGCATCGGCCACAACGGCCATCTGGCCTTCAACGAACCCGGATCCGCGCTCGACTCCCGCACCCGGGTAGAAGTCCTTGCAGATCGAACGCGGCAGGCGAATGCGCGCTACTTCGACTCGCCCCGGGACGTGCCGGAGCGGTGCATCACGCAGGGCCTCGGCACCATCCTTGAGGCCCGGCAACTCCTGCTGGTGGTGCACGGGGCGGACAAAGCGGACATCCTGCATCGGGCCCTGACCGGGCCGGTATCTGCGGACTGTCCGGCTTCCGTCCTGCAGCGCCATCCCCACGTGACGGTGATTGCGGATGAGGGTGCGGCTGCCCTGATGGGAGGCGTAACGACGCCCGTGACCGCAGCTCCGTTACCTGTGGGGGCCGGTGCAGTCGGAACCGGCGCTGTTGGAACCCGCGCTGCCGGCTAGGGGCAGGCTGCGGCCGGACCGAGCAGTGTCCCGGACCGTAGCACCGTGAGCAGACTGAACTCCGCGTCCACGGCCAGCAGGTCGGCACGCATGCCCGGCCGGACGCTCCCCACTTCATGGCCCATTCCCAGGATCCCGGCCGGTACGCAGCTCGCGGAGGCGGCGGCGTCGGCAGCCGATACCCCGGCGGCGACGGTCCGGCGCACCACATCAAGCATGGTCGCCGTGCCGCCGGCAAGCGCTCCATTGCTTTGCAGGGTGGCGACGGAGTCCCGGACCGAAACGGACGCCGGGCCCAGGGCGTAGTCCCCGTCCGGGAGGCCGGTTGCGGCCATCGAGTCGGTGACCAGCACAACGTTTTCCGCTCCCACAAGTTCGAACACCATGCGCACTGTCTCAGGCGACAGGTGGACGCCGTCGGCGATGAGTTCGACGGCGGCGGTTCCGGCGCGCGCCAGGCGCAGGCAGGCCGACGCCGGTCCCGGATTCCGGTGGTGGAGCGGCGGCATGCCGTTGAAGAGATGTGTCACGGTGGGCCGCGTGCCGGCCCAGGAGCCGGGAGCGGCCGCCAGGGATTCCGCAGCGTGTTCGAGGGAGGATGCCGCGGTGCTTGGGTCCGCATCGGTGTGGCCAAGTGACGGTGTGACGCCATGCTGCGCTAGCAGGCTAACCAGGTCCTTGGCACCGGGCAGTTCCGGGGCGTAGGTCATGCTTTTCAGCGAACCGCCGGCTACCTCCAGCATTTCGGCCGTCAGGGCCAGGTCGGGGTGCCGAAGCCAGTCGGGATTCTGCGCACCGCACCGGGCCGTGGACAGGAACGGACCCTCGGCATGGATGCCGGCGATAAGGCCCTCGCCGGCAAGCACGCGAAGGGACCTGATCGCTTTGAGCAGGTCGTCACGGGAGGCTGTCACGAGACTGGCCAGAAGAGTGGTGGTGCCGTTGCGGTGCAGGAAGTCCACTGCCGTGCGGCAAGCCTCCTCGTCACCGCCCGGGAAGTCTCCGCCAGCCGCCCCGTGGCAGTGCAGGTCCACCAGTCCCGGGAGAATGAAGCCCCCGGCGGGCAACTCCAGCTCCACTGCCCCGGGGTAGTCCGCGGCGTCGAAGGAGCTGCGGGGTCCGGCAAACCCAATCCGGTCACCGACGACGGCCACCACGTGATCCGGCAGGGCGTTCCCGTCGGAGAGCACCGTGCCAGCCATGACATAGCTCAGGCTTTCGGTGGGCTGCCGGGAAGTTGAGGGGAACAGGTCTGCCGGAGTCAAGTGTGCCGCTTTCGGTGCAGGGGAGGATCAGGAACGCAGGGCGTCGGAGAACCATCCGGTGATGGTGGCCGGATGGGTGATGGCTGTCCCGACGACGACGGCGAACGCGCCGGCGTCGAGCGCCTGGCGGGCCTGGGCCGGCGTGTGGATCCGGCCTTCCGCAATCAGCGGCCTGCCGAGCCCGGCGGCGGCGATCTGCTCCAGCAGGGCAACGTCCGGGCCAGCCGTCTTGGGGCGTTCGCCCGTGTAACCGGCCAGGGTGGTGCCCACCAGGTCGGCCCCTGCATCCGCGGCCGCCAGGGCGTCGTCCAGCGAACCGCAGTCGGCCATCACCAGGGCATGGGATTCGGCACGGATACCGGCGATCGTCTGCGCGAGGGAGAGCCCGTCCGGGCGCTCGCGGCGGGTGCCGTCCAGGGCCACCACATGCGCACCGGCGTTGGCCACGGCCAGCGCGTGCCGGAGCGTAGGGGTGATGAACACTCCGTCGTGGCCGTCCTTCCAGAGCCCGATGACGGGAACCTCGACGGCGGCGCGGGTGAACTGGACATCCGCCAGGCCCTGGACGCGGACTGCGGCAGCGCCGCCTGCAACGGCTGATGCCGCAATCTGGCCGGTGGTGCGGGGATCCCGCATGGGCTCCCCCGGGTAGGCCTGGCAGGAGACGACAAGCTGTGAACGAAGAGCGGCAAGGCCCTGTGGCGTGAGGATCAAAGTGTCTCCAGGAGGTCTTCAACGGAGCCGGACGGGGTGAGGAGGAGGCTGGCGGCGCCGATCACCGCTGCAGTGTTGCCCAGGGCGGCCGGGCGCACCGGCAGCCCTGCAAGCGGGGCCAGTAGTTCAGCCCGGAGGGCGGCTTCCATCGGCTTCCACCAGGGTTCGCCGGCGTCGGCCAGGCCGCCGGAAACTACCACGAGTTCAGGATCCAGGACATTGGCAAGGCCGCCCACCGCCTGCCCGGCAGCGACGGCGGCGTCCCTGACCGCTGTGGTGGCGGCAGCATCGCCGTCGTGCGCCAAAGCGAAAACCGCACGGGTGTCCGGGACGTCGGGGGACCCGCCGAGGCGTACATAGGCCTCGCGGATCGCTGGCCCGGACGCGATCGCCTCGACATGGCCGGCCCTTCCGCAGACGCACGGCAGGGCGCGGCCGCGGCTGTACGCGAAAGGGGACGCAAGGTGGCCCACATGGCCGGCCACGTAGCGGTGACCCAGGACCGGACTGCCGGCCAGGACGAAGCTGCCGCCGACCCCTGTGCCGAAGGCCACCAGCAACGAACTGGCGGTTTCGGCTGCCGCCCCGGTCCAGGACTCGCCAAGCGCGTGCGCGTGGACATCGTTAACAGCACGAACCGACTCCGGGGTGAGGCGAAGCCGGCTGGCGAGCCCCGCCGCCAGCTCAGTCCCGGCCCAGCCCAGGATGGCATCCGTTGCGGACACCACCACACCGCGCCCGGCATCAATCACACCGGCCGAACCAACGCCCACTCCGGCCACGTCGAGGCCCTGTGCGCGGGCCTGCGACATCAACCCGGAGACCAGCGCCGCCGTAGCATCCAGGATCGCCTCGCCGCCGTCGCGGCTTAGCGTCGGAATGGTCTCCGAAAACAGCACCTCTCCAGCCGCCGAAACGACCCCGGCAGCAGTCTTGGTGCCACCCAGGTCAACGCCGATTGCGTACATCTTTCTCTTCCTAACAGGGGATCTCGACAGGCTCGATCACGGTTTAGCTCCGCTGACGCGCCCCGGCCATGACTAACTAGACCAGGCCGTTGCGCTCGAGAACGGTGCGGATCGTGGCGGCTTCGTCGTCGTTCAGGGACAGCATGGGCTGGCTCATGGTGTTGGATTCAATGACGCCCATGAGCTGCAGGGCGGTCTTGAAGGCGCCCAGGCCTGCGGCTCCGCCGGAGACCCGGCCGTTGGGGGCGTAGACGATTTCGAAGACGTCGGCCAGGCGGTCCTGTTCGCGGGCGGCGCCGGCCCAGTCGCCGGCCTGGGCGGCGTCGAAGAGGCGTCGGTAGCCGGCGGGGTCAACGTTGCCGAGGCCCGGGACAACGCCCTGGGCGCCGCCGAGGAGGGCGCCGTCAACTACGACTTCGTGGCCGGTGAAGATGTCGAAGTCCGGGATGTCCTTGGCCGCAAGGAGCAGTTGGCGGAACGAGACGTCGTCGCCGGAGGAGTCCTTGACGCCGGCGATCACGCCGTCGCGGCCCAGGCGGATCAGAAGGTCCGTCGGCAGCTTGAAGTGGGTGCGGACCGGGACGTCGTAGGCGAAGACCGGCTTGTCGACGGCTGCGTGGATGCTGCGGAAGTGCGTTTCGGTTTCCGCGGCGTTGCCGATGGCGTAGTACATGGACGTGACCACGATCGCGTCGGCGCCGAGGTCGATGACCTTCCGGGCTTCTTCGATCACGCGGTTGGTGGTCTGCTCGTTGGCGCCCACGATCAGCGGCACCGCGCCGGCGTTGGCCTCTGCGATGGTGGAGACTACGAGTTCACGCTCCGCGTTGGTCATGTAGGGGACTTCGCCGGAGGAACCGAGGACGAAAAGGCCGGACACGCCGCCGTCGATCAGGTGCTTGGTGACGTTCTTCAGCGACGAGGTGTCGATGCTGCCGTCGGTGTGGCGAGGGGTGATGACCGGGGGGATAACGCCCTGGAACTGACTGGACACAGAATTCTCCGTTGTTTGGAACTGATAAAGGGAAAAGCTAGATGTGGAGCAGGCTTGGCGCCGCGCCCAGGAGCTTCTTGGTGTAATCGTTGCTCGGATTGTCGAAGACCTGTGCGGCTGTGCCTTGTTCGACGATCTTGCCGAAGTACATGACGCAGATGCGGTCCGAGACGTAGCGGACGGTCTGGATGTCGTGCGAGATGAATACCATGCCGAGGTTCAGGCGGGTCTTCAGGTCGGACAGCAGGTTCAGCACCTGTGCGCGGACGGAGACGTCGAGGGCTGATGTCGGCTCGTCCGCCACGATGATGTCCGGATCCAGTGCCAGGGCGCGGGCGATCGCCACACGCTGGCGCTGGCCGCCGGACACCTGGGACGGCGTGACTTCTGCGGCTGACTGCGGCAGTCCTACCAGCGCCAGGAGTTCCTTGACCGTGGCAGCGCGGGTGGCCGCGGTGCCTATGCCGTGGATCTGCAGGGGGTCGGTCAGGATGTCCTGGATGGTCATGCGCGGGTTCAAGGCGGTTGCCGGGTCCTGGAAGACCACGGAAACGGAGCGGCCGAATTCCTTGCGCATGGCTGCGTTGCGCTTGATGGCGGGCTTGCCGTGGAAGAGGACCTGGCCCGACGTCGGCTGCTGGAGCCCCACGAGTACCGAAGCCAGCGTTGATTTGCCGCAGCCGGACTCACCCACGATGCCGACGGTTTCGCCCCGGCTGATGGTGAAGTCCACGCCGTCGACTGCCTTGACGATGTTCGGGCGGAACAGCCCGCCGGTCCGCGCATGGTGGTAGACCTTCAGGTCCTTGAGTTCGATGACCGGCTTGCCGGTTGATTCACTCATTTCGCGTCCTCCTTCAGGTGGCTCGCCCAGTAGTGGTCAGCGTCGTCGCCCTGGGCGGATCGAACGGCTGTGCGCACCAATCGCTGGTTGGGGTCGGCGTCGGCACGCAGTGAGCGCGCCGCGAAGCGGTCGCCCGGGGCAAAGTCGCGCGGGGACGGCACGGTGCCGGGGATCTGGTGCAGGCGGACGGCGTCGGCCTCAATGGACAGGACGGCGCCGAGCAACCCCCGGGTGTACTCGTGCTTCGGGTTTTGCAGGAGCTCGGAGGCCTGGGCGGATTCCACCACCTGGCCGGCGTACATGACCGTGATGCGGTGCGCCAGGGATGCCACCAGGGCGAGGTCGTGACTGACGAAAACCATGGCGAAGCCGAGCTGTTCGCGCAGTTCGTTGAGCAGGTCCACAACCTGCTTCTGGACGGTGACGTCCAGGGCAGTGGTGGGCTCGTCGGCAACAACGATCTTCGGTGAACGGGAGAGTGCCATGGCGATCAGCACGCGCTGGCGCTGGCCGCCGGAGAGCTCGTGCGGGTAGCTGGCCAGCGTGCGGACGGGATCCAGCTTGACCATCTCGAGCAACTCAGTGGGGGTCTTGCGTCCCCCTCGGCGGGTCAGCTGCTCCATCTGGTCCTTGATTTTCATGGACGGATTCAGGGAGCTGAGGGCGTCCTGGTAGACCATGGCGATCTGTTCGCCGCGCAGGCCCTCATAGGCCTTGGGACTGCCGTGCCTGGTATCGGCGTCGAGGAGTTCCTTGCCGTCGAACGTGATGGATCCGGTGATCTGCGCCGTCTTGGGCAGGAGCCCCATGACGGCCAGCGAGGTGATCGACTTGCCGCAGCCCGACTCACCAACGAGGCCCATGGTTTCTCCTTCGCGAACCGTGAAGGAGACGTTGTCCACGATCGCCGTGTCGCCGAAGCGGCCCGGGAAACGGATGGACAGGTTCTTGACCTCCAGGACGTTGCGGGAGCCGGCCGGGACCTGGGGGAGGCGGTCGGTGCGTTTGGCTTCGATGGCTGCCAGCAGTTCCAGTTCCCTGTCCAGCAGGACGTGCGGGCTGGCGGCGGCTACCTTCACATCAGTCAGCAGGGCTGACTTGTTGTAGTGCTCCTCGGTGAGGGCGTCACGGGTAGCCGCGCGAACGCCGTCGAGCTCGTGTTCTTCCACCACGGACGGCTGGGCGACGGACGTGGCAACCTCAGCGCCTACAGCGGCGCCGGCAAGCGATGAAGCAGTTCCGTCGTCGTCCTTCACCACGGGAGCCCTGCGCAGCTTCGGGTTCACCATCGCGTCGGTGAGGCCTTCGGCCAGGATGTTCAGGGCCAGGACGGTCAGCAGGATGGTGAGGCCGGCGAAGGTGGTGGCCCACCAGCCGCCGGAGAGGACCAGGTTGCGGCCGTAGGAGATCACGTTGCCCCAGGACGGAGCGGGATCCTGCACGCCGGCACCGAGGAAGGACAGCGAGGCCTCGAGGATGATGGCATCCGCCACCATGACCGTGGCGAACACGAGGACGGGGGCTGCGGTGTTCCGGACGATGTGCTTGAGCAGGATGTAGAACCGGCCTGCGCCGATCACCCGCTCGGCGCGGACGTAATCTTCGCCGTACTGCGACAGCACGTTGGCACGCACCACGCGGGCCAGCTGCGGGGTATAGATGACCGCAATCGCCACGATGATGGTGGGTACCGAGTTGCCGAAGGCTGCCAGCAGGACCGCGGCCAGGGCGATACCGGGGAACGCCATGAGGATGTCCATCAGGCGCATGATCAGTTCATTGACAGCTTTGCTGGACGTGGCGGCCAGGGATCCCAGCAGAGCGCCCGCCGCTACCGCCAGGGCCACGGCGCCGAGGCCGATCAGCAGCGAGGACTGCGAGCCGTACAGCAGGCGGGAGAAGATGTCCCGGCCCAGCCGGTCGGTGCCGAAGAGGTGTTCACCGCCTGGTGCGGTGGCGGGGATGAAGGTTTCGAGCGGGTCGTGCGGGGCGAGCACCGGAGCCAGGATGGCGGCGGCGATGATGGCCACCAGGAACACGAGCGCAAAGCGGGAGCTCCACGGCAGGGCCTTGAAGCGGATCCCGGGGGCACTGAGCCGTTCAGCGAGTTTGCTTCGCATGGGTCAGACCGTCCTGATTCGGGGGTTGATGAGCAGGTAGAGAAGGTCGACGGCAATGTTCACCAGGACAAAGGTGACCGAGATGGTCAGCACTACGCCCTGCACCAGGTTGACGTCGAGGTTGGTGATGCCGTTGAGGATCAGCTGGCCCATGCCGGGGAGGGCGAAGATCATTTCAATCACGACGGCGCCGCCCAGCAGGTAGCCGATCCTGAGTCCCAGCACGGTCACCGGGGTGACCAGGGCGTTCCGCAGCACGTTCCGGGACACCACTTCGCGGTACGGGACGCCGTTGCCGATCGCCGTGCGGACATAGTCCCGGTCCAGCTCCTCCACCATGGAGGTGCGGACCACGCGGATGAGGGACGCCGAGACCGGAATGCCGAGGGCCAGGGCCGGCAGGGCCATCGAGTTGAGCCAGCCGCCAAAGCCGGATTCCGGCGTCGCGATGCCGCCCGAGGGGAACATCGGGCTGGAGCCGAGGGCGAACCACTGGATCAGCAGGATGCCAAGCCAGAACGACGGCGTGGCGACCGCCGCGATTGAGAACACCCGCACCAGCTGGTCCTGCCACTTATCCCGGTAAAGAGCCCCGACGATCCCGAAGGCCAACGACAGCACGACGGCGATGAGCACGCCAAACAGCGTCAACTGAAGGGTCAGTGGGAAGGCCGAACCGATCATGGTGGCCACCGACTTCGCCGGGGGAGTGGTGACTCCCAGGTCAAAGCGGAGCAGCTTGGCGAGGAAGCCCAGGTACTGCAGGAACAACGGGTCGTTCAGGCCGTTGTCCTGCCGGTACTGTTCCTTGGCTTCCTCGCTGGCGCCCTCACCGAGGGCGCTGCTGGCCTGGTCGCCGGGTGCGGCCTGCAGGACCAGGAACACCAGCAAGGTGATGCCCAGAATCATCAGGGGCAGTGCTGCGAGCCTTCGGCCGAGCAGACGCAATATCGTGACCAATGTATTCTCCGGTTGATCTGGGGTGGCTTTGGCCTAGGCCGTGCGGCCGACGCCGACGAACGAGACGCCGGTGGTGGGCAACGGCTTGAAGCCGCTGAGTTTGTTGGAATCCCACGCGCTGGGGAGCTGGCGGTGGAAGATCGGGTACAGCGGCACTTCCTCGGAAACCAGGTCGACGATTTCGCCGGTCAGCTTCTTGGCCTCGTCCCCGGCGGACTGGCCGGCTTTGGCCATCAGATCCACAAGCTGCGCGCGTTCCGGCGTGGCGGCCCAGTTGGCGCGGCCCTTCATCCAGGTGTCCCCGGCGTAGAACCAGCTCAGCAGCAGGTCGGCGTCGTTTCCGAAGACCGAGGGGTCGCCCGGAGCCGCAACCACGCTGTAGTCGCCCTTGCCCACCCGGTCTGCGTACAAGGCGCCGGACTGCAGGTTCTTGAGTGTGACCTTCACCCCGGGGATCTTGTTCCAGGACTCGAGCATCAGCGGGGCGACATCCTTGACCCAGGCGGTGTCAGTGGTCAGCAGTTCGAACTCCAGGCTGGTGACGCCGGCTTCCTTGAGCAGGTCCGCGGCTTTGGTGGCGTCGTAGGAGTAGACGTTCTTCGCTTTGACGTAGTCCGGGTGTCCTTCCTGGAAGTAGGAACTGGCTGCCTTGGCGTTGCCGAACAGGGCCTTCTTGATGATGGAGTCCTTGTCCAGGCCATAGTGCAGGGCCTGGCGGACGCGCTTGTCGCTGAACGGGCCCTTGGTGCAGTTGAACATCAGGAACAGCATGCCGAAGGACTGGACGGATTCCACGCTGGCCTTGGCCTTGAGGCCGTCCACGTCCAGGTAGGGGACGTCTTCGATTGCCTGCACGCGGCCGGACTGCATGGCGGTGACGCGCGCTGCGGCGTCGGAGAGCAGCAGCCAGGTCATGCCCTTTGCCAGGGCGGGCATGGGGCCGTTGTAGTCAGGGTTGGCTTCGAAGACGATCTTGTCGTCCTTGACTGCCGAGATGAGTTTGTACGGGCCGGTGCCCACCGGCTTGGCGTCGAACGCCTTGAGCTGTTCCGAGCCCAGCGGGAAGTTGGCCAGGGCCTTGGGGACAACCTTGACCACGGAGATCCGCGGGCCGAAGCCGGGGAAGGCGTACTTGAGGGTGAACTCGACCGTGGCCGCATCAACGGCCTTGACTTCCTTGATGAAGGGGATGAATTGCGAGAACAGGGACTTGTTTGCCGGATCCATCACGCGGGTGAACGAGAAGACGACGTCGTCTGCCGTGACCGGGGTGCCGTCGTGGAACTTGGCGCCCTGGCGAAGGGACACCCGGTAGGTGGTGGGGCTGACCATCTTCGGGTCCTCGGCGGCGAGTGCGTTATACGGCTCGCGGGTGGCCGGGTGCAGTTCCACGAGGCCTTCGTAGACGTGCAGGTTGGCGGCAAGGGGCGTGGCGCCTGAGGAGGACAACGGATCGAACCCGGTGGACAGGGCGTAGGAGATGCCGGCCTCGATGATGAGGTCCTTGTTGACCGGTGCCGTGTTTCCGGAGGCACCTGCCGTGGTGGCTGCAGGCCCGCCGCAGGCAGCCAGGGAGCTGGCAAAAGCAGCCGCGACGCCCGCTGCCCCGGTCAATTTCAGGAAACTCCGGCGGCTGGCGGAATTGACCAGCTGACGGTTCTTGATCGTCTTATCCATGAGGTGCCTCACCGTTCAGATTAGTTATCGGATGTAGGACGTCCGATGCTCGTAAGAAAAACTGTAAGGGTGGTCACATGCTCCCGTCAAGTGTGAGCCGGGTCGCTTTGGCGCGCGGTTCCGGGCATTTACTCTGGAGATATGACATCCCACCTCTTTTCTTCAGTCGCCGGTATTCCGTTGGCGCGCCCCGACACTGAGCACGTACTGGCGGAACGTGGAAGGGGCGGCTACCGGCAGTACAGGACTCCAGCGATGGCTGTGACGGCCCGCGGCACCCTGCTCGCCGCCTACGACGGACGACCCAACCTTGATGATCTTCCCAGCCCGATAGATCTTCTGCTACGGCGCAGTGGTGACAGCGGGCGCTCCTGGCAGGCCCAGCAAGTGGTGCGCACCGGCGTCGGGCTGGAGGGCTACGGGGATCCAAGCCTGCTGGTGGACGCCGAAACGGGCCGGATCTTCATGTTCCACGCGGCAGGCACCCGGGCGGGCTTCTTCGAAGCCGCCGAAGGGGCCGGCCCCGACGGCAATGTCCAGCACTGCGACGTCAGCTATTCCGACGACGACGGGCTGACCTGGCGGCACCGCTGCCTCACGGCCCAGCTCAAGCTCGGTACCGGCCGGGGCCGCGGGATTTCCGGCATCTTCGCCGCGGCCGGGCAGGGCATCCAAATCCATGCGGGCCCGTTCGCCGGGAGACTCGTCCAGCAGTACGTGGTCCTGGTGCAGGGGACCATTTTGGCGGCGTCCGCCTACAGTGACGACCACGGCGAAACCTGGACGCTGGGGGAGTTCATCGGCCACTCGTCGTCCGGCGGCAAGGCAGCCGCGCCGACAGGCGGCGGGACGGCGCCCAATGAAAACAAGGTTGTCTGCCTCAGCGACGGCAGGCTCCTGCTGCACAGCCGTGCCACTCCCCGCCGGCTATCAGCGATCTCCGGCGACGGCGGGCACAGCTGGAGTCCGCTGACCGCCATTGCGGACCTCCCCGATCCCGGCGACAACGGCTCCGTGGCCCGTTTTGACGGGCTGCCGCTCCCCCCAGGCCACGCCACCGCAGAAACGGACGCGTGGTTGCTGGCAACCAACAACCACGACACCGCGTTGCGCCGCAACACCGTGCTCAGCCTCTCCCGGGACAATGGAGCAAGTTGGCCGGCGAAGCTCGCCATTTGCCCGGGCAGCTCGGCGTATTCAACGGCGGCCAGGCTGCCTGACGGGAACATCGGGGTCCTCTACGAGCGCCAGGCTACCGGGAAGTTGTGTTCTGCTCCATTCCGGTAACCCAGCTCACGGATGCCGCAGCGCCCCGTCAGGGCACCCGCCCTGCCACCCGTGAGGACTCCGGTGCGCCTGCCGGACCGGCCTCCGGCCAGGCGGCGTCCGGGATGGTGTTCGACATGGAACTGCGCTCCATCACGCCCGGCCGTCCCGAGGTCTGGCAAAACGCCGGCGAATTCCATGTGATGGCCGCCGAAGCGGGCGAGTGGGACGTCCACACGTGGAAGGAGATAGGCCAGGGGTACTCGCCGGAGTCAGCCCAGGTGATCGGAACGCGCGAGGCGCAGGACCTGAACTACGGGCCGGTCACTGCCGGCTACAAGGCGGGGGACATCCTTGCCTTCACCGGGCGGGCGCGCAACAGTGGCCGGGAGGTGCTGGCCGGCGTGCGGCTGACGGGTCCGGGGGCGGAAGAGTTCGGCCCGGCAGATCTGCAGCCCGGCGAGGAATCGCTCTACTTCACCCCTGTCTGCACCGTGACGGCGCAGGACGTGGAGCGCGGTTCGCTGGAGGTCAGGTACGGGGTGGAGTGGACGGCGGGGGGCGTGAATTGGCGGCTTGAGCGCCGCTTCACGTTCAACATGGCCGAGGGCAGCGTGCACGTCGGTCCGGTGTAAGCCGCGAGCTGGCGGGTGGCGGCGTCTAGAGGAACCGGTCCAGCAGGCTCGCCTCGGCCATCCGGCTCAGCCCTTCCCGAACCGTGCGGGCGCGCTGGTCGCCGATGCCGTCCACGGTCATGAGGTCATCGATCGTGGCCGCCATCAGGTACTGGAGGCCGCCGAAGTGGTCAACCAGCCTGTCCGCCACGGCCTTGGGTACCGCCTTCAGGCCGGACAGGAGACGGTAACCGCGCGGCTGCACCACCGCGTCGAGCGTCTCCACGCCGCCCGCGAAGCCGATAATGCCGGCAATCCTGCTCAGGTCGATCAGCTCGGTGGGGCCCAGGCCCAGCAGGGCACTTACGGCGCCCTCGATGTCCTCCGGGGACGCGTTGGGGCCGGCGTAATCGCGGATGATCACATCGCTGCCGGGTCCCCGGCCCACCGTGAGTTCATCCAGCTGCAGCGAAAGCAGCCGTCCGTCCTCGCCCAGCTCAAGGACGTACTGGGAGATTTCCTCGGAGATCCGACGCACCATTTCCTGGCGCTGCAGCGTCACGGCGACGTCCCGGACTGTCACCATGGCTTCGATTTCCAGTGCGGAAAGGGAGCTGGTGACCTGGTCCAGGCGGGAGCGGTAGCGTTCCAGGGTGGCCAGCGCCTGGTTGGCGCGGGCGAGGACCTTCTCGGAGCCTTCCAGGACGTGCCGCAGGCCGTTCACGTAGAGGGCGATGATCTGCATGGACTGGCTGACTGAGATCACCGGGACGCCGGTCTGGATGGCGACGCGCTCGGCCGTCCGGTGCCTGGTGCCGGATTCCTGGGTTTCGATGCTTGAATCCGGAACCAGCTGCACAGCGGCCCGGAGGATGTTGCCGGCGTCCTTGTCGCAAATGATGGCGCCGTCCATTTTGGCGAGTTCGCGAAGCCTGGTGGGGGAGAAGTCGATCCCGATATCGAATCCGCCGGAACAGATGGACTCAATGGTGCGGTCCGAGCCCAGAACGATCAATGCGCCGGTGCGCCCGCGGAGGATGCGTTCCAGGCCATCGCGCAGAGCGGTGCCTGGAGCCACTCTGCCCAGAGTCGCCTTAAGCGAATCTTCAGGGCTCCGAGCCATAGGTTTTCCCTTCAAAGGTGCAAGCCGCTGCCTGCAAGTATGCCGGTTTTACGATTCCGCCGGCAGGATCAAAAGTACTCATTTCCCCACTGGCTCCATACTAGGGGCAAAGAAGCGCATTAACCGCACGGACAAGCCTCAAAGTGGCCCGTTTGGACTGGTGCTGCCGGTGCTCCGGAAGACCCTTGGCGGCGGCGGCGGGAGACGGCAGTTGGGGCGCCCACCGGCGGCTCCTGCCGCCCTGCGATAAACTGGAAACCTTGGCTGCACAGTTCACGCCTGCCGGCCCCCGCGTTAAAATCGCGTTCACCCCACGTTCGCATCCATTACCAGCCCCCATGTCGCAGCGAAAGTAGCACCGTGTCTCAAGAAGTCCTTAGCCCCGCCCGAGTCCAGGAGATTCACAAGCAGGCGGCCCGGCGTCGGACTTTCGCGGTCATTTCCCACCCTGACGCCGGCAAGTCCACGCTTACCGAAGCGCTGGCCCTGCACGCGAAGGTGATCGGTACCGCCGGCGCATCCAGCGGCAAGGCCAACCGCAAGGAAACGGTCTCGGACTGGATGCAGATGGAAAAGGACCGCGGCATTTCCATTAGTTCCGCGGCCCTGCAGTTCGCCTACCGTGACACCGTGATCAACCTGCTGGACACCCCCGGCCACGCAGACTTCTCCGAGGACACCTATCGCGTCCTGGCCGCCGTCGACTGCGCTGTCATGCTGGTTGACGCAGCCAAAGGCCTGGAAACCCAGACCATGAAGCTCTTCGAGGTCTGCAAGCAGCGCAACCTGCCCATCATCACGGTGATCAACAAGTGGGACCGCCCCGGCCTGGATGCGCTGGCCCTCATGGACGAAATCACCGAGCGCACCGGACTCCAGCCCATGCCGCTGACCTGGGCCGTGGGCATCTCGGGCGACTTCCGCGGCGTGTGGGACCTCCGCAACGACCGCTTCGCCCGGTTCCAGCGCAACAATGCCGGCGCCAACATCGCGCTCACCGAGTACTTCACCCCCGAAGAGGCCGCCGTCAACCAGGGCGACGACTGGTCCAACGCCGTGGACGAAGCCGGACTGGTCATCGAATCCAACCTGGAGTTCGACGTCGACGCCTTCCACGCAGGCAAGGCAACCCCCATTCTGTTCAGCTCCGCCGCGCTCAACTTCGGTGTCAAGGAAATCCTCGACGCCCTGGTGGACTTCGCCCCGCCGGCGGCGCCGCGGCCCGACGTCGCCGGCGAACCCCGTGCAGTGGATGCCCCGTTCGCGGGCTTCGTCTTCAAGGTCCAGGCCGGCATGAACAAGGCCCACCGCGACCACGTCGCCTTCATCCGCGTATGCTCCGGCGTGTTCGAGCGCGGCATGGTGGTCACCCAGACCCGCACCGGGAAGTCCTTCGCCACCAAGTACGCCCAGCAGGTATTCGGTCGTGAGCGTGAGGTCATTGACGAAGCGTTCCCCGGCGACGTCGTGGGCCTGGTCAACGCCTCATCCCTCCGGGTGGGCGACAGCCTGTTCCTGGACGAACCTGTGGAGTTCCCGGCGATCCCGCTGTTCGCGCCGGAGCACTTCCAGGTGGCACGCTCCAAGGACCCCAGCCGCTTCAAGCAGTTCCGCCGCGGCATCGAGCAGCTCGAGCACGAGGGCGTCATCCAGGTGCTCCGCTCCGACATCCGCGGCGACCAGGCGCCGGTGCTCGCCGCCGTCGGCCCCATGCAGTTCGAGGTAGTGGAGGACCGCATGGCGCACGACTTCAGCGCGCCGATGCGCCTGGAGCGGCTCCCGTACTCGATGGCAAGGATTTCGACGGCGGACGCCATGCCCGCGCTGGCCAACGTCCCGGGCGCCGAGGTGCTGCTGCGCTCCGACGGCGAATACCTGGCCCTGTTCAACGACATTTGGGCGCTGCGCCGGATCGAGAAGAACCACCCGGACCTGACCCTGGTGCCGATCGGTACACACAATCCCGCCAAATAGCGGGCCCTCCGTCAGTTCCGCGACTGTCGCCGGGATATCATAAGCATACTTATCAAATAAACAGCTGAGAGGCCGATCATGGCTGCAAGCATGGAACCCGGCTACCTCCTCAGCGGCCGATACCGGATTGAGGCCCTGATTGGCCGCGGGAGCCAGTCCGGCGTCTACCGGGCCTTCGATGAACTCCTGCAGCGCGAAGTCGCGGTCAAACTCTTCCGCGACGACCCCGGGAACCTGGACCACGTGCGCCGCCAGGGCGAGGAAGTCCGCATCCTGGCAGGAATGAGCCACCACGCGCTGGTCACCTTGCTGGATGCGGGAGCGGACCTCAGCGATCCCCGGCACCGCCGCACGTACCTGGTCATGGAACTGGTGCGCGGCCCGGACCTGCGCGCACGCGCGGCCCAGGGCCCCATCAACGCCGCGCATCTGGCGCTGATCGGCCACGACCTTGCGGACGGACTCGCGTACATCCACCACCACGGCATCGTCCACCGCGACGTCAAGCCCGCCAACATACTCCTGGTGGACTACAACAACGATGACCGCCGGCCACGCGCCAAGCTGAGCGATTTCGGCGTGGCCATGATCCTCGGGGACGGGCAGCGCACCGGCCCCGGGGAAAGCTCCGGCACCCCGCAGTACCTCAGCCCGGAACAGGCCGCCAGCGAGCGGGTGGGGCCGCCCAGCGATGTGTACTCCCTGGGGCTGGTCCTGCTCGAGGGACTGACCGGCAGTCCGGTGTACCCCGGCGCGCCGATCGCCTCAGCCATGGCGCGGCTCCTGCGGGATCCGCACATCCCCGATGTCGTGGCACCCAAATGGGCTGCGCTGCTCAGTTCCATGCTGTCCCGTGAGCCTTCGGCCCGGCCAAGTGCCCGGGACGTTTCCCTAGCCCTCCGGCAGGAAGTCATCAGCGCCGCCGGGCGCCACCGGAGCATCAGTCCGGCTCCGTCCACGGTGCCGGCGGAAGCATCGCCGTCGTACGATTCCGCCGCGAACGAAGAGGCGCGGATGCGCGCCGTCGAACGCTACCGGATCCTGGACACGCCCCCGGACGGCACGTTCGACCGGATCGTAGGCCTCGCGGCGCGGATGTTCTCCGTGCCCGTGGCCATCGTCAGCGTGGTGGACCACGACCGGATCTGGTTCAAAGCCCATCACGGGACCGAGGTGGGCGAGATCGGGCGGGACCCCGGGCTATGTGCTTCCGCCATTCTGCAGGACGAGGTCTGGGTGGTCCCGGACGCCGTCACGGACCCGCGCACCCTGGCGAACCCGCTCGTCGCGGGCGAGTTCGGACTGCAGTTCTATGCCGGAGTGCCGCTGCGCACCCCCGACGGCTACAACCTCGGGACGATCTGCATCCTGGACCGCCAGCCGCGGGAGTTCACTGCCGAGGATTCCCGCGCCCTGGAGGACCTGGCCGCCATCGTGATGAACGACCTCGAGCTGCGGCTGCAAAGCCGCAGCGCAATGGCGGCCGGCAGATGAGCGGCCGCCTAGCGCCGCCCCGCATGCAGGGCCAGTTCCAGCTCGAACCGGGCCCGCGGGTCTTCCAGCGCATCGCCGAAGAGTTCCCGCAGCTGGGCCGCCCGGTAACCCACTGTCTGCGGATGGATGCCGAGCTCGGCCGCCACCGGAGCCCGCTGGCCCCAGTGCCGCAGCCAGGAGAGGAGGGTCTCCGCCAGCCTTTCGCGCTGCGCCGGACGCAGGCCCTCCAGCGGCGCAAGCCTCCGCTCCGCCAGCTCCGCGATGGCCGAGGGCTCGGAGCCGAGCACGATCTGGGCCAGGTGGTCATCCGCCCAGATGGGCGGATCCTCGGGGTCTTCCCGCGGCGGCAGCACCGAGGCCGCCAGCACGGCAAGCCGCAGCGAATCGGGCACCTTCTCCCAGCTGCCGGCCGGCCCGACGGACGCGGACCTGCCCTTCAGCGCCTTCTCCAGCGCCGCCCGGGCGGCCTCGGACTTCCGGGCCGGGACAAGCGCCACAGCATCCGTTTCGCGCTCCACCACCAGTGTTCCCGGCCCCAGCTGCAACCGCAGCCCTGCGGACCGGTCCAGCGGGAGCGTGACCACCACGAGCCTTGCAGGCAGCGACCAGTCGGCCATGGATGCCGCCTGCCGCAGGGCCGCCTCGTCCGCCTGGCCCATCAGCAGCAGTTCCAGCAGTTCGGTCCTGCGCCGGTCCACGGCCCCGGCCCGCTCGGATTGTTCAAAGGCGTAGGCCTCGGCGCTCACGGCGGACAGCTCGTCGATGTACGCCAGGATCGATTCGCCCAGGTCCACCACGACGCTTTGCCCCAGGTCCTTCTCCATCGAGATGCGCGACATCTCCCGGAACGTCACGCGGGCACCCATGCGGTAGGCGCTCAGCAGTGCATCCATGCTCCGGCCCTGGCGGAATTCGCCGCTGCCAAGCCCCGCCACCAGCTGCCGGCTTTCCTCCGACAGTGCGGGGAGCCTGGTGCCGGGCAGCTGCAGGAACCGCTCCAGTGCCGCAGCCACCCCGCGCCGCAGACCGCGCCCGAAGCGGCCCTCAATAGGCCTGGCATAGGCAGGAACCAGTTGCGGGACGGCGTCGATGATGGCCTCCACAATGCCGGGCATCTTGGGGCGCAGCAGGTCGCTGACTTCCCGGGGCAGGGCGAGCCACGGCGGCTCGTACGCGGGGGCGGCGGGACTCTTCGAGGCCGGAGGGTTCATGAGAGACTTCCATAAGTTGTTTCGGGGGAACAGTTTAGAACGTTCGATCGTATGCCTTGGGAGAAGAAATATGCCTCGATCCAACATAAGGTTAATAACATGATCCGGCTCCGTAAGCTGGCGCGCGCCGCATCTGTACTGACCACCCCGCTAGCTCCAGAAGACATTCTGTCGCTCTTCAATCCTGTGTTCTCCGCCCGCCAGTTGCGCGGCGTGGTCACCAGGGTGGTCGCCGAGACGGCCGATTCCGCCACCATTTTCTTCCGTCCAGGCCGCGGCTGGAAGGCCCATCAGGCCGGCCAGTGGGCCCGCATCGGCGTCGAACTCGACGGCGTGCGGCACTGGCGTTCCTATTCCCTGAGCGCTCCCGCCGGCCAGGATCCCGCTATCACGGTGACCGACGTCGGCGCCGTTTCCGGTGTTTTGGTGCGCAACACCCGTCCGGGCGACGTCCTGTTCCTGGCACCGCCGCAGGGTGACTTTGTCCTCCCCGAGCACCCCCGGCCGCTGCTGATGCTTACCGCCGGCAGCGGCATCACCCCCGTGATGTCCATGGTGCGAACGCTGGTGCCGCACCGCCCGGATTCCGACGTCGTGCTGGTCCATTCAGCCCGGACCCCTGAGGACAGCATCTTCCGGGAAGAACTGTCCGAGCTTGCCGATCAGTTCCCCAATTTCAAGGTCATCCACTGGTTTACCGGCGAACGCGGCCGGGTGGACTTCTCCTCTGCCGCCGTGCTGGACGAACTCTGCCCCGACTGGCGCCACCGCGCGGCCTACGCGTGCGGCCCCGAAGGCTTCCTGGACGACGCCGAGGCGCTGTGGTCAGCCGAAGCTGCCGCCGCGGCGGCTGA
This sequence comes from Arthrobacter sp. NPDC058288, assembly GCF_042880995.1. Lineage (NCBI taxonomy): Bacteria > Bacillati > Actinomycetota > Actinomycetes > Micrococcales > Micrococcaceae > Arthrobacter > Arthrobacter sp. NPDC058288. The sequence continues at coordinate 431,103 of NZ_JBHVYH010000002.1, forward strand.
AGCTTCCGACACTGGCGGAGGGTCCCACCAGCCGGAGGGACCGTTTGCGGCCGACCCGATCAACCTCATCATCGAACGCTTTACCACCAGCCTGGCGGCGGGTGCGGGGCACGACGGCGGACTGGTCACCTTTGAGGCCTCCGACCGCGAGGTTGAGGCGGACGGGAGCACTCCGCTGCTGGACGTCGGCGAAGACGCCGGCGTGCTGATGCCCAGCGGCTGCCGGATGGGCATCTGCCACAGCTGCCTCATCCCCCTGCGGGCCGGGCATGTCCGCGACCTCCGCACCGGCGAAGTCCACGGCGAGCCGGGCCAACTAATCCAGACGTGTGTATCGGCAGCCGCCGGACCCGTTAACCTCGAGATCTGAGGAGCACCACCGCATGGCAATAGTTACCAACCACGAACCCGAGACCACGGAAGACGCCGTTGTGCCGTCTGCAAAGACGCGGCGCGGTGCGCTGGCCACTTCCGGCAGCCCGTTGATCCGTCCGCCGGCCGCAGCGCACCTCTCAGACGAGCAGGTGGCCGAGCTGGGCCGCGAACTTGATGCCATCAAGGACGACATTCTGGCCAAGCGCGGCGCCTCAGACGCCGCGTACATCCGCCGCATGATCAAGATCCAGCGCGGACTGGAAATTTCCGGCCGTGCGACTCTCCTGGTGAGCCGGAACAAGGGCGCCTGGATTGCCGGCACCACCCTGCTGAGCCTTGCCAAGATCCTGGAAAACATGGAGATCGGGCACAACGTGCTGCACGGCCAGTGGGACTGGATGCGGGACCCGGACATCCACTCCACCACCTGGGAATGGGACTTTGTCACCCCGGCACGCGCGTGGCAGCACACGCACAATGACCTGCACCACCGCTGGACCAACGTGGTGGGCAAGGACAACGACGTCGGGTACAACCTCCTGCGCATGGACCCCCAGCAGGAGTGGAAGCCGTTCAACCTCGGCAACCCGCTCTACAACGCCATCCTGGCCCCGGTCTTCGAATGGGGTATTGCGATCTACGACCTTGAGCTCCAGGACTTCAAGGAAGGCAACAAGTCCAAGGAAGCGCTGGTCAAGGACCTCAAGGCCCTCGGGGTCAAGGCGCTCAAGCAGTTCACCAAGGATTACGCCGCGACCCCGGCCGTCGCCATGCTGACCGGCTCCGGCAAGCAGGCGCTCTACGGCACGCTGACCGCCAATGCGGTACGCAACGTCTGGGCCCACGCGGTGATCTTCTGCGGTCACTTCCCCGAGGGGACGGACACCTTCACCGAGGAAATGGTGGAGGGCGAGACCCGCGGGGACTGGTACGTGCGGCAGATGATCGGCTCCGCCAACATCTCCGGTTCCAAGTTCATGCACCTCATGACCGGCAACCTGTCACACCAGATCGAGCACCACCTCTTCCCGGACATTCCGTCCAACCGCTACGCCGAGGTGGCGCCGAAGGTGCAGGAGATCTGCAAGCGCTATGGCCTGCCGTACACCACCGGCCCGATCTGGAAGCAGGTCGGCTCCACGTGGGCCAAGGTGTTCAAGCTGGCACTGCCGCCCAAGAAGGCCTAACCACCGACGTCCGGTTTGAATGAAGGGCGCCTGCCATGTGCGGCAGGCGCCCTTCTTCATGTCCGCGGCTTTTCCGCCGCACCGATGATGTGGGCGATCCGCGGATTGCCGGGGAGGGCTGAAAACCCGAAGCGCTCCATGTTCTGGAGCGTGAGGCCGGCGGCCGCTATCCTGCCGGCGGTGTCCCGGTTCGGATGGCATCCCCCGGCCATGCGGCTCCACAGCGGGGTAAGCAGGTCCTCGGCAGCAGCCAGCACACGGTGTGCGGAGCGGACATGCTCGTAGAACAGCAGCAGGCCGCCTGGCCGGAGAACCCGAAGCGTCTCTGCCAGGACGGCGGATTGGTCGGCCACGCTGCACAGGACGAGGCAGGAGACCACCACGTCCACGGATTCATCAGCCACGGGCAGCGATTCCGCTGTACCGTCGTGGACCGTGACGGGAACCGGCGCCCGGCTTGCCTCCGCCAGGGCCAGGGCCCGGAGCGTCGGATCCGGTTCGAGCGCCAGCACACTGGTCACGGCTGCAGGGTAGAAGGGGAAGGTGGCACCGTAGCCCGCCCCGATTTCGACGACGGTGCCGTGCGCTGCCTCGACGAGCCGCCGCCGGTGCTCCGCTGCCCCGCGCGCGTCCATGCGCGGACCCACGCGGGCGAAATATTCCCCGAAGGACGCATTCCTCCGGTTGGTTTCCGGCATCCGGACCTCCTTGGGCCGGCGCATCTGCGCCGGCTTCCCACTAACGGACTTCGATGACGCCCATCATTCCGAGGTCCTCATGGTCAAGGATATGGCAGTGGTAGACGGACCGGCCGGTGAAATCCTTGAAAGCCACCCGGACCTTCACCCGGCCTTGCGCGGGAACATTGACCACGTCCCGCCACTCCGGCCGGTCCACCGCGCGGCCGCCCTCCTCAATGACCTGCATCGGCCAGACGTGCAGGTGGAAAGGGTGGTCCATGGGGCTGGGATTGGTCAGGGTCCATTCCTCCACGCTTCCTGCCGCCACCGCGGTGTCCGTCCTCGCCGCACTGAACTCCCTGCCGTTGATGGTGAAGCCCATCATGGCGCCGCCCATGCCCATGCCTGCACCGGAGGAGAGCGTGAGCTGCCGTCGCGCCGCCATCACGGCCGTGCGCAGGTCGTCCGGGTCCCTGCCTGCCGGCAGCGGCGGCAGGGGCGACGGGGGAGGTGCGGCGCTTCCGGCCACGCGCAACGTCGCCAGTGCCGCGCCCGCCGCAGCCGGCCGGTCCGAAGGCCTGGGGCCGGGTCCTTGGCCCATCATGCCGGCCATGCTGCCCCGGTCGTAATACGCGGCTCGGAGGACGGAGTTTCCTGCGGCCGTGGTGACCAGCACGTCTGCCCGATTGCCGGGTGCCAGGAAGAGTTCCTCCGCGTTTTCCGGTGTCCGGAACCGGCCCGAGTCCATCCCCAGCAGCTGGAGCTGCTGGCCGTCGAGCCGTAGCGACAGATAGCGGGCCACGCAGGCGTTGATGATGCGCCAGCGCTCGCGCCTGCCCGGCATCGCGCTGAATTCGGGGCTGCTCTGGCCATTGACCAGGAGCAGTTCGCCCTCCCTACCCAGCATCCGTTCCATCTGCGACACCCGGACGACGTTCCCGCCGCCGTCCAGCGTGGTGTCGGATATGACCAGGATTCGTTCGGTGCTGACCGGAAGGGGTTCCGGATCCTCGACGATGATCGCCCCAAAGAGGCCGGCGAAAACCTGGTCGGCCACCATGCCGTGGTGGTGCGGGTGGTACCAGTACACTCCCGGAGGGTGGTTCGGCGGGAGCCTGTACTCATAGTCGTGGGCGGCACCCGGATTGACCACCACAAAAACGTTGTCCCCGGAACCCTCGGGGGAGACGTGCAGTCCGTGGACATGCAGGTTGGTTGGCTGCTCCAGGCTGTTGACCAGCCGGACGCCCAGGACATCGCCCTGCCTTAGGCGGAGCGTTGGCCCGGGGGTCCCGCCGTTGTAGCCCAGGGTTCGGGCCTGCTGCCCGGCCAGCTCAATAGGGGCGGCGGCAGCTTCGAGCCGCACCTCCAGCCGGCCGCCGGTGCTGCGCAACTCGGAAGGCTGGGAAAGTTCTGCTCCCGTTACCGGGGCAGTCCGGGGCGATGACCGGGACGCCAGCGACCACCACAGCCCCGCTCCGCCGGCCGCCGTGGCAGCCGCTCCGAGTCCGCCCAGGAGCAGCGCGCCGCGCCGGCTCATCGGGCGTGTCCCGGGGCGGTAAACCACAGGCTCGCGGCGTGCTTCCGGGCCGGGTTGCCGGTCCGGTTGCCGCCCGGCAGAGTGTTGGGGACCCGGCTGCGGACCCGGGGGAGGCGTGCTGGCGGGAGGCACTAGTGCTCCTCGCCGAGTATCCTGACCTGCTCGCGGTACTGCTCAGCGGTCAGTTCCCCTTTCGCGAACCGTTCGTCCAGGATTTGCCGGGCCCTGCTGCGCCCCTGCCCGGGACCGCCGGCCCCGGGCCACGGACCTCCCGCTCCCGGTTGCCCCGGCGGATTGAATCCGCTTCCCGTGAACCCGCCGCGGCCGCCACCGGAGAACAGCCGCACGGCGACCAGCACCAGCAGGGCTATGCCCACCAGCATCAGCAATCCCCACAGCCACATCCAGCCCATATCCGGACCGTAACCCCACATCATGGCAGCTCCCTTCGTGGCTTGCACTTTCTATGCCAAGAGTGCGCCCGGTTCGGGGGCTCCACTAGGGCCCTAAGTCGCTTGTGCAGTCCTCTCTTCAGCGGGAGCCTGTAACCATAGCCGCGCCCCCTGCCGGGGGCCACCTACGCCGAGGAGCAGGCCATGCCGCCAGCCGCGTACCCGTCCCGCTTCGCGGGGAAGACGGTCATTGTGACGGGAGCAGGCTCCGGGATCGGACTGGCCACTGCCACCCGCCTGGCACATGAAGGCGCCAGGGTCATCGCCACGGACGTTGTGGAGCAGCGGCTGGCGGACCTTGCCGCGGGTTTGCCGGATTTCGACGTCGTGACGGTTTCCGGAGACGTAGCCGAACCGGAGACCACCGCCGCGATTGTGGCTGCGGCCAACGGCCGGGTGGACTGCCTGGCGAACGTCGCAGGGATCATGGACGCCTTCCTGCCGCCTGCCGAGGTGGACGACGCCACCTGGGACAGGGTGTTCAGCGTGAACCTGACCGGCCCCATGCGCCTCACCCGTGCGGTCCTGCCGCTGATGCTGGCGGCCGGGACGGGCACCATCGTGAATGTGGCGTCCGAGGCGTCACTCCGGGCGTCCGCTTCCGGTGCCGCCTACACGTCGTCCAAGCATGCGCTGGTGGGCTTCACCAAGAGCGTGGCGTTCTTCTACGGACCCCAGGGGATCCGGGCGAACGCCGTGGCACCGGGGGCCGTTGCCACCAACATCGAAGCTCCCTGGAAGTCGGACTTCGCGGCCGGCCGGATCGGACCCATCCTCCAGGCCACCGTGGGTTCGGTGGCCCAGCCTGACCAGCTCGCAGCTGCCATCACCTGGCTGCTCAGCGAGGATTCAGCCAACGTGAACGGCGCGATCCTGCCCAGCGACGGAGGCTGGTCCACCATCTGACAATCAGCTGATGAGCAGGCTCAGGGCTTCGGCCAGGTGCCCCACTTCGCGGACCGAGAAACCGGCCGGAACTGGTCCCGGGCCGTTGGGGCTTGCCGGGACCACGGCGTGGGTGAAGCCCAGCCGGTGGGCCTCCTGGATGCGTTGGTTGATGCCCGGAACGGGACGGACTTCCCCGGCCAGTCCCACTTCGCCGAAGGCAATCAGCCGGATGGGAAGCGGCTTTTTGGCCTTGGCCGAGGCCACGGCCAGAGCCACGGCAAGGTCGGTTGCCGGCTCGCTGAGCTTCACGCCGCCCACCGTCGCCACGTAGGAATCATCCTTGTGCAGCAGGCAGCCGGCCCGCTGCTGGAGCACTGCAAGCAGCATGGCCACCCGGGAGCTGTCCAGGCCGCTGGTGGCACGGCGGGGCTGCGAACTGGCGCTTTCGGCCAGGAGCGACTGCACCTCTGCCAGCAGCGGCCGCCGGCCTTCCAGGGTTACTGTGATGCACGTGCCGGACACGGGCTCTTTGGTCCGGGAGACGAACAGGCCGCTGGGATCGGCAAGGCCCACGATGCCGTCCTCATTGAGGTCGAAGCAGCCGACGTCGTCAGTGGGCCCGTACCGGTTTTTCACGGCCCGCAGCAGCCGGAGCCGCGAGTGGCGCTCGCCCTCGAACTGGCAGACCACGTCCACCAGGTGCTCCAGGAGGCGGGGTCCGGCGATGGAGCCGTCCTTGGTCACGTGCCCTACCAGGAGCGTGGTCATGTTGCGGCGCTTGGCCGCGGCAATCAAGGACGCGGCCACCTCACGCACCTGGGATACGCCGCCGGCGCTGCCTTCGACGTCGGCACTGCTGAGCGTCTGGACGGAGTCCACCACCAGCAGCCGCGGTTCCAGCTTCTCCACCTGCCCGAGGGCCTGCCCGAGGTCCGTTTCAGCCGAAAGGTACAGGGACTCCGCAACGGCATCGATCCGGTCCGCCCGCAGCTTGACCTGGGCAGCTGATTCCTCACCCGTGATGTAGAGGACGTCCTGCGCCGTGCGGGCGAACTTGGCGGCAACATCCAGGAGCAGCGTGGACTTGCCGACGCCGGGTTCTCCGGCCAGGAGGATGACCGCACCCGGAACGAGCCCGCCGCCCAGCACGCGGTCCAGTTCATCCACCCCGGTGGGGAGGAACGCCGCGGTGGTGGCATCGACGTCGGCGATCCGGCGGGCGGGCTCCAATACGGTGGTGGCCGCCGTCGTGCGCGCAACGGCGGCGCCGGTTTCCTCAACGGTGCCCCACGCCTGGCACTCGCCGCAGCGTCCCACCCACTTGACGGTGGTCCAGCCGCACTCGGCGCATTTGTAAGCCGGGGCTTTGGACGCCCGGGAAGTCTTTGTTGCCATTGCTCCACACTATCCGGGGGCAGCGACACTACTTGTGATCGAGCGCGCCCTGGTTGCTTTCGACGAGCTCCACCACCCGGCCCGCGCTAAAGCGGCGGGAGGATGTCCCGGGCCTCTTTGGAATCCATTCCGCTGGCTTCGAGCAGGTCCACCATCAGCGGACGGAACAGCATGACCACCGTTTCGCCCTCGAGGCGCTGGACTTCCAGGAGCCTCGGGTGCAGGCGCAGTGCGATCCCGCTCAGGTCCTGACGGGCCGTCCGGAGGTGGGCCCGCCGCGCGCCGTCGTGTGTTTCTGCAAGGCCCAAAGACAGTTCGTCGATGGCGGCTGCGGTCTCCTGCAGCACTTCGGCGATGTTGTCGGTGGCTTCGTCGGACAAGGCGGCATGGTTGATGGCGCTGGTCAGGCGGCGGGCAAAAACGCGGCTGTTCCGGAGCGCAAGGTCGATGAAGTCCAGCGACTGCTCGAGCCGGTCCAGCTCATCGCGGTGCCTGCGGTACGCCGGTGCGAGCGTGGCCACCTCGCCGGAAGCGCGCAGGGAATGGCGCATCGCGTCCACCAGGGGCTGGCAGTTCCGGCCGCGGATCAGGGCATGCCATGCCTGGGTGGAGTCGCTTCCAAGTAGGGCCTGGGCGCATTCGCGCAGCACCTCGGCCAGTTCGTGCAGCAGCTTCTGCACGTCCTTGCGCGGTTCCCGCCGGGGATCCTTGGGGACGAGGATGGTGACCAGCAGCGCGAACAGCCCGCCCACTATCGCATCAATGCTGCGGGTGAACGGGCCGCCGGCAGGCGCCGGCAGCAGCACCACCAGGAGCGACTGCAGCCCCAGCTGCGTGGTGAAGATGTTGCCGCTGTCCAGGAAACGCGCCAGCAGTATGGAGGTGAGGAGCACGACGGCGGCCACCCAGATGTCGCCGCCCAGCCAGTGCAGGAGCAGGTCGCCCACCGCAATGCCGATGGTGCACCCCAGGCCCACCTCCACCACCCGGCGCAGCCGGGGCTCCCGCGAGAAGCCCAGCGCGATCAGCGACGACGTCGCCGCGAACAGGGGACCCGAATGCCCCAATACGTATTCGGCGAAGGCATACGCACCCACTGCGCACCCGGTCATCTGGACAGCGGGGATCAGCGAGTTGCGGCTCCGGACCAGGCCGGTGCGGATGCGGCCGCGCAGGAAACGCCCGCTTGCTGAAAGTCCTGCTGGGATGGCCATGCGTTCCAGTCTATTCACTGGCGTTGCACTACGGCCCGTGATGTGATGTGCGCAATGGTGACGCTGCACATGTAAGCCGATGTCCCGCCGTCGTTAACCCTCCGTTCACCTTGGTCCCCACATCCCGTTACCTGAGGCCCATACCTTCAATAAAGGTACAAAAAGTACGCAACTTCTTATGTTCGGACGTCTCCGGTCCGCTACGCATCAGAAATCCCTGGAAGGGGTACATCTAGTGAAGGCACTCCGCTTCGGCCGCCACGCGGCTATCGCTGTCATCGCAGCCGGCGCACTCGCGCTCACCGCCTGTGGCTCAGACAACGCCACGAACACTGCACAGTCCGGTGCACCCTCCGCCACGGGAGCCAAGGTCACCGGCACCCTCACCGGCATCGGTTCCTCCGCCCAGGGCGCGGCCATGGACGTATGGAAGACCAACTTCGCGTCCGCCAACCAGGGCGCCTCCGTGCAGTACTCCCCGGATGGATCCGGCGCTGGACGCAAGGCCATCATTGACGGTTCGGCCCAGTTCGCCGGTTCCGACGCCTACCTCAAGGACGAGGAGCTCGCCAGCTCCAAGGAAAAGTGCGGCCCCGAGGGCGCCATCAACATTCCGGTCTACATCTCCCCGATCGCCATCGCCTTCAACATTCCGGATGTCAAGGAACTGAAGCTGGACGCCGCCACCGTGGCCAAGATCTTCCGCGGCGAAATCGCCAACTGGAACGATCCCGCCATCGCCGCAATGAACCCGGATGCCAAGCTGCCGGACCTCAAGGTCACGCCGGTCAACCGCTCCGATGACTCCGGCACCACCAGCAACTTCACCGATTACCTGGCCGCCGCAGCTCCGGAGGTCTGGACCGACAAGGCTGCCGGCGTCTGGCCCGCATCCCTGAAGGGCGAGAACGCCAAGGGCACCTCCGGTGTGGTCAAGACCGTCACCGACACCCCGGGTGCCGTAACCTACGCCGATGACTCGGCCGTCAGCGGCAAGCTTGGCATCGCCCAGGTCAAGGTCGGCGATACCTTCACCAAGATCTCCGCCGAGGCTGCTGCCAAGGCTGTGGACGCCGGCAAGCCGGTGGCAGGCCGTTCCGCCAACGACCTGTCCATCAAGCTGGACCGCAAGACCACCATCGAAGGCGCCTACCCGGTTGTCCTGGTCTCCTTCCACGTGGTGTGCTCCACCTACGCCACCCAGGAAACCGTTGACCTGGTGAAGGCCTTCGAAAACTACGTGGTCTCCGATGCCGGCCAGCAGGCGGCAGCTGACGCTGCGAAGTCCGCTCCCCTCTCCAAGGACCTCCAGGAGAAGGCTGCCAAGGCCATCGAATCCATCAAGGTCAAGTCCTAGGGGATTCACTGCACAGCAAGGCATAGTGGAAACACGAGCCTGAGCCAGGTTCCCTGTCCCGTGCGGGTCGGTCACTGACCGCCGCGCGGGGCAGGGAACCTAGGTGTTTGTCCGAAGTACAGCCAGTTTCACCGCTGCTTGCCGGTTCAGCCCGGACCAGGCAGTCGGTTCTATTCGAACCCAGAGGATCGTTTGTGACCACCACCTCCCTGACACAGTCCCGGGGCGCAGGACGCGCCGGAGACAAGGTCTTTTCCGGAGCCGCCCTGGCCGCAGGATGCCTCATCCTCGCCGTGCTCTTCGGCGTGGCCCTCTTCCTGGTAGTGCAGGCGATCCCTGCCCTGGTGGCTTCACCGGACAAGATCCAAGGCGGCGAAGGCTTCTTCGCCTACATCTGGCCCATCGTCATCGGCACCGTGATCGCAGCCGTCATTGCCCTGGTCATTGCCACCCCGGTGGCCATCGGAGTTGCGCTCTTCATCTCGCACTTCGCCCCGCGGGGCCTCGCCTCCGGCCTGGGCTACGTGATCGACCTCCTGGCCGCCATCCCGTCGGTGGTCTACGGCGCCTGGGGCGCCGCGTTCCTGGCCAGGGAAATCTCCCCGGCCTATGACTGGCTGGCCAACAACATGGGCTGGCTGCCCATTTTCCAGGGCCCTGCGTCCGCCACCGGCAAGACCATCCTCACCGCCGGCATCGTGCTGGCCGTAATGGTCCTTCCCATCATCACCTCCCTGAGCCGCGAGATCTTCCTGCAGACCCCCAAGCTGCACGAGGAAGCCGCCCTGGCCCTGGGTGCCACCCGCTGGGAAATGATCAAGATGGCGGTTCTTCCGTTCGGCCGCCCCGGAATCGTCAGCGCCGTGATGCTGGGCCTGGGCAGGGCACTCGGCGAGACCATGGCCGTGGCACTGGTGCTGTCCTCCGGCGCCCTTACCGCCAGCCTGATCCAGTCGGGCAACCAGACCATCGCCGCCGAAATCGCCTTGAACTTCCCCGAGGCCAGCGGCCTCAAGGTGAGCACGCTGATCGCGGCAGGCCTGGTCCTGTTCGTCATTACGCTGGGCGTCAACATGATTGCCCGCTGGATCATCAGCCGGCACAAAGAATTCTCGGGAGCCAACTAAATGACCTCCACCCTCACCCCTGTCCGCAAGCGCTCCGCACTCACCAAGGGGCAGCTGCCCAAATTCGCGCCGTACGTCGTCCTGGCAATTGCGCTGGTGGTCGGCGCTGCCATCCTGGCCGTGATCGGCTTCAACGCGTTCGGCTGGGGCATCGTCTCCGCCATCCTGTTCACTGCCGGCCTGGTGGGCTGGAGCGCAGCCGTCGAAGGGGGACGCAAGGCCAAGGACAAACTGGCCACGTGCCTGGTGGTCGGCTCCTTCCTGGTGGCCCTGCTGCCGCTGATCTCGGTGATCTGGACCGTCCTGGTCAACGGGCTCCCCGGCCTCCTGGATCCGGGCTTCCTCACCACCTCCATGAACGGCGTCACCGGCGCCTTCGACAACAAGAGCGTGGAGGAGGGTGCTCCTGTTGTGGGCGGCATCTACCACGCCCTTCTGGGCACCATCCAGATCACCCTGCTGGCCACGGTCATCTCCGTTCCGGTGGGGCTGCTGACCGCGATCTACCTCGTGGAGTACGGCGAGGACCGCCCGCTGGCCCGGGCCATCACGTTCTTCGTGGACGTCATGACGGGCATCCCGTCGATCGTCGCGGGCCTCTTCGCCGCCGCGTTCTTCTTCGCCGTCGTGGGGCCCGGCACCAAAACGGGAGCCGTTGCCGCCGTCGCGCTTTCCGTCCTGATGATCCCGGTGGTGGTGCGCTCCAGCGAGGAAATGCTCAAGATCGTCCCCAACGAACTCCGTGAAGCCGCCTACGCACTGGGCGTCCGCAAGTGGCGCACGATCCTCAAGGTGGTCATTCCGACGGCGATCTCCGGCATCGCGTCCGGCGTCACCCTGGCGATTGCCCGAGTGATCGGCGAAACCGCCCCGATCCTGGTCACCGCCGGCTTCGCCACCTCCATCAACAACAACGTGTTCGGCGGCTGGATGGCCTCGCTGCCTACCTTCATCTACACGCAGATCCTGAACCCCACCTCGCCGTCCAACCCGGATCCGTCCTCGCAGCGGGCATGGGGTGCCGCGCTGGTGCTCATCATCCTGGTCATGCTGCTTAACCTCGGCGCACGGCTCATTGCCAGGATCTTCGCACCCAAGACCGGCCGCTAGTTCCGCCGGTAAAATTCAATTCGTATCCAGCAAGTGAAGGAATACCATGTCTAAGCGCATCGACGTCAAGGATTTGAACGTCTACTACGGCAAGTTCCTGGCCGTTGAGGACGTCAACATCAACATCGAAGCCAAGTCCGTCACGGCATTCATCGGCCCGTCCGGCTGCGGCAAGTCCACGTTCCTGCGGACGCTGAACCGCATGCACGAAGTGATTCCGGGCGCCCGGGTTGAAGGCGAAGTGCTGCTGGACGGGGACAACCTCTACGGCCCCGGCGTGGACCCGGTGACTGTCCGTTCGCAGATCGGCATGGTGTTCCAGCGGCCCAACCCGTTCCCCACCATGTCCATCCGGGACAACGTCCTGGCCGGGGTGAAGCTGAACAACCAGAAGATCTCCAAGGGCGAGGCCGATGCCCTGGTGGAGCGCTCCCTACAGGGCGCCAACCTGTGGAACGAAGTGAAGGACCGCCTGGCCAAGCCCGGATCCGGACTCTCCGGCGGCCAGCAGCAGCGCCTGTGCATTGCCCGCGCCATCGCCGTGGAGCCGCAGGTCATCCTGATGGACGAGCCCTGCTCCGCACTGGACCCCATTTCCACCCTGGCCATTGAGGACCTCATCAACGACCTCAAGGACCAGTACACGGTGGTTATCGTCACGCACAACATGCAGCAGGCCGCGCGCGTCTCGGACCGGACCGCGTTCTTCAACATCGCGGGAACCGGCAAGCCGGGCAAGCTCATTGAAGTGGGAGACACCCACACCATCTTCAGCAACCCCACCCAGAAGGCCACCGAAGACTACGTCTCCGGCCGCTTCGGATAAAGCCTGTCGAAACCTAAAGCTCCGTCAGGGGTGAGAGGGAAAGCTCCAGCACGAAGGCGGCAGCTGCCGTCAGCACGGGTGTGAGGACCCAGAACGCCAGGATCCGGAGCACCAGCCTGCGGTTGGTCACCGGGAAACCCTGGTTACTCCCGGCACCCAGCACGGCCGCCGTCACCGTGTGCGTGGTGGAAATGGGCCACTGCAGTCCGATGGCCCCGAGCAGCAGGATCACGGAGCTGTAGAGCTGGGCCACGAAGCCCCGGAGCGGATCGATCCGGGTGAGCTTGTAGCCGATGGTGTAGGAAATGCGCCAGCCTCCGGCCAGTGTTCCGGCCGCCAGCATCGCCGCGGTGAGCAGCGGCACCCAGCCGGGGATGCCGGCGCCGTCGGACAGCCCCGCGGCGAAGAGCGCCAGGAGCAGCACCGCCCCGGTCCGTTGTCCGTCCTGGAGGCCGTGGCCGAAGGCCACCGCTCCGGCAGCAATGGCCTGGGCGCGGCGCGACCGGCTGTTGACTACGCTGGGCGGCGTGTAGCGGGCCGCCCACGTGGCCGGCCACACCAACAGGTATGCGCCCACAAACGCGATAACGGGGGACAACAGGAGGGGCAGCACCACCTGGAACAAGAGAGAGTTGTTCACCCCGTCCACGGCATTGCCGCCCACCAGCACGCTGGCCAGGCCTGCGCCGGCCAGCCCGCCCACCAGGGCGTGCGTGGACGAGGAGGGAATGCCGCGCCACCAGGTGTAAATGCCCCAGGCTACGGCGCTGAGCAGGCCGGCAATGAGGATGGTCAGGCCGTTTTCCCCCGGCGGCAGCGAGATCCAGGTTCTGCTCACCTGCAGCGCCAGGAGCCCGCTCAGCCCGGCGCCGACGAAGTTGAAGAGGGCGGCAAGCAGGACGGCCACAGTCGGGGTCAGGGCCCTGGTGCGCACGGCCAGGGCCACGGACGTTGACGCGTCCCTGAAACCGTTCAGGAAGGCGAATGCGGCGGCAAACACCACCACCACCACGAAGAAGAACAAGGTCACGTCAGGATTCCTTGACGATGATGCTGCCTACCTGGGTGGCGATCCGCCGCATGTCCTTGGTGACTTCCACCAGCTGGTTGGCAATATCCCGGTTCCGGGCGTATTGGGCCCATTTCATGTCCTTGATCATGTCCGCAACCCACACCCGGTGGGTCCGTTCCGCCCGCTTGGCCAGGCGGAGGATCTCAATCCAGTAGTCCTCGAGGTCGTCCAGGTTGTTCAGCTGCCGCATGGCGTCCACGGTGAGCTCGGCCTGCCGGCTGATGATCTCTAGCTGGTCTGCGGCGCGCTTGGGGAGGCGTTCGAGCTTGTACAGGGCCACCAGTTCCGCCGCGGCGTCCAGCTTCTCCATGGCCTCGTTGAGGTAGCGGGAGAGGGCGTACATGTCCTCGCGGGGGAGCGGATTCACGAAGCTGGTGCGCATGTGGGTCAACAGTGCGAAGTGCAGCTCCGCGGATTTGGCCTCGTGATCATGCATGTCTTCTACCAGGCGGTTGTGCTCGGTGGCCGGTACGCCGAGGATTTCGGCGAGCGTCGCGGTGGCAAGGACGATCTGGCGGGCCATCTGCGAGAGCAGGTGCAGCCCTGCGGGCTCCTGCGGAAAGAGGCGGAGCTTCACCTTCGGGTTCCGGCGAAGGCAGGGAGCGGCAGGGAATGTGGCCCTCGGGCCATGTGACTTGACGTTGACCCGCACATGGGGATTACTTTACCGGCAGATCCACGCGGGCATAAAAGTGGTGCCGAACCGGATACGCCTCTCGGCGGTAGGCCGCTCTAGGCGGCTAAATGTTGAAGCCCGGGGGTTTCGCGGTTCGGCACCGGTTTCAGTTTTCTACTTTGGCTGAACCAAGTCAACATTGACAGCCGGGCTCCTCCGTGCGTAACAGTGGCGGACTTGTTGAGCAGGCCCAGGCGAAGATGCCGCGCGGTGCGCCTCAGTCCAGTTCGCCCAGCCGCCAGGCGTTTGCAGCGTGCTCCAGGTCCTCGGCGGTCTTCACCAGGAGGTGGGAATTGCGGGTCAGCTTGCTGGCGTGGCTCTCGTTGCTGTGCTCGGCGCCGTCGGCCAGGGTGGCCTGGCCCAGGGCGACCACCCTGCAGAACGCGGCGGAGCGTTCCAGCGCGACGTCGAACTCGCCGTCGAACGCTCCGGAAAGGATGGCGTCCGCCATCGTCTTCATTTCGTCCGCTCCCGGCGGTTCGGCAGCGCCGGCCACCACGTTGGAAACCTGTGCCGTGTCCTTGCCGGCCTTGAAGTACACGGAGATCCGTTCGGGGTCCTGGATGGTGGCGGCCCGCAGCGCGTAGAGCCGCCAGAGTGCTCCGGGCAGCGACCTGGCCGGGCTTTCCGCCCACATTTCGGCGATGGCTTCCAGGCCCTGCTCGTCCGCAAGCTTGACGAGGCGTTTGGTTACCTTGGGATCGTCGCTGTCGCGGCCATGGCGCACCAGCGCCTGGGCGGCAAGGTGCGCAGCCTCGGAGACCCGGGCAGGGTCTGCGCCGCCCGCGAAGGGCTCAAAGTCGACGGGCGCAAAAGGCTTGGGCTTGTGGTGCCGGTTTGCACCGCCGTAGGGCTTGGATCCAGCTTGCTCGCTCATGCCCCCACGCTACTCCTGTGCTGTTCTGTTATCGAGCTTGCCTCCGGTCTGCTTAAGGAGTATTGGGGCACGCCCGGGCGTCACTGTTGATGTTTGGGGTGCCGCCGTTAACGAACGACGGCGCCGCGCGCCGTTGTGTCAAAGCTGCCCCTGGCGTGGGGTACAGTATTTAACGTCCAGAAATGGACTGGGCTGATAGTTCGTTGAGGTGCGCATCCGCGCATATTTACGGCCGTCAGCTGGGGCCTTTAGCTCAGTTGGTAGAGCATCGGACTTTTAATCCGTGGGTCGTGGGTTCGATCCCCACAGGGCCCACTCTTTTAGCGAAGAGTGGAAAACCTTCGGCTTCCTGGCGACAGGAGGCCGAAGGTTTTTTTGTTGCCCCGGGGCTGGCCGCCCCTTATTTGTATCGACCATTGTCGATATGCTGGCCGGGTGAAGTTTCTAGAGAACGCACCCCGCTTCCTGTTTTTCACCGGCAAGGGCGGTGTGGGCAAGACTTCCGTGGCGTGTGCAACAGCGCTCACCCTGGCCAGGGCAGGCCGGAAGGTCTTGCTGGTCAGCACCGACCCCGCGTCCAATGTCGGACAGGTCTTCGGTGTGACCGTTGGGAACACCGTGACTGCCATCCAGGATGTGCCGGGTCTCTTTGCGCTGGAGATCGACCCTGAGCAAGCGGTGGAAGCCTACCGGGAACGAATCATCGCCCCCGTCCGCGGACTGCTGCCGGAAAGTGAACTGGCCGGCATCGCGGAGAGCCTCTCAGGTTCGTGCACCACGGAAATCGCCTCCTTCGACGAATTCACCAACCTGCTCGCCGGCGAGGGCTCCTTCGGGGATTATGACCACATCGTCTTCGACACCGCCCCGACGGGCCACACGATCCGACTGTTGCAGCTGCCCGGTTCGTGGACCGATTTCCTGGCAACCGGCAAGGGGGACCCGTCGTGCCTGGGCCCGCTGTCGGGGCTCGAGAAGCACAAGCGTGTGTACGCCGAGGCAGTCCAGGTCCTCACCGACCCGGCGAGGACGCGGCTTGTGCTGGTCAGCCGTGCGCAGGCGTCGTCGCTGGTCGAGATCGAGCGGACCTTTCTGGAGCTCAATCAGATCGGAATCGGCAGCGGTTATGTCGTGATCAACGGCGTCCTGCCGGAAGCGGCCGGCGAGGAGGAATTGGCGCATGCCCTGCGGGCACGGGAGGCCGCGGCCATCGAGGCCATTCCCCGGGCAGTCGCCGGTCTTCCCCGCGATGTCCTGGACCTGAAGCCGGGCAATATGGTCGGCATTCCGGCGCTGGAGACGCTGTTTGCGGCAACTTCCGGAGCCGGCGTGACGGGTTCCGGCGCCGGTGACGCAGCGCTGGTCCCGGAGGTCGAGGACGCCCCACTTGCTGCGCTGGTGGACGAAATAGAGCCGGACGGCCACGGCCTCGTGATGTGCATGGGCAAGGGCGGTGTGGGGAAGACCACGGTGGCGGCCGCCATCGCGGTGGCCCTGGCCAGGCGGGGTCATGCGGTCCACCTCACCACCACCGATCCCGCAGCCCACCTCACCGAAACACTCCATGGCTCCATCCCGGGCCTAAAGGTCTCCCGCATCGATCCGGAAGCGGCCATCCAGGAATATCGAGGCCATGTGATGGAGACCAAGGGCCGGAGCCTGGACGATGACGGGCGCGCGGCCCTCGCTGAGGACCTGATGTCTCCGTGCACGGACGAGGTGGCTGTGTTCCGGCAGTTCTCCAGGGTGGTGCAGGAATCCCGCCGGAACTTCGTGGTGATAGATACGGCGCCGACCGGCCACACGCTGCTGCTCTTGGACGCTACCGGTTCGTACCACCGGGAGGTCGCCCGCCAGGTCGGCGAGACCATGGGATTCGTGACGCCCCTCATGCGGCTGCAGGACCCGGCGCAGACGAAGGTTGTGCTCGTAACATTGGCCGAAACGACACCTGTGCTGGAGGCCGAGGGGCTGCAGGACGACCTGGAAAGGGCAGGGATTCGCCCGTGGGCCTGGGTGATCAACAACTCCATCGCCGCCGCGCACCCGCAGACGCCGTTCCTGCGGGCCCGCGCCGCGAACGAGATCGAACAGATCACGAAGGTGCACACCCTCACGGACCGCGTGGCGCTCATTCCGTTGCTTCCCGAAGAGCCCATCGGCGAGGAGAAGTTGTCTGCCTTGACCGCCCTAAGCTCCCTGCCTGCCTGAGGTGGGGCCCACCGGCTTCCACGGACTACTTTTCAGCCGCCGGACTCTGGCTCACAGGGACGCCAGGAGGCCGGCCGTCTGCTCCATGGCGCCGGGAACGAGGGAGTAGTAGGCCCACGTGCCGCGCTTCTCCCGGTGCAGCAGGCCGGCGTCGACCAGGATCTTAAGGTGATGGGACACAGTGGGCTGCCCCAGGTCCAGTGGCTCAGTGAGATCGCAGACGCAGGCCTCCCCGGACCCGCCACTCTTGACGATGGAAAGCAGCCGCAATCTATTGGGATCGGACAGGGCCTTGAACACGAGGGCCTTGCGCCGGGCATCCTCAGCGCTGAGGACAGGCTGACCGGACGGCGCGCAGCAGGCATCGTCGAGGGCCGACTCAACAGTTTGCGGAGAATTCATGCGTCTATTATGCACACAGATTGACATTCATCGATATAGTTGGGAATACTTCGATATCGACAGACATCAATCTTTCGTAGAGCAGCACAAACGCAGCACAGGAGTCCCGTGAGAACCCAGACCATCCCGTCGCCCACTCGTGGAGGCGAGGCCGTCGTCGTTGGCAAACTCTCCACCCTGGACCGGTTCCTGCCGGTATGGATTATCGCCGCCATGGTCCTGGGCCTGCTCCTGGGCAGCTTCATTCCGGGCCTCAACACCGCACTTGAAGCAGTCAAGATCGGTGAAGTTTCGCTGCCGATCGCCATCGGGCTGCTGGTGATGATGTACCCGGTGCTGGCGAAAGTGCGCTATGACCAGGCCCGCCGGGTCGTCGCGGACCGCAAACTCATGATCACTTCGCTGGTTCTCAACTGGGTCCTCGCCCCGGCGTTCATGTTTGCCCTGGCCTGGATCTTCATCCCGGACCTGCCGGAATACCGGACCGGCCTGATCATCGTGGGCCTGGCCCGTTGCATCGCCATGGTGATGATCTGGAACGACCTCGCCTGCGGCGATCGGGAGGCGGCCGCGGTGCTGGTAGCCATCAATTCGGTGTTCCAGGTCATCGCATTCGGTGCGCTGGGCTGGTTCTACCTGCAGCTGCTGCCGGGCTGGCTGGGCCTGCCCACCACGAGCGCGGACTTCTCCTTCTGGGCCATCACCGCGTCGGTGCTGATCTTCCTTGGAATCCCCCTGCTGGCCGGCTTCCTTACCCGCACGATCGGCGAAAAGGCGAAGGGCCGGGAGTGGTACGAAGGAACGCTCCTGCCGAAGCTCGGACCGTGGGCGCTGTATGGCCTTCTGTTCACCATCACGCTGCTCTTCGCCCTGCAGGGCGGGACCATCACTTCCCGCCCGCTCGACGTCGTCCGGATCGCCGTGCCCCTGCTGGTCTACTTCATGGCGGTCTTCGGCGCCGGCATGCTGATCGGAAAGTGGCTGGACCTGGGCTACGCCAAAACCACCACCCTGGCGTTCACCGCGGCGGGCAACAACTTCGAGCTGGCCATCGCGGTGGCGATCGGAACTTTCGGGGTGACCTCCGGGCAGGCGCTGGCCGGCGTCGTCGGCCCCTTGATTGAGGTCCCCGTCCTTGTTGCACTGGTTTATGCAGCCCTCTGGGCCCGCAAGCGCTACTTCACGCGCGGCCCCCTTTCCGTCTAACCCCACACACTCCAGGAGAACCCATGAGCACCGAAGCCGCCAAGAAGCCCTCCGTCCTGTTCGTCTGCGTCCACAACGCAGGCCGCTCCCAGATGGCCGCCGCGTTCCTCACCACCCTGTCCAAGGGCGCCATCGAGGTCCGCTCCGCCGGTTCCCAGCCTGCTGACAAGGTCAACCCGGCCGCCGTCGAGGCCATGGCAGAACTCGGCATCGACATGTCCGCCGAGATTCCCAAGGTCCTCACCACGGAGGCCGTGAAGGAATCGGACGTGGTGATCACCATGGGCTGCGGCGACACCTGCCCGATCTTCCCCGGCAAGCGCTATGAAGACTGGGAACTCGAAGATCCCGCCGGACAGGGCGTGGCTGCCGTCCGCCCCATCCGGGACGACATCAAGGCCCGCATCGAGGACCTCATCGCCTCCCTTACTCCCGCCGCCAAGTAACCGCCCGAACCTAGGAGACCTTCCGTGAACACCGAAGTGAGCACCCAACAGCTGATCATCATCGGATCCGGCCCGGCCGGCTACACAGCGGCCATCTACGCCGCCCGCGCAGGCCTGAAGCCCCTGGTCCTGGCCGGCTCGGTAACCGCCGGCGGCGCCCTGATGAACACCACCGAAGTGGAGAACTTCCCGGGTTTCCCCGCGGGCATCCAGGGCCCCGAACTGATGGACGGGCTCCAGGAGCAGGCGCAGCGGTTCGGCGCGCAGGTAGTGTTCGACGACGTCACCGAAGTGACGCTGGCCGGACACCTCAAGCGCGTGGTCACCGGCGCCGGAGCAATCCACGAGGCTCCCGCCGTCATCCTGGCGACCGGCTCTGCCTACAAGGAGCTCGGCCTGCCCGAGGAGAAGAAGCTCAGCGGCCACGGTGTCTCCTGGTGCGCCACCTGCGACGGCTTCTTCTTCCGTGACCAGGACATCATTGTCGTTGGCGGCGGCGACTCCGCCATGGAGGAAGCCACCTTCCTCACCCGCTTCGCGCGGACCGTCACCGTGGTGGTCCGCAAGGGCGAGCTCCGCGCCTCCCGCATCATGGCGCAGCGCGCCAAGGACAACCCGAAGATCAGTTTCGCCTGGAACTCCGCCGTCACCGCCATCCACGGTGATCCGAAAGTCACCGGTGTCACACTGACCGACACGCGGAACGGAGAAACCCGCGAACATGCCGCAACGGGCATATTCGTGGCGATCGGACACGTCCCGCGCACCGAACTTGTCGAAGGCCAGGTTGACCTGGACGCCGAGGGCTACATCAAGGTTGACTCGCCCACCACCGTCACCAACCTGACCGGGGTGTTCGCCTGCGGGGACGCCGTGGACCACCGCTACCGCCAGGCGATCACCGCCGCTGGCACCGGGTGCGCCGCCGCCCTCGACGCCGAACGCTATCTGGCCGCCCTGGATGACGCGGACAGCATCGCCACCGCCCTGGTCGAAGAACCAACCCACGCCTGAATTAGCCCCTGCGGATGAACCAGAGGACACCATGGCAGTAGCCACACCCCTTCCCGTAGCTGTTATCGGAGCCGGGCCCATCGGCCTCGCCGCGGCAGCACACCTGATCGAGCGCGGCCTGGAGCCGCTGATCCTCGAGGCCGGCGCGACCCCTGCCGCCGCCATCGAGCAGTGGCGCCACATCCGGCTCTTCTCACCGTGGCAGTACAACACCGACGCTGCAGCCGTCCGCCTGCTCAACGGAACCGGCTGGGAATCACCGGAGCCGACGGCGCTGCCCACCGGCGGCGAACTCATCGACCAGTACCTCACCCCGCTGGCTTCCCTGCCCGCGATCGCGTCCCGCCTGCACACCGGCGCCCGCGTTGTGGCCGTGACCCGGCAGGGCATGGATAAAACCCACAGCCGCAACCGGAACATCACACCCTTCGTGGTCCGGGTGGAACACGCCGACGGGGAAGTCCGCGACTACCAGGCATCCGGTGTCATCGATGCCTCCGGCACCTGGTCCACCCGCAACCCGCTCGGCACCTCCGGCCTGCCGGCCCCCGGCGAGGCTGAGGCGGCTGCCCGCATCTCGTCTCCGCTGCCGGACGTCCTGGGCCGCGACCGCGAAACGTTCGAGGGCCGCACAGCCGTCGTCATCGGCGCCGGCCACTCCGCCGCCAACACCCTGCTCAACCTCTCCGAACTCGCGGCCCAGGCGTCCGGCACGAAAATCGCGTGGGCCATCCGCGGCTCCTCCGCCTCCAAGGTCTACGGCGGCGGCGACGCTGACGGCCTCGCCGCCCGCGGCCGGCTCGGCAGCCGGCTCCGAAGCCTCGTCGAGTCCGGCGCCGTGGAACTTCACACGGGGTTCGGGATCGCATCCCTCGCAGCAGCCGGCGCCGTCACCCTGACCTCCACGGACGGCCGCACCCTCGAGGGCGACGTCGTGGTGCCCGCTACCGGCTTCCGCCCCGATCTGGGCATGCTCCGGGAACTCCGGCTGGAACTCGACCCCGGTGTGGAAGCCCCGCGTGAGCTCGGCCCGCTGATCGACCCCGAATTTCATTCCTGCGGCACGGTGGAACCCCACGGCGCCAGGATGCTGGCCCACCCGGAGCAGGACTTCTACATCGTCGGCATGAAGTCCTACGGCCGTGCCCCGACCTTCCTGCTCGCCACCGGCTACGAGCAGGTACGCTCCGTCGCCGCGGCTTTGGCAGGGGACCGGAAGGCGGCAGACACCGTCCAGCTCGAGCTGCCCGAAACCGGCGTGTGCTCCTCCGATATCGGCACCAGCTGCGACATCCCCGTGGCCCGGCCCGCAGGTTTTGTGGCCGAAACCTCCGGCGGCTGCTGCGGAACGCCCGAGCCGGTCCTCATCGGATTCCCCACGGGCCTGGCCCACGGCCGCTCCGGCGCGAACTGACCGGTTCCCCTGCTTTCACCAACCAACCACACCGGAGTGCCGGCATGACGGGCCACCCTGAACGCCGCTGGGCGGTCTCGTCGGCGCCGTCCGCGGCACGCGCTACTTAGCCGTGAGCGTCCACGACCGCTTGGAGAGGCCGAACCAGAAGCCGTCGATAGCCGTTTTGGCGGCGAGATCGCCGGACTCATAGGCGGCACCGAGGGCTACGTAGAGGGGTGCCCAGTGTTCGCTGCGGGGATGCGCCTCCCGGGCGGCCGGGGCCTTGTGCAGGAAGTCCAGGATGGAGTCGACGTCGCCGGCCGCCATGGTTTCCTCTGCCCAGTGGTCGAATTCGCTCGACACGGAGGGCGGCGTGGTGTCCGGACCCCCGGCGGGATTGAACCAGCGCAGGTTGTGCGTGGTGAAGCCTGAGCCAACAATGAGCGTGCCGCGGTCACGCAGCGGCGCCAGCGTCTTGCCCAGGTTGAACAGGCCCTGCGGGTCCAGGGTGGGCATGGACATCTGGAGGACCGGGATGTCGGCTTCCGGGTACATCTCCACCAGCGGCACGTAGGCGCCGTGGTCAAGCCCGCGTTCTTCGTCGCGTTCCACGTGGTGCCCGTGGGTGGAAACAAGCTTCTCTACTTCATTGGCGAGGTCCGCCGCCTGTGGTGCGTCGTAGCTGACGTCGTAGTACTTCTGCGGAAATCCCCAGAAGTCGTAGACGAGTCCGGGGTTCCGCGTGGTGGCGCTGAGGGTCACCGGCGCGTTTTCCCAGTGGGCGGACACCATCAGGATGTCCTTGGGCTTGCCGAAGGCACCGGACCAGGCGCTGAGCTCGCTGGTCCAGCGAGCGTCGTCGGCAAGGGGAGGAGCGCCGTGGCTCAGGAAGAGTACGGGCGGGCGGTCAAGTGTCTGCGTCATGAATCCATTCTAGGAGTTTTTACTTGAATCTTCAACTATTAGTTCGGGTGCGTTCGTAGATGCCCTGCAGGCTCGCGCACAATAGCTTCATGGCCTACAGCAGCGAGCGGCGCCTTCCGCGACTTGAAGATGTAGCGGAACGTGCCGGCGTCTCGCACCAAACGGTATCCCGCGTCATCAACAACCACCCCAACGTGAGCAAGGCAACCAGGGAGCGCGTTGAGGCGGCCATTGCCGAACTGGGATACCGGCGCAACACCGCGGCGCGCAGCCTCGTGACGCGGCGTTCGCACACCATCGGCGTCCTGGCCAGCGAGTTGTCCCAGTACGGCCCAGCCAACACGCTGCTCGGCGTGGAGCAGGCTGCCCGCGATGCCGGCTACTTCGTGAGCATCGCGGCCATCCGCGAGGTCAGCGCGGAATCGATCGCCGATGCCGCACGCCATTTTATGGACCAGGGTGTGGACGGCATCGTGGCCCTGGTTCCGCACGCCGGAACCCTGCAGGCCTTGGAGCAGCTGAACCTGGACGTACCCGTTGTGGTGGTGGGTTCCAGCGGTGAAGGCCGGTTCAGTGGCGCCATGGTGGACCAGAAGATGGGTGCGCGGCTCGCCGTCGCGCATTTGATCGACCAGGGCCACCAGCGAATCGGACACATATCCGGGCCGCAGGACTGGATCGACGGCTCGGAGCGGACCGAAGGCTGGCGAGAGGCGCTGGCGCAGGCGGGACTGGCTGACGACCTCCTCGTCGAGGGGGACTGGAGCGCGGGCAGTGGCTATGGCATCGGCCAGAAGCTTGCCGTCGAGCGAACCGCCACCGCGGTATTCGTGGGCAATGACCAGATGGCACTGGGGGTCCTGCGCGCCTTCAGTGAAGCGGGCGTGCGGGTACCCCGGGACGTCTCCGTGGTGGGGTTCGACGACCAGCCGGAAGCCGGCTATTTCACCCCGCCGCTCACCACTGTCCGCCAGGATTTCGAGGAGCTTGGCCGCCGCTGCATGGACATGATGCTGGCGCTGCTGGAAGACGGCGCGGCGTCGGGCACAACCGTTGTGGAACCCACGATGGTGGTGCGTGCAAGCACGGCCCCGCCGGTCGCTAATCCCGGCTAACAGCCCTTCCCGACGGCAGGCCGGGCGCTGTGTCCCGGCCTGCCGCAAAACCTCGGAAGAAATTTCCATGCATCTGCATCCAGATTCGATGCTGCGCCGGTAGTTAGGGGTGTAAGCACAATTGCCCGCCAGCCGGGCCGATGAAGGAGAAGGACATGCGCAGAAGCGTTTTCACAGCCGGCGCCGGAGCAGCGGCAATCGCGGCAGCACTCGCCCTGGCGGGCCCGGCCCAGGCGGCCGAAGGGGATGCCCAGCTTGCAGTGCTGCACGGCGTTCCCGGGCTCACCGTGGATGTCTGGGTCAATGGCGACCGAACCCTTGACGATTTCGCTCCCGGGACCCTCGCCGGGCCACTCTCGCTGCCGGCGGGTGCCTACGAACTCGCCATCACGGCCGCGGATGCCGCGGATGCGTCAGCTCCTGTCATCGGTCCGGTCACCGTGACGCTCGCCGCGAGCGGGAACTACACCGCCGTAGCCAACCTCGACGCCGCAGGCAAGCCGACCGCAAACTTCTTCACCAACGATGTCTCGCAGATCGCGACAGGCAAGGGCAAGCTGACCGTCCGGCATGCCGCCGCGGCGCCCGCGGTAGATGTCCTGGCCGGCGGTGCGGCCGTCGTGTCCAACCTGGCCAACCCCGCCGAACAGACTCTCAGCCTGGACCCCGCAACCATTTCCGCGGCAGTAGCGGCGACCGGCACCACCGCGCCGGTGATCGGCCCTGCTGATGTCACCGTCTCCGAAGGCACGCACACAATTGTCTACGCCTGGGGCAGCCTGGCGGAGAACAATCTCCAACTGGCCGTGCAGACCATCGAGGGCCTGCATTCCGCCCCGGGTGCGGTGCCGGGAGCCCGTGACGGCTCGTCCGGAGCCTCAGCGGCTGGACCGGCCGTGGTCACGGTCGGATTCGGCGCCGCAGCCGTGGCGCTCCTCCTCGGAGGCGTGGGTGTGGCCCGCGCCGTGGCCGCCCGCCGGCGGAGGTAGCCAGGGAAGGCGCGGCATGACGCCAGGCACGACGACGGCGGCGGAGCCCCGCCGTCGTCCCTCCTTTCGGCTCAAGGCTGCGGCTGTGACCGCCGCGGCGCTGCTCCTCACGGCGTGCGCTCCTTCCGCGCCAGTCCCGCAATCCTCGCCGGCAAAGACGGGCGAAAGTGCTTTGCCGGCGGCGGCTTCGCCCCCTCCTGCCGCAGCGCCGGAAGCCACGCAGAACCCTGCCCAGAAGCGGAACCCTGCTCAGAATCAGGACTCCATTCAGCAGCGGCCGGCCACCCTGCCGGCAGTTGCCGCCGCGGTGCCGGTTCCGATTTCACTCTCTGTGGCCGGAACGTCCATCAATATGACAGTGGTGCCGGTGGGGGTCTCGCCAGACCGGGCCATGGAGATACCCGAAGCCTTCGACCGGGCCGGGTGGTACAGGTTCGGTCCTGCTCCCGGAGCGGCTGCCGGAACAGCCGTGATTGCCGGGCACGTGGACACAACCTCGGAACAGGCCCCCTTTTCGCAGTTGAAGACGCTGCAGGCCGGAACTGCAGTCCTGGTGGGGCGCCAGGGCGCGCCCGCGCTGAATTACCGGGTGGTCAGCGTGGAACTGATGGCCAAAGACAGCTTTGATGGAGCAACCCTGTTCCGTCGTTCCGGTCCGCACGAACTCAAAGTGGTCACCTGCGGCGGCAGGTGGCTGCAGGAACGAATGGACTACAGCGACAACGTGATCGTCACCGCGGTCCTTGAGTGAGCGGTGCTCCGGCCCCCGGTTCCGCGCTGGCTGGGACCAATGCCCTTACTTCTGTTGACTTTCAGGTTGTTAGCGCTAACAATTAAGGCAACCGCAGAGCGGCGGAGACTATTGGAGGAATTGATGGACGTCACAGCAGACGGTTCAGACAGCTACGTGATCGGCGTCGACTACGGCACGCTGTCCGGGCGGGCCGTGGTGGTCCGGGTCCGGGACGGCAAGGAACTGGGCACCGGTGTGTTCGACTACCCCCACGCTGTGGTTACCGGCTCCCTTCCGGCGGACCTGGCGGGCGACGGCGCCGTGCGGCTTCCCGGTGAATGGGCCCTGCAGGTGCCCAATGATTACCGTGACGTGCTACGCCGTGCGGTGCCCGCTGCCATTGCCGACGCCGGGATCGACCCCGCCGACGTGGTGGGCATCGCCACCGACTTCACGGCCTGCACCATGGTCCCGGTCAAGGCCGACGGCACACCGCTGAACGAACTTCCCGGTTTCGCCAACCGGCCGCACGCCTACGTCAAGCTGTGGCGCCACCATGCCGCCCAGCCGCAGGCGGACCGGATCAACGCCCTGGCCGCCGGGCGCGGTGAAGCCTGGCTGCCGCGCTACGGCGGGCTCATCTCCTCCGAGTGGGAGTTCGCCAAGGGCCTGCAGCTGCTGGAGGAAGACCCCGAAGCCTATGCCGCCATGGACCACTGGGTGGAAGCGGCCGACTGGATCGTCTGGCAGCTCTGCGGCAATTACGTCCGCAACGCCTGCACCGCCGGCTACAAGGGCATTTACCAGGACGGGCATTATCCGTCGGAGGATTTCCTGGCCGCCCTGAATCCGGATTTCAAAGACTTTGTCAGTTCCAAGCTGGAGCACGCCATCGGCCGGCTGGGGGACGCTGCCGGCTATCTGACGGCCGAGGCCGCGGCCTGGACCGGGCTGCCAGAGGGCATTGCAGTGGCAGTGGGCAACGTGGACGCCCACGTCACGGCACCGGCGGCGAAGGCCGTGGAGCCCGGGCAGCTGGTGGCCATCATGGGCACCTCCACCTGCCACGTGATGAACGGTGCCGAGCTGCGGGAAGTCCCGGGCATGTGCGGCGTGGTGGACGGCGGAATAGTCGACGGGCTGTGGGGCTACGAAGCGGGCCAGAGCGGGGTGGGGGACATCTTCGGCTGGTTCACCGCGAACGGGGTCCCGCCCGAATACCACCAGGCTGCCGCCGAGCAGGGGATGGGAATCCACGATTACCTCACGGACCTGGCCTCCCGCCAGGCCATCGGCGAACACGGGCTGATAGCCCTGGACTGGCATTCCGGCAACCGCTCCGTGCTGGTTGACCATGAACTGTCCGGCGTGGTGGTGGGCCAGACCCTCGCCACCCGCCCCGAAGACAGCTACCGGGCCTTGTTGGAAGCCACGGCCTTCGGCACACGCACCATCGTGGACGCCTTCCGCGACTCGGGAGTGCCTGTCAAAGAGTTCATCGTGGCCGGCGGCCTGCTGAAGAACAAGCTGCTCATGCAGATCTATGCGGACGTTACGGGCCTGCCGCTGTCCACCATCGGCTCCGCCCAGGGGCCCGCACTGGGATCGGCCATCCACGCCGCCGCGGCGGCGGGTGCATACCCGGACATCCGCGCCGCTGCCGCCGCCATGGGCTCAGAGCCCGGCGGTATCTATATTCCGATTCCGGAAAATGTTGCCGCCTACGAGGAACTCTTCCGGGAGTACCGCACGCTGCACGACTACTTCGGCCGCGGCACGAACAGTGTGATGCACCGGCTCAAGGCCATCCAGCGCGCGGCCAGGCCGTCGTTGGCGGCCCCCGCTGACGGGACCGCCGCCGATGCGACATCCGGTGAACCGGCCGCAGCGGAGGTGTCCGCATGAGCGACCTCCTGGATACCATTGCGCAGGTCCGCCGCGAGGTGTGCGAACTGCACGCCGAACTCACCCGCTACGAACTGGTGGTGTGGACGGCAGGCAACGTCTCCGCCCGCGTTCCCGGCCATAACTTAATGGTCATCAAGCCGTCCGGAGTCGCCTATGCGGACCTCACTCCCGCAAGCATGGTTGTCACCGACCTTTACGGCACCCCGGCGGACGGGGAGTGGGGCAATCCGCCGTTCTCGCCGTCGTCGGACACGGCTGCGCATGCATACGTCTACCGGCATATGCCGGACGTGGGCGGGGTGGTGCACACGCACTCCACCTACGCCACGGCGTGGGCGGCCCGTGGCGAAGCTATCCCGTGCGTGCTGACCATGATGAGCGACGAGTTCGGCGGTAGCATCCCGGTGGGCCCGTTCGCGCTGATCGGCGACGACTCGATCGGCCAGGGGATTGTGAAAACCTTGCGGAACTCCACATCCCCGGCCGTCCTGATGCAGAACCACGGGCCCTTCACCATCGGCAAGGACGCCAGAGCCGCGGTGAAGGCCGCCGTGATGTGCGAGGAAGTGGCGCGCACGGTCCACATCTCCCGTCAGCTGGGCGAACCGCTGCCCATCGACCAGGGCAGCATCGAATCCCTCTACGCCCGATACCAGAACGTCTACGGCCAGTAGCGCCGCAGCCCGCCCGTTTCTTCAGGAGAACCCCTATGAGCAACGCCAACAACACGTCCGCCAACAGAACTTCGCTCAGCCAGTACGAGGTCTGGTTCCTCACCGGCAGCCAGCACTTGTACGGCGAGGACGTCCTCAAGCAGGTGGCGGCGCAGTCGCAGGAGATCGCCGCCGCGCTGAACGAATCCTCCGATGTCCCGGTCAAGGTGGTCTGGAAGCCGGTCCTCACCGATTCGGAGGCGATCCGCCGCACCGCGCTGGAAGCCAACTCCAACGACTCCGTGATCGGCGTGACCGCCTGGATGCACACATTCAGCCCGGCCAAGATGTGGATCCAGGGCCTTGACCTGCTGCGGAAGCCGCTCCTGCACCTGCACACCCAGGCCAACGTTGAGCTGCCCTGGGCGGACATCGACTTCGACTTCATGAACCTCAACCAGGCCGCCCACGGGGACCGCGAGTTCGGCTACATCCAGTCCCGCCTGGGCATTCCCCGCAAGACCGTGGTGGGCCACGTGTCCAACCCGGAAGTGACCCGGCAGGTGGGTGTCTGGCAGCGTGCTTCGGCCGGCTGGGCTGCCGTCCGCACCCTTAAACTGACCCGCTTCGGCGACAACATGCGCAACGTGGCCGTCACCGAAGGTGACAAGACCGAAGCCGAGCTGCGCTTCGGCGTCTCCGTGAACACGTGGTCCGTGAACGAGCTCGCCGACGCCGTGCACGGCGCCGCGGAGTCCGACGTCGACGCGCTGGTCGCTGAGTATGGGCGCCTTTACGACGTGGTCCCGGAACTGAAGGCCGGGGGAGCGCGGCACGAATCGCTGCGCTACAGCGCGCGGATCGAGCTGGGCCTGCGCAGTTTCCTCGAGGCCAACGGCTCCGCCGCGTTCACCACCTCCTTTGAGGACCTGGGCGAACTGCGCCAGCTGCCCGGCATGGCCGTGCAGCGGCTGATGGCGGACGGCTACGGCTTCGGCGCCGAGGGCGACTGGAAGACAGCCATCCTGGTCCGCGCCGCAAAGGTGATGGGCGCGGGCCTGCCCGGCGGCGCTTCGCTCATGGAGGACTACACCTACCACCTGACTCCCGGCTCGGAGAAGATCCTGGGCGCGCACATGCTGGAGGTCTGCCCGTCGCTGACAGCGACGAAACCGCGCGTCGAGATCCACCCGCTGGGCATCGGCGGCAAGGAGGACCCCGTCCGGATGGTCTTCGACACCGACGCCGGGCCCGGGGTCGTGGTGGCGCTCTCCGACATGCGCGACCGCTTCCGCCTAGTGGCGAACGCCGTCGACGTCGTGGACCTGGACGAGCCCTTGCCTAACCTGCCGGTGGCACGGGCGCTCTGGTCCCCGAAGCCCGACTTCGCCACCTCCGCCGCGGCCTGGCTCACTGCCGGCGCGGCGCACCACACGGTGCTGTCCACCGCCGTGGGCATGGACGTGTTCGAGGACTTCGCGGAGATTGCGAAGACCGAGCTCCTCACCATCGACGAAGGCACCACCATCAGGCAGTTCAAGAAGGAACTGAACTGGAACGCTGCCTACTACAAGCTGGCTGGCGGCCTCTAAGGCCTCCAGCCCTGCCCCTTCCGCTGCCCGTTCAGCCCTCCGAGGCGGGGCGGGCAGAGAGGGTGACTTTGGCTTCCTTGGATTCCCCGCCCCGCCGGTAACCGACGTTCACGGTCTGGTCCGGGTTCTTGCCGCGTAGTTCGGCGAGCAGGTCCTCGGGTGAAGCCAGTTCCTTGCCGTCCAGGGAGACGAGCACGTCCCCGGGCCGGATGCCTGCACGGTCCGCAGGTCCGCCGTTGACCACCGAGAGCACCAGGGCGCCGCGGGTATTTTCGAGTCCCAGTTGGTCTGCGATCTGCGAAGTGATCCCGCCCGGGCGGAGTCCGATGAACGCGTGGTCCGCGGTGCCGTCTTCGCGCAGCTGTTCGGCCACCCTTACGGCGGTAGCTGCCGGAATTGCGAATCCCAAAGCCACCGCCCCGGACTGCGGCGGAATATACGCTTCGCTGATGCCGATCACCTCGCTCCGGGAATTGACGACGGCGCCGCCGGAGTTCCCCGGGCTGATGGCTGCATCGGTCTGGATCAGGTCCACCAGCGACTGGCTGCTGGCGGCCGAGCCCGGGATCTCTCGGTGCAGGCCGGAGATGATCCCCGCCGTCGCCGTGTTTTCGAAACCCAGCGGCGAGCCGATCACGATTGCCAGTTCCCCCACCCGGGGCAGCTCGGACTGGAACTTCGCTGCGGGAAGCCCGGTACGCTTCGCCTCCACGAGGGCCAAGTCCGTAATGGCATCCGTGGCCTTGACGGTGCCGGCAACCCGCTGGCCGTCGGCAAAGGCGATCTCCACGTCGGTGTTGCCCCGCACCACATGCTCGTTGGTGAGGATCAGTCCCTCTGCCGCGAAGACTACGCCGCTGCCCAGTCCGCCCTTGGTGAGCACTGTGACGACGGATGGCTGGACGTTCTCCACGATGGACGGGATGTCCGCGGCATCCTGCTGGGTGCCCGGCCGGGTGGCAAGGGCTGTCCCGGAGGAGCTCGGAACGGTGGTTCCAGCAGTTGTGGAAGAGGCAGGGGCCGGGCGCTGGTCTGCCCCCGTGCATCCGGTAATGCCGGAGCCAAGGAGTGCCAGCACAGTCAGGGGCACGACCGCCCGGACGACCGCCCGGACGGCGGTCCCGGCCCTCGATGAGATCATCGGACTCCCTTTCCTTGGTCTGGCTTTCAGAGGCCTGCTCCCGCAGGTCCGGGCCCTTAAAAAGTAGCCCGCCGGTCCGTCAGGGCCATAGGTCCGGAAGTCCCCTCTTGACGTCCCGATGATGAACGCTAACAATTAACTTCTATAACGTTGTAGAACCTAAGAAAACGAGGATGTTTACGTGGACAGTACCGAGCACGCCGCAGGCAAGATAACTGCCAGGATCACCCTGGACCCGGCCTTCACCGTTGGCCCGGTCCGGCGCCGCACTTTCGGCGCCTTTGTGGAGCACCTTGGCCGCTGCGTCTACACCGGGATCTTCGAGCCGGGCCACCCGAAAGCCGACGACGACGGCTTCCGGGCCGACGTCCTGGAACTGACCCGCGAGCTGGGCGTGTCCACGGTGCGCTATCCGGGCGGCAACTTCGTCTCCGGCTACCGCTGGGAGGACGGCGTGGGCCCGGTGGAGCAGCGGCCGGCGCGGCTGGACCTGGCCTGGCACTCCACCGACCCCAACCATGTGGGCGTGGATGAGTTCGCCAAGTGGTCCGCCAAGGCCGGCGTCGAGCCGATGATGGCCGTGAACCTGGGCACCCGCGGGACCCAGGAAGCCCTGGACCTGCTCGAATACTGCAACATCGACGGCGGCACCGCCTTCTCCGACCAGCGCCGGGCCAACGGGGCCGAAAACGGCTACGGCATCAAAATGTGGTGCCTGGGCAACGAGATGGACGGCTTCTGGCAGATCGGCCACAAGAACGCCACCGAATACGGCCGGCTCGCCGCCGACACCGCCCGCGCCATGCGGATGGTGGAGCCCGACCTGGAGCTGGTGGCCTGTGGCAGCTCCGCTCCGAGCATGCCCACGTTCGGCGAGTGGGAGCGCGTGGTCCTCACCGAAACCTACGAGCTCGTGGATCTGATCTCGGCCCACCAGTATTTCGAGGACTTCGGCAACCTGCAGGAGCACCTGTCGTCGGGTCACCGGATGGAGGAGTTCATCAAGGACATCGTGGCGCACATCGACCATGTGAAGTCGGTCAAGAAGTCCAGCAAACAGGTCAACATCTCCTTCGACGAGTGGAACGTCTGGCACATGAGCCGCGACGAATCGAAATCGCCCACCGGCAAGGACTGGCCGGTGGCCCCCGTGCTGCTTGAGGACCGCTACACCGTGGCGGATGCCGTGGTTGTCGGTGACCTTCTCATCACCCTGCTCCGCAACACCGACCGCGTCCACTCCGCCAGCCTGGCGCAGCTGGTCAACGTCATCGCCCCGATCATGACCGAACCCGGCGGCCGCGCCTGGAAGCAGACCACCTTCCACCCGTTCGCCCTGACGTCGGAGCACGCCAAAGGCACGGTGCTGCAGCTCGCCGTCGAGTCCCCGCTGCTCAGTGGCGGCAAGACCGCGGATTTCGCAGCCCTGTCCGCCGTGGCCACCTTCGACGCCGACTCCGGGGAGGCGGTGGTGTTTGCCGTGAACCGCTCGGCCACGGACGCGCTCGCGCTGGACGCCGCCGTCGCCGGGCTCGGGAACGTCAAGGTTGTTGAAGCCGTCACCTACGCCAACAAGGACCCCTACTGGCAGGCGACGGCGGACGACTCCACCTCGGTGCTGCCCGGCGAAAACGTCAGTGTAAAGCTCGACGGCGGCCGGCTCACCGCCGAGCTCCCCGCCGTCTCCTGGAGCATGATCCGCCTGGCCGTCGGCGGGGCGGGCAGCTAGTCGTCCAACAGCGCCGGGGCAAGGTGAACGGGGGCGTCCAGGTCGCGTGTGCAGACCAGGGCGTCCCCTTCCACGTGCAGCCGCGCCGCGTGGATGCTGGTGTCCTGCCCCGCCTGGCCGCGGCACTCGTCCACCTCGTCCTTGAGCCAGAGCCGCGGACGGACGTTCGCCACCACCGCAAATCTGGCGGGGAGCGGGTCTGGACTGTGACCCGGGCCGATTCTATAACGTTGTATAGGGTGTGGACAGGGCAAAATCAACGCCGGTCTGCAACGATGTAGCTGAACGTGTTGCCGGGAGGGGAATCACCTGTGGCTGTGACCATGAATGACGTTGCGCGCGCAGCCGGCGTCTCGCTGAAGACCGTGTCCAATGTGCTCAACGACTACGAGTTCATCCGGCCGGCCACCAAGCAGAAAGTGCTGGATGCCATCGCGGAACTGGGCTACGAAGCCAACCTGACGGCGCGCAGCCTGCGCTCCGGGAAGACCCGCATGCTGGGGCTGGTGCTGTCCGACCTCTCCATCCCGTATTACGCGGAACTCGCGTCCCGGCTGATGACCGTGGCGGCCGGCCGCGGATACCGCGTCCTGGTGGAGCAGTCCGGCGCCGCCGCCGCGCACGAGCTGAGCGCGCTCCAGGGCCCGTTCCGCCAGCTCACGGACGGGCTGCTGTTCACCCCGCTGACCCTTGATGCCGGGACCATCGCCGAGCACCGGGGCGCCAAGCCGGTGGTCATGTTGGGAGAGCACATCGCGGATCCCCGGTTCGACCTGGTGACCATGAAGAACGCCGAAGCCGCGGCGGCAATCACCGGCCATCTCTTGGCGGGGGGCCGGCGCCGCATCGCCGTCCTGGGTGCTGCGGCAGGAGACACGACGGACAGTCCGGGCCTGCGCCTGAACGGCTACCGGCAGGCATTGGAAGCTGCGGGAGTGGAATTCGATCCCGCCCTGGTGGTGCAGTGCGACTGGCGCCGCGACGCCGGTGCCTCCGCCGTCGGCGGCCTGCTCAACAGCGGCATCCGGTTTGACGCTGTCTTTGGGCTGAATGACACAATGGCCCTGGGTGCCCTGCACGAGCTCCTGATCCGCGGAATCAACGTGCCGGACGACGTTGCGGTGGCCGGCTTCGACGACATCGACGAGGCCCGTTTCGCGTCGCCGTCCCTCACTACGGTGTCGCCCGGCATGGCGGAAATCGCCGAGCGGTCCGTCACGTTGCTGATCGACAGGATCGAAGGCGCGGAGCCGGCCGCCGAAGGCGTCCGGATCGAGGCCGGTTTCGAGCTGAAGGTCCGGGACTCGGCACCTTGAGCCCTGGGCTGCGCCGGGCCTGCGCGTAACCTAAGGCTAATTAGCGCACGTTTGAGTTGCTTAATTATCGACCTTGGGTGATCCTCGTATGAGGCAAGCCTAACCTTGGCTCCGATAATTGAGGCTCTACGTTCATGACAGCAAACTATTTGATCGGCCTGCGCGAAGGCCTTGAGGCGACACTCATCGTCGTGCTCCTGATGGCATATCTCCTCAAGACCGGGCGGCGGCACCTGCTGCCCAGGCTTTGGGCGGGCGTCGCCGTCGCCGTCGCCGTCTCCGCAGGGTTCGGTGCGCTGCTGACCTTCGGTCCGCGCGGGCTCACGTTCGAGGCGCAGGAAGCGATCGGCGGCAGTCTCTCCGTGGTGGCCGTTGCCCTGGTGACCTGGATGGTCTTCTGGATGGCCCGCACCGCCCGTACCCTCGGCACCGGGCTCCGCTCGCAGGTGGACAGGGCTGCGGATGGCGCCGGCTGGGGGCTGGCCATTGTCGCCGCGTTGGCCGTGGGCCGCGAAGGCCTTGAAACTGCGCTCTTCCTGTGGGCGGCTGCCCAGGCCACCGGAGAGTCGGCAACACCGCTCCTTGGTGCGCTGCTGGGGCTGGCCACAGCCGTCCTGCTCGGATTCCTGCTCCACCGCGGAGTCCTCAGGATCAACCTCGGAGCCTTCTTCACCTGGAGCGGCGCCGCGCTCGTTGTCATCGCCGGGGGTGTGCTGGCCTACGCCGTCCACGACTTCCAGGAGGCCGGGATCCTCCCCGGGCTCCACAGCCTGGCCTTCGACGTCTCCGCGGCCGTCCCGCCGTCGTCCTGGTACGGAACCGTACTGAAAGGCACCCTGAATTTCTCACCAGCCACCACATGGCTGGAAGCAGCGGCATGGCTGCTGTATGTCCCGGCCGTGCTGTTCTTTTACCTTCGTTCCAACCGCCGCGACCGCGCAGCATCGCAGCCGGATACAGCCGCCCGGGCTGCCGTCGCGGCCTCCTGACCCCCCACTCCCGCACCCAAAGGAACACCTCCATGCCCAGCCCCAGCCTGCCCGAAATTGACCGCTCAGCAGCCGCACGCACGCCCGGCCGCCGGCACAGCGCGGCCGCCCGCCTGGCAGCGGCAGCCGCCGTCGCAGTTCTGCCGCTGACACTGGCCGCCTGCACGGACAACGCAGCGCCGGCTTCCCCGGCCGGGGCGGCGGGTCCCATCCAGGTCACCAGCACCGGCGATGCCTGCAAGGTGTCCACGGCGTCCGCGAAAAGCGGCAACCTCACGTTTGCCGTCCAGAACGACGGCGAGCAGGTCACCGAGTTTTACCTGCTGGCGGAGGACGGACTGCGGATCCTGGGCGAGGTGGAGAACATCGGGCCGGGACTTTCCCGGAACCTGGTGGTCACCGTCCCTGCCGGGAAGTACACCACGGCGTGCAAGCCCGGCATGGTGGGTGACGGCCTCCGGGCCGGCTTCGAGGTGACCGATTCAGGCAGCAAGCCCGCGGTGGACAGCGACCTCAAGGCGCTCAGCGACCACGGCACGGCCCAGTACGTGGCCTACGTCAAGGACCAGACCGAACAGCTCCTGGCCGGTACCAAGAAGTTCGCCGCGGCCTACGCGGCCGGCGATACGGCCACCGCAAAGAATCTCTACGCCGCAACGCGCATGCACTGGGAACGCATCGAGCCGGTAGCCGAGTCCTTCGGCGACCTCGATCCCAAGCTGGACGCCCGCGAAGCGGATCTGGCGGAAGGCGAGGAATGGACGGGCTGGCACCGCGCCGAAAAGGACCTGTTCCCGCCGGCCGGTTTCCAGCCGCTGAGCGCAGCCGACCGCGAAAAGCTCGCGGCCCGGCTGGTGGCTGACACGGAAGAACTGGCCACGCGCACCCGGACCGTGGAGCTCACCGCGGACAAGCTGGGCAACGGGGCCAAGGAGCTGCTGGACGAAGTGGCCACCGGCAAGGTCACGGGTGAAGAGGAAATCTGGTCCCACACCGACCTGTGGGACTTCCAGGCCAACGTGGACGGCGCACGGATCGCTTTCGAAAACCTCAAGCCGGTGCTGGAACAGAAGAACCCGGAGCTTGCCAAGAGCCTCGACACCAAATTCGCCGCGTTGCAGGCGGAACTGAAGACCCATGCCAAGGGCGACGGCTTTGCCTACTACAACGAGCTGAGCCCCGAGCAGGTGCAGCGCCTCGCCGCCCTGGTGGATTCCCTGGGCGAACCGCTGTCCAACCTCACCGCGGCAGTCGTACTGTGAGCGGCTGCCCTTTCGGCGGCGGCCAGGGCGCAGTACAGGGGGACACGTCCCCGGGCGACCGCGCCCCCAACGGTGCCGCAGACACCAAAGCCGCAGCCGGGCAGGGGGTTTCACGGCGGGGCCTGCTCTCGTTCGCCGGCGTCGGGGGCGCCGGGGCACTTGCCGGCCTCGCCGCCGGGCTGTGGGGGCGTGACGCCGTTTTCGCGGCCGAGCCTGCCGTGGAACCGGCCGGCGACACTGTCCCGTTCCACGGGGAACGCCAGGCCGGAATTACGACGGCGGCGCAGGACCGCCTGCACATGGCCGCCTTCGATGTCATCACCGAGGACCGCGACGAGCTGATCCGGCTCCTCAAAGACTGGACCTCGGCCGCGGAGGCCATGACGCAAGGCCGCGAAACCGGTGAAACCGGCGCGGCCGGCGGCTCCTATGACGCCCCGCCGCAGGACACGGGCGAGGCCATGGGCCTCAGTGCCGGCAAGCTCACCGTGACCTTCGGCTTCGGTGCCAGCCTTTTCGAAAAGGACGGGAAGGCGCGGTTCGGGCTCGAAGGCCGGCGGCCTGACGCCCTCATCGACCTGCCGCATTTCCCGGGCGACGACCTGCAGGCGGGACGCAGCGGCGGAGACATCATTGTGCAGGCCTGTGCCGATGATCCCCAGGTTGCCGTCCACGCCATCCGCAACTTGGCCCGGCTGGGATTCGGAAAGGTCCGCGTCCGCTGGTCCCAGCTGGGCTTCGGACGCACGGCCTCAACATCCCGGGCGCAGCAGACGCCCCGCAACCTGTTCGGTTTCAAGGACGGCACTAACAACCTCAAGGTCGAAGACACCGAGCTCCTGCAGAACCACGTCTGGGCGGAGGGTGGCAGCCGTCCCGGCGAAGCCTGGATGGAGGGCGGAAGCTACCTGGTGGCCCGCCGCATCCGCATGCACATCGAGATCTGGGACCGGACGTCCCTGGGCGAGCAGGAGGCCCTGATCGGACGGACCAAGGCCGAGGGCGCCCCACTGTCCGGCGGCAAGGAATTCACCGCGCCGGACTTCAGCATCAAGGGCAAGGACGGCAAGCCCCTGATGGGCATGGATTCACACGTCCGGCTGGCCCACGCCGACCAGAACGGCGGCGTCCGGATGCTGCGCCGCGGGTACAACTACACCGACGGGTCCGACGGGCTGGGCCACCTGGACGCCGGCTTGTTCTTCATTGCCTTCGTCAAGGACCCGCGCACCCACTACATGCCCATGCAGATGGCGATGGCCAAGCAGGACACCCTGGCCGTGGAGTACCTCAAGCACACCGGCTCCGCCCTGGCCGCGGTGCCGCCGGGCACCGGGCCCGGCGGCTTCATCGGAGAGGGCCTCTTCAGCTGACTCCGGCGGCGCCTACAGCTGAAGCGGAGCGCTGCTGCGCGGCGAGGTAGGCGAACAGCTGACGCAGCCCGAAGCGCCACCGCGGCAGCTCTTCGGCGGCACCCACCGTGTTGACCAGGGCCCCCAGGTGGCGGCTGCGGATGGTGACCACGTCCCCGGTCTTGTGGGTGAAGCCCTGACCGGGGACGTCCCGGTCCTGCGTGGGCGCGAACAGTGTGCCGGTAAACAGTGCGAAACCGTCCGGGTACTGGTGGTGCCTGCCGAAGGTCGCGGCCACCAGCTCCTCGAACGGCCGGCTGATCCGGGCCACCGTGTTCCGGCCTTCCAGCCGGTACCCGTCCGTGCCCTCCACCCGGAGCAGGATCTCTTCCTGCCGCAGGGTCTCCAGCGTGAACCCGCCGTCGAACAGCCGGATCAGCGGCCCCAGGGCGCTGGAGGCGTTGTTGTCCTTGGCCTTGCCCAACAGCAGGGCACTCCGCCCTTCAACATCGCGGAGGTTCACATCGTTGCCGAGTGTCGCGCCAACAACCTTGCCTGTAGACGTGGCAATCAGCACGAGCTCCGGCTCGGGGTTGTTCCAGGAGGAGAACGATGGAATTCCGACGCCGGCACCCAGGCCCACGGAGGACAGCACGGGCGCTTTGGTGAAGACCTCGGGGTCGGGGCCGATACCCACCTCGAGGTACTGCGACCACAGTCCTTCGGCGATGAGCACCCGCTTGGCTTCGGCGGCCGCGGGGGAGCCCGGCCGCACGTCGCCGATGCTGCCACCGAGTGCCCTGCCCACGAGGTCCCGCATTTCGGTGGCCCGGCCGGCATCCCCGCCGCAGCGCTCCTCGATGACGCGCTCGATCATGCTGTCCACGAACGTCACCCCGCAGGCCTTGATGACCTGGAGGTCAACGGGCGCCAGCAGGTGCGGACGCGTTGTGTCCTGCGCCAGGGAGGCACTGACGACGTCCGCCGTCTTCCACCGCGCCTCAGTCATGGTTGCACGCACCTCCGCCGCGGGCTCCGGGCGTTCCAGCAGCTCCGACACCGTGCCGGCGAGATGCTGCAGGTCGAACACATCCCCGCCCCGCACCCCCACGACCCGCGGACCGGAGCTTTCCACATCCCAAAGACGGCCGATGAGGAGCGCGTCCTCCGCGTCCTCCGGAAGGACAGCTGCGACCTGCGCCGGGAGCGCCGTCACAGCCGGCCCTCCGGCCGTGCGGACGGCCGCTGCCAGGCGCCGTCGACCCTTTGCGGGACGCTCCACGGGTTCGCATCCTGCAGCGGCTCCGGCAGCCGCGCCTCCGGAAAGGACTGGAAGGCCACCGGCCGCAGGAACCGCCGGATGGCGGCCGTCCCCACGGAGGTGGTGCCCGACGTCGTGGCCGGGTACGGGCCGCCGTGGTGCTGGGCGTAACTGACGGTCACCCCCGTTGGCCAGCCGTTCCAGAGCAGGCGCCCGCTGATGTCCGCGAGCCTGCCGGCAAGCTCGGCGACGTCGTCCTCGGGTTCCGCCTGCAGGGTGGTGGTCAGCTGGCCTTCCAGGAGTCCGGCCAGGGCGGCGAGTTCGGAGTCGTCGCTGTACTCCACCACCAGGCTGGCCGGCCCGAACATCTCCTGGCGGAGGATGCCGGGGTCCCGGCGGACGGCATTGGCCGTGGTCAGCAGGACGGTGGGTGCCGGCGCCTTGGCGAAGTCGCCGTCCAGCAGCACCTGCACGCCCGCCGTGTCCCGCAGCCCGGCAACTGCCTGCCGGAACCCTTCGTGCAGCCGTTCACTGAGCAGCTGCGCCGGGGTGAAGTCCGCGAGGGCGTCCCGGAGGCCATCCCGCACCTCGTCAGTGTGCCCGGCGGGGATGAAGAGCACGCCCGGCTTGGTGCAGAACTGCCCCATGCCCAGCGTGAAGGAGCCGGCGTAGCCGGCCAGGATCTCCTCGCGGCGTGCGGACCAGGCGTTGCCGGTGACGAAAACGGCATTGATTCCGCCCAGTTCCCCGAAGAAGGGGATGGGTTCCGGCCGCGCGGCCGCACGGTCGAACAATGCCCGGCCGCCCGCCGTCGAACCCGTGAAACCGATGGCCTGCACCAGCGGGTGGTCAACCAGCGCCTCCGCGGCCTGGCGTCCGGTGACCAGGGAGAAGAGGCCCGACGGCGCCCCGGCGGACTCCAGCGCGGCCGTCACCGTTTCGGCGGTGCGCACCGCGAGTTCACGGTGGCCGTCGTGCGCCTTGTGGACGACGGCGCAGCCGGCCGCCAGGGCGGACGCGGAATCGCCGCCCATGACGCTGAAGGCGAAGGGGAAGTTGGACGCCCCGAACACCCCGACCACGCCGAGCGGGACGTTGTAGCGGCGGAGGTCGGGCCGCGGTCCCATGCCCCAGGCGGCGTCTTCGTGGTCGATCGTCGCGTCGAAGTGCTCGCCGCGGCGGATCTCGTCGGCGAAGAGCCTGAGCTGGAAGACAGTGCGCTTCAGCTCGCCCTGGAGCCGGGGTTCGGCGAGGTGGGTTTCGGTGACCGCGATCCCGACGAGGGCCGTGGCGTCGCCTTCCAGGCCGGCGGCTACCGCTTCAAGCCAGGACGCCCGTGTTCCGGGACCTGCCAGGCGGGCCTTTTCGAAGGCTGCGTGGGCGGCCTCGACGGATGCGTTCAGCTGGCCGGCGGTGGTGTTCATCGGCCGGCTCCGGCAGGTGCAAGGCTCGCGCCGGTAACGGCGGCACTGTTGCCCACTTCGAGCCACCCTGCGCCGGAGGGGAATTCCCAGCGCGTCCGGGAAGCGCTGAGCATTTCGGCGCCGGTGCCCGGGCGTTCCGGGGCGGCATAGCGTCCGCCAACGATCCGGACCGGTTCGGCGAAGTGTTCGTGGAGGTGGTCCACGTATTCGATCATGCGGCCGTCCTGGCTTCCCGTGATGGCGGCGTAGTCGAAGAAGGAGAAGTGCTGGACCAGCTCGCACAGGCCCACGCCGCCGGCATGCGGGCAGACCGGGACGCCGAACTTGGCGGCGAGCAGCAGGTTGGCGATGTTCTCGTTGACCCCGCCCACCCGGGTGGAGTCGAGCTGGAGAACGTCGATAGCCCCCGCCTGCAGCAGCTGCTTGAACACAATGCGGCTGGCTACGGCCTCGCCGGTGGCGACGCGGACCGGGGCTACTCCCTTCCGGATGTCCGCATGGCCCAGGATGTCGTCGGTGCTGGTGGGCTCTTCGATCCAGTACGGGTTGAACTCGGCCAGCTGGTTCACCCATTCAATCGCCTCGGACACTTCCCAGCGCTGGTTGGCGTCGATGGCGATGGGCAGGTTGCCCACGGCCTGCCGGGCGAGGGCCATGCGGCGGCGGTCGTCGTTGATGTCTCCGCCCACCTTGAGCTTGATCATGGAGAAGCCGTCAGCTGCCGCTTCCTTGCTGAGCCGGACCAGTTTCTCGTCGCTGTAGCCAAGCCACCCCGGTGAGGTGGTGTAGGCGGGGTAGCCGTCAGCTTTGAGGGAGGCGATCCGTGCTGCCTTGCCGTCCTGGCCTGCGCGGAGGATATCCAGTGCCTGCTGCGGGTTCAGGGCGTCGCGGATGTGGGTGAAGTCCACGACGTCCACGACCTCTTCCGGGGACATTTCGCTCAGGAGCAGCCAGAGGGGCTTGTTCTCGCGACGGGCGCGGATGTCCCAGAGGGCGCTGATCAGCGCGCCGGCCGCCATCTGGGTGACGCCCTTTTCCGGGCCAAGCCAGCGGAGCTGCGAGTCGTGGATGAGGCGCTTGGATGCGTTGCCGAGGTCGTAGATCAGTTCATTGATATCCCGCCCTTTGAGGAGGGCTGCGTAGGAGTTGATGGCCGCCGTCAGGATCTCGTTGCCGCGGCCGCAGCTGAACACAAACCCGTGGCCCTCATCGCCCGCATCGGTGCGGATGACGACGTAGGCGGCGGAGTAGTCGGGGTCAACGTTGACCGCGTCGGAACCATCGAGCTCCAGCGACGTGGGAAAGCGGACGTCCTGGGTGGTGATGGAAGTGATGGAAGGCATGGATCTCTTCTCTCGGATTGAACTGGAGGGTGTGCATGATTTCCTATATGAATTTTTACAATCATATAGGAAGTGTGATCCAGATCAAGTGCCAAGGGCAAAAAAGAGCCCCGGCCGGGTGGCCGGGGCTTGGGGAGCTAGTCCACGATGTGCCGCCTGGGCGGGCCGCCGTCCTCGAGCGGTGCGAGGTCTGCGTGGCCTTCGAAAGCCTGGGCGAAGCGGGCAAAGGAGTTCCGGATGTGTTCCGCCATGGCGGCTTCGGCCTGTTCGGGCCGGCAGGCCTTGATGGCCTCGCGGACCGCCGAATGTTCCGCGACGGTAATGGCACCGTCCACGTCGGCCGGGTAGAGGCGGAAGGTGTGCAGGTGGCAGTGCGTCTGTGCAAAAGCGTGGCGGACAACCGTGTTGCCCGCGGCGGCCAGGATCGTGTCGTGGAAGCGGGTGTCGTGGGCCACCAGCTCCTGCCGCAGGTCACCCGCGGACGTCATGGCGCCGCGGAATGCCGTAATTTCCTTTTCGAGCGCGGCCGAGGGATTGGCCAGCCGGTCAACGGCTGCCGAACGCGCCGCCCAGGGCTCCACCAGCAGGCGGAACTCAAAAAGGGAGCGCAGCTCGGCCAGGTCCAGCAGCGGCGTGGTGCTGTAGCCCCGGCCGGGGTTGTAGACCACGAGGTTGTCACCTTCGAGCCGCTGCAGCACTTCGCGCACCGGCGTCTGTGATACGCCCAGGTTCCGCGACACGGCGTCGATGTTGATCCGGGTTCCGGGTGCGATTTCGCCTTCGAGGATTGAGGCGCGCATGGACGAATACACGTCGCTGACGGCTGCTTTGCCGCGGGAGACATCGGAAGACTGACGTGGGGGCACGCGCTGACCTCTTAGTGCTGGTTGGGGTGTTGTTCGGGTGGGAGTCGCTGGGGGAATCATATTCCACCGGACCTTCAGTCGCCCCGGAGGGGACTGCTGCGGGCGATTTTCGAGGGGGGCTTGATCTGGATCACGTTTTCTATATGATTAACCAGATTCCTATATGATTTGGCATCGATATCTTCGGTGTCTT
Organism: Arthrobacter sp. NPDC058288; assembly: GCF_042880995.1. Lineage (NCBI taxonomy): Bacteria > Bacillati > Actinomycetota > Actinomycetes > Micrococcales > Micrococcaceae > Arthrobacter > Arthrobacter sp. NPDC058288. The sequence continues at coordinate 473,344 of NZ_JBHVYH010000002.1, forward strand.
CCCCCGGTGCCACAGGCGCCCGAAGCCATGTTCACGTCGAAGGAGACCACATGACTGCGCTCGGAAGTAAAGTTGCCAGTACGTCTTCCCCCAAAAATCCCCGCATCATGACCCGGAAGCGCTGGGTCATTATCTGGCTCGCCTTCATCGGGCTGAGCATCAACTACCTGGACCGCTCCAGCCTCAGTGTGGCCTTGCCCTTTATGGGCAAGGACTTTGAACTGACCGCCACGCAGCAGGGCCTTATCTTTGCGGCCTTCTTCTGGGCCTACGACTTCTGCCAGCTGGCTGCCGGATGGTATGTGGACAAGGTCGGGCCGCGCAGGTCGTTCTCGCTGGCGGCGGTCTGGTGGTCCATCTTCACCATGGTGACCGCCGCGGCGACAAACTTCTGGTCCCTGTTCGCAGCCCGCTTCCTCCTGGGCGTCGGCGAAAGCCCTGCGCCCAGCACAGCAGCCAAGGTGGTGGCCACCTGGTTCCCGGTCCGTGAACGGGCCTTTGCCACCAGCATTTGGGACTCGGGTTCCCGGGTGGGGGCCGTGATCGCGCTGCCCATCGTTACCCTGATCGTGGCGCTGACTTCCTGGCATGCGGTGTTCATCATCATCGGCGTCGCCGGCCTGATCTGGGCCGCCGTCTGGTGGAAGGTCTACCGCAGCCCCCAGGAGCACCCCGGCGCCAACGCCGCCGAAGTGGCCTATATCGAAGAAGGCGGAGCCCGCGGCGAAGGCAGCGATGACGCCAACGCCGCCAAGCTGCCCTGGCGCTCACTCTTCAAGTACCGCACCATCCTCAGCATGATGTTCGGTTTCTTCTGCCTGAACAGCGCAATCTACTTCTTCATCACGTTCTTCCCGAGCTACCTCGTCAAGGAGCGCGGGTTCGACCTGCTCAAGCTGGGCTTCTTCGGCGCCATTCCGGGTATCTGCGCGGTGCTGTGCGGCTGGCTGGGCGGATATCTGGCCGACCGCGCCGTCCGTGCCGGCGCATCCGTCACCAAGGTGCGGAAGACCGCCATCGCCGGCGGGCTCGCAGGCGGCTCGGTGATCATGTTTGCCGCCCTCGTCCCGGAGGCCTGGATGGCCCTGGCGCTGCTCTCCGTCGCATACTCAAGCCTCACCGTCGCAGCGACCGGAATCTGGTCCCTGCCCGCGGACGTTGCCCCGAGCTCGAAGCACGTCGGATCCATCGGCGGACTGCAGAACTTCGCCTCCAACCTCGCCGGGATCTTCACTCCCATCCTGATCGGCGTGCTGGTGGACCAGACCGGTTCCTTCGTGGCACCGCTGGCGGTCATCGGAGCCGTCTCGCTTGTGGGCGCCGCCAACTATTTGTTCGTCATGGGCAAGATTGAACCCTTGAAGGTCAAAGAGCCCGCAGCGGTGGCGTAACCGCCGGCAGGTCAACCGCGTGGCGGCGGCAACCCGAGGGGTTGCCGCCGCCCTCCTGCATTCGGCCAGAGACCTTTCCCGATGCAGACCACCTACACGTGGACAGGTTCCGGCTGCGGTGCCAGGGCGCTCAGGACACCCGCGGCCGGTCAGGTCGCTGAGTTGGCGAGCTCGGCTTCCAGGCGTTCAACGTCCGCCCGGTGGCACAATTCGGTGGCAGGTGTCATGACCGTGGCACTTCCGGCGGCCACTGCGGCCCGGAAAGCGTCTTCAAGCGGGCGCCCTTGGGCGAGCCGGAGCACAAAAGCGCCGAGGAAACTGTCCCCGGCCCCCACCGTGCTGACCACCGTCACATCCGGCACAGTGAGCCGGATGAGGCCGGACTTCGACGCGAGCAAGGCACCGGACCCGCCGAGCGTCAGGGCGACGTGTTCCGCCGCCCCGTCAGCAACGAGGGCGGATGCGGCGTCCACCTGACTCTGCTCACTGTCCAAGGTGGCGCCGAAATGTGCCCCCAGTTCGCGCAGGCTCGGCTTGACCATGAACACTCCCGCGGCCAGCGCCTCGGTGAGTGCCGGGCCGGACGCGTCAACGACGCAGTGGGCACCGGACTGCCGAGCCACGCGGGCAACCCGCGCATAGAAATCGTCCGGGACTCCCGGCGGAAGGCTGCCGCTGGCCACCACGTAACCGCCCGCCGGCATGGAGGCGGCAACAAGGTCCAGGCATGACTGCCACTCCGGTTCCCTGAGTTCCGGGCCCTGCAGCACGAACCGGAACTGTTTGCCGGTGGATGTCTCATCAACGGTGAAGTCCTGACGGGTGCTCCCCTGGATGGGGACAGCCAGCGTCGGGATCCGCTCCGCTTCGATCAGCCGGCGGTAGGCTTCCCCCGTGGGCCCCCCTGCCGTGTACACCGCCAGGGTTTGTCCGCCCAGGCGCTGGATTACCCTCGCCACGTTGATGCCGCCGCCGCCCGGGTCGAGGCGGCTCGCGCCGCACCTGAGCTTATGGCCGCTGCTGACTTGTTCGGTTGAGGTGCTGATGTCCAAGGCCGGATTCACCGTCAGGGTGAGAATCGGCTTACTGCCCAACTGCTGCGAGGCGTCCATGGCCCCAGCATAGGAGACGCAGGGACCTGAAAGGCTGACGGCAGCCCGTCCTACTGCCACACTGTTGCTGATGCAGGCATTCTTCGACGGACTCCTCAACGCCAGCCCGGTACTGGTGGCCTGTGTTGTGTTCGCGCTCGTTTTCGCCGAGGATGCCCTCTTTATCGGGTTCGTCATCCCCGGCGAAACCGCCGCGGTGGTGGGAGGTGTGATCGCCGGCAAGGGCAGCGTCCCGCTCCCGGCGATGATTGCCGTAGTGGTCTCCGCCGCGATCCTTGGTGACACGGTGGGCTACGAAATCGGCAAGCACCTGGGCCCCCGGCTGATGTCACTAAGGATCTTTGACCGGAAGCGCCCCCAGTTGGAGAAGGCCCAGGATTTCCTGCAGCGGCGCGGCGGCCCGGCCATCTTCCTTGGGCGGTTTACCGCTTTCTTCCGCGCGGTCATGCCGGCACTGGCCGGGCTCAGCGGCATGCCCTACCGGCGCTTCGCGCTGTGGAACATCACCGGTGGCGTGCTGTGGGGCAGCCTGTTCGTGACCCTTGGATACCTTGCCGGGAACCTATACGACGAGGTGGCGCACACCGCCGGAAGTGCCGCCGCCATCGTCGTTGCCGCAGTGGCAGCCGGTGTGCTGGTCACGTGGCGGATCCGCCGGCACCGGCAGGCGACGGATACAGGCAGCAGCGCGCGTCCACAACGGTGATCCGAGGCTGTGACTACTCACCCGGGGCAACCGGTGGGCAGCAGAGGCAAGGGTGATCCTACGCCGCGGTGAAGAGGGCCCATTCAGGGAAGGGGTCCGCCGGTAATGGTGGCCCGGTCTCTCCGGGATCGACGGCATCGGTGGCTCGGTCTACCCCGGCGCGTGCGTCCGGCGAGTCGGGCGGTTCCCATTGCGGTTCCCATTGCGGTTCCCACTGCGGTTCCCACTCCGGTTCCCGTTCGGGTGCCCATTGCGGTTCCCACCCGGTGGCGTCGCCCGCGACCGCCGGGTAGTCGCTTCCGTGGTCGGGGTGGTCCGGCCAGTCGGGCGGTTCCCAGTCCTGTTGTTCGCCGGGGTAGGAGCGTCCCGCGGGTGAGATCCAGCCCGGTGCCCGGTAGCGGGTGGCGTTTACGGGTCTCCAGGCTGTGGTGTGTTTGAGCCGGTGGTGTTTCCGGCAGGGCTGGCCGAGGTTGCTGATGCCGGTGCCGCCAC